>JAJDET010000211.1 GCA_029259655.1 Planctomycetota bacterium
CGACCGGTCGACCTCGACGAAGGTCGAACGACTCCCCGCCCCCGCGTTCCAGAAGAGCTGCGCCGGCTGCACGTAGTGCTGGCTCGCCTGGACCGTCTGGATCTCCTCTTCGAGGTGCCCGTTCGCCTGCAGGAGGTCGAGCCGGCCGTCCAGGTCGTAGTCGAAGAAGAACAGGCCGAAGGACAGATACGCGCGGGTCGGCGCTCCGATCCCCTCGGTGATCGACTCGTCGGCGAAGCGGGTGCGCCGGTTCTGCGAGACGTAGAGCGACGACATCTCGTTGGCGAAGTTCCCGATCGCGAAGCCGATCGAGCCGTCGTCGCGGTAGCTCGCACTGTCCACGCCCATGGCCCCGGTCGCGTTCCCTCCGCGGTCGAACCCGACCCCGAAGAGCCCGCCGGTCTCCTCGAACGTCCCATCGCCCCGGTTGTGGAAGAAGAAGTTCGCCACGGTGTCGTTGGCGACGAGGAGATCGATGAACCCGTCCTCGTCCACGTCGCACGGGGCGACGCCCAGGGCCTTCGCAGACGGCATGCCCGTGGCCGGGTTCTCGATCCGGACTCCTGCGTCGGCCGACACGTCCGCGAACGTTCCGTCACCGCGGTTCCCGTACAGGTAACAGTGCGTGCCCTCGAAGTTCATCGGCGGGCCGTAGGCGCGTCCCACGCCCGTCAGCCGGTAGTCGACCTGGGCGTCGAGCTCCCGCGACCAGCGAACGTAGTTGCAGACGAAGAGGTCCAGGTCCCCGTCGTTGTCGACGTCCAGGAAAGCCGCGCTCGTACTCCACTCGCCCGGATCACCGGCCACGCCGGCAGCTCCCGTGACGTCCGCGAAACGACCGGAAGCGTTCGAGAAGAGCCGGTTCTCCCCCACCGCGGTGAAGAAGACGTCGGGGTCTCCGTCGCCCTCGACGTCTCCGACGGTGACTCCCATCCCGTAGAAGGAGATGTCGAGTCCCGCGGCCTCCGTCGCGTCGACGAAGCGCCCCGAACCGTCGTTGTCGTAGAGCGCCTGGGTCGGAAGCTCTACTCCATCACCGACGTCGTGGGGCCACGGCGTGCCGTTCACGAAGACGAGGTCCGGGTCGCCGTCTCCCTCGCGATCCAGGAACGCAACGCCTCCTCCCATCGTCTCGGGCAGGAGCTTCTCGCCCCGGGCGCCGTTCTCGTGCACGAAGTCGATCCCGGCCGTGCTCGTCACGTCCAGGAAGACGACAGCCGGGGGTGAGACCTCGTTGAGGATCGCGCGAGCTTCCACGGGCTCCGCATCGACGACCTCCACGTGCTCCTCGTCGGGGCGCGTCGCGTACCACAGGCCGGCCGCGAGGAGCGCGAGCACGAGGAGCGCGACGAGCGACCAGCGCAGCGCGCGGCCGATGATCGCATCGTCCTCGTGCGCGAGCTCTCCCTCGGGTTCGTGTCCGCCTTCGGGTTCGGTCACGGGGTCTCCGGGAGCTCATAGGCTCCATCTCTCGCGAGGTCGTAGATGACGACGGCCTCCGCCGCGTGGTTCGCGGCGGGGTCCGCGATGCGCGCGCGGGTCGTGGCGCGGTCGCGCGCGTTGTCGTCCGGCTTGTAGCGCGCGTGCAGTGCCCGGTGGCGCGCGGCGGTCTCCTCTTCCCCGATGAGCTCGTGGATCAAGGCCAGGTTGAAGTGAGCGGACAGGTTTTCGGGGTCGAGCGTCAATGTGCGCTCGAACCACTCGACGGCCTCCGCGAGCATTGCATCGCGCGTCGCTTCGCGAGCCTCTCCGCGCTCCTGTTTCGCGCGCTCGAAGGTCGTCTGACCCAGCTCGTTCAGGAGGCGGTAGTCCTGGCGGAAGTCGAACTCCCGCTCGCGCGCCTCGGCCGTCTGCCACATGTCGTGCAGCGAGCGGAAGCTCTCGAGGGCCTCGTCGAGGTACCCGTTCTGCTTGTTGACGAGCCCCGTGAACCACGCCACGACCCAGGGATAGGCCGGGGGGTCGAACGACGAGGCCCGGTTGAGGGCTGCTGCCGCTTCGTCGAGACGCCCTTCCTTCAGGTAGACGCGAGCGAGGTTCGTCGGACCGTCCGGCCGGCCCTGCTCCTCGACGGCGCGGAAGGCCTCCTCGGCCTGGCGCAGCTCCCCCTTGTTCGCGCCGCTATCGCCCTTGCGCAACAGCCCGATCCCGTAGTCGTTGAAGCGTTGCCACTCCAAGATCGGAGACGGCTCGTTCGCGACTGCGACCGCGCCGTCCGCGGCGATCGGGAAGACGATCCTGTCGGTCGCCAGGGTCGTGATAGGCAGGTCGTTCCCGTCGAACTCCTCCCCCTGGAAGTACCGCATGTAGGTCGTGTCGAACTTGCGGTACTGGAGGGCCGCCTCGAGCTCGAGCGTTCCGCTCGCATCCGGCGGGACCTCGAGGCGATAGTGCACCACGTCCGCGGCGCCGGGCGGGATCTGGTGGTTGTAGAGGGGGAGGAAGATGTCCTGTGCGTTGCGCCGGTCGATGCGCCTTCCCTCGCGGTCGAGGACGTAGGCGTTCACGAAGTGGGACCAGGGGTCGACCACGCCGTCGGCGGCGCGTCCCCCGCTCCGGCCGACGAGCTTGCCGTCGATCCGTGCCGCGACGTCCATCCAGACCTCGTTCGAGTCCGCTGTCCCCTGCGTGAAGAGATGCCCCATCTTCATCGTCCGGATCACGACGTCGACGAGGTAGGTCTCGCCGGGCACCAGCGCCGGCACATCGGGTCGCAGCGGCGCGTAGAGCTCGCCGTCGATCGTGCCGCCCTCGCGCGCCGCGAAGACGTCGAGCCGCATCACGCCGTCCAGGAACTCCTGGTGCGCGGCGATCGCCTCCACACCGAGCTCGAGCAGGTACGGGATGGCCGTGTTGGCGGAGGGGAACTGGTGATCGTGGGCCTTGCGCTCCCCCGTGCCGTCGAAGTCGCGTGCGCCGAAGTCGTCCGACGGCTCGAGTGGCATGTGGCAGCCGTTGCAATCGTGCTCCGCGACCTTCGGGTAGTAGAAGCTCGACGCGCCGTGGCCGGAGACTCCCGAGAGGAGATAGGTGTCGTAGTGATTCTGGCCGCGCAACCACTTGTACCGGTTCAGCTCCTCGGGCAGGTGGACCTTGTGACACGTCCCGCAGAACTCCGCGGTCTCGTGGAGTGGTTTGAGGAAGGTCTTCTTGTGGAAGGCCGGCTTCGCCTTGACGAGTTGCCGGTTGACCCACGAGAGGAAGGGATCGTCCGAGAAGGCGAACGGATAGTGCACCGGCTCCTCGATCGTGAAGTCCGAGTTGCCCCGCGGGCTATTGACGTGCGTGATCGCGTGACAGGTGGTGCAGGTGATCCCGGCCTGAGCCGTCGGGTGCGCCACATCGTCGAAGTCGGGATCGTCGAAGGCCCCGCTGAAGAACGGAGCCGGGTCGTGACAGCCCGCACAGAAACGGGCGGCCTGGACGTCGCCGTCGCGCTCGAACGCGACCTCGCGGGTCTCGCGTACCGCAAACAGGTAGGCCGGGTTGTTGAAGGACGCGAACCTGTGCGCGGACACCGCCCAGCCGGCGTGCGCGTCCTCGTGGCACTCCGCGCAGTAGCTGTCCATCATCAGCGTCTCGGCCGGGATGAAGTTCCCGGACGCCGTCCTGGCCAGTGACGGAAAGAAGTATTGCTCGCCCGACTCGGGCCCGGCCACGTTCCACTGACGCGGGTCCTGCGAGTGGAACAGCGCCATGACGAGCGCGAAGGCCGCGGCCGCGCCGGCCCAGCCCACGCCGATCCGCCAGCGGATCGGCTTGCCCGCCAGCCGGTGCAGGACGAAGAGCCAGATGCACGCCAGGGGCGCGCCCACGTGGAGCCAGTAGAATGCCACGCGCGCCGAGGGATCACGGACCTCGAAGCGCACGCCGCCGACGTCGAGCCGCGCCAGGGCGAAGCCCGAGGCAGCGATCAGGAGCGCCGTCGCGAAGAGCGCGTAGCCCACGCGCACTGCCCTTCGGTTGGGTCGGTCGTGGGCGTTTCGGATGTGGAGCACGCCGAAGACGACGAGCGGCAGGACGAGCAGAATGCCCACCACGAGGTGCCCCAGGAACATCCACTGATAGAAGTAGTTCTGGTACGTCTCCCCGGTGCGCCACTCGATGAAGGTCACGGCCGAGAGATAGGCCGAGTTCACGCCGAGCAGAGCGAAGCCCCCCAGCACGACCGAGAGGAGCCTCCCCAGACGGGGTCCGATCGCGGGAACGTATTTCCGGCGCCGGGGCGCTTGGGTGGAGGGGGAGGACACGGTTTGCGGGGGCCGCGGGAGACCGCGCGTACGGGCCGGGGGCCGCGCGCGTCGGTGCCGGCGAGAGAAAACAGGGCGAGTCTCGCGCCCGACGTGAGGAGAAGCAAGGCAGGGAAACCCGTTTGGCTTTCGCCGAGGCGGGTTCAGTCAGGGCGTTCCCGCGCCCGAACGAGGCTCCCGATCGTGGATCCGGCTCGGTACCCCCATCGAGCCTCCCCGCTACGGACTCCTCCGTCCCCGCCCCAGGACCCCGCCGTGCCCCACCCCCAGAAGAAGAGCCTCCGGAACCTCCTCCAGGAGTTCTCGATCCCCCTCATCGCAGGCGTCTTCGCCGCACTCGCCGCCGCCAACCTCGCCCCCGGCTGGTACGAGTACTGGTTCGGCGCCGGTCACGACGCGAAGCACTGGGAGTTGCCCGGGCACCTGACCGTCTTCGGGCACCACCTGACGGCGCAGTTCCTGGTGAACGACATCTTCATGGTGTTCTTCTTCGGGATCGCGGCGAAGGAGATCGTCGAAGCCTGTTTGCCGGGCGGGAGCTTGAACCCGTTCAGGAAGGCTCTCAACCCGCTCTTCGCGACGATCGGGGGAGTGGCCGGACCCGTCCTGGCCTTCTTCCTGTTCGTGACCGTTGCCGCCGGCGCGGGCGCGTTCGAGGGACTCGAGATGTCCGAGGTCCGGCGCGGGTGGGGCATTCCGACCGCGACCGACATCGCGCTGGCCTGGCTGGTCGCGCGCGCCGTCTTCGGGAAGGGGCACCCCGCGATCAACTTCCTGCTCCTGCTCGCGGTCGCCGATGACGCGATCGGGCTCGGGATCATCGCGATCTTCTACGGCGACCCGGCGCACCCCGCCGAGCCCGCCTGGCTCGGGCTCATCGTCCTCGCCATGGGCATCGCGTTCTGTCTGCGCAAGGCGAACGTGATGAAGTGGCAGCCCTACGTCTTTCTCGCCGGCCCCGTGGCGTGGTGCGGCCTGATGCTCGCGCACCTGCACCCCGCGCTGGCGCTCGTCTTCGTCGTCCCGTTCTTGCCGGCGCCGAAGCGCGACACAGGGATGTTCGTCGCTCAGGACGAGGTGGACCTCGGGCACGGTCACGCGCACTCCCCGCTGCACACTTTCGAGCACCAGACCAAGGCCTTCGTGGACTTCGGCCTGTTCTTCTTCGCGCTCGCGAACGCGGGCGTGGCCTTCGGCGGCATCGGCCCGATGACCTGGGTCATCCTGGGCTCGCTGGTCATCGGAAAGACGGTCGGGGTCACGTTCTTCGGCTGGCTCGCCACGAAGGTGGGCTTCCCGCTCCCGGCGCGGATGGGCTTCGGCGAGCTCGTCATGGCCGGCTTCGTCGCCGCGCTGGGTCTGACCGTCGCGCTGTTCGTCTCGGGCGCCGCCTTCCCGAACGACGCGGTGCTCCAGGGCCAGGCAAAGATGGGCGCGCTCTTCAGCGGTCTCGTGGCCTTCGCCGCGATCGCGCTCGGTCGTGCCTTCGGCATGGCGAAGGGAGGCGCTCCCGTCGAGCCGACCCCGGACGACTCGCGCACGCCGACCGAGCCGCACGGGTCCCCGGTCGACGTGCTCGGCGACCCCACGAGCCTGCCGGGCCTGCTCCCGTCGGGCGGACCGGCCTTCGCCGAGCTCCCGGAGGAGGAGCGCACGCGCGAGGCCGGCTAATACGGCGTCAGGCCAATACGGCGTCAGACACTTTCCTCCACCTCCCGCCGCGTAGAGCCGCAGCGATCCGCAGGACGCATTC
>JAJDET010000212.1 GCA_029259655.1 Planctomycetota bacterium
GATGGCAATCCCGACGGGTTCCGTCCCCAGACCCGACCCGAACTTGATCGATTTCACGATCGTGTTGCTCGACGTATCGATGACGTCCACGCCGTTGAAGTTGTTGCTTCGATCGGTCACGTAGACTCGGCTCCCGTCCGGGGCCATGGCCAGTCCGAAGTACCCGAGACCCCCGGACCCGGGAATCGATGCGATGACGGACTGAGTCGTCGTGTCGATCACATCCACGCGATTGGCTCCCGTGCTGGTCGTCGGCAGCGACCCCGAGAATTTGGAAACTGCCAGATACACGCGCTTCCCATCCGGCGTGAAGGCCAGTTCGAATGGAAAACCCGGACCGAGCGGTATCTCCGTGACGATGGAGTTCGTCGCAGTGTCAACGACAAGCACACTCCCACTTCCGTTCGGGGTGGGAGTGGGGCTGTTGACCACGTACAGGGCGCTGCGATCCGGACTCAGGGCCATGTGCATCGGCTCCCCGCCGACGGCGATCGTGTCCGTCACCGTGAGCCCGGAGGGGAGCGGATTGCCCTGCCCGCTCACGAGCAGGTTGTCGATCTCCAGGTTTCCGCCGACGTTGTTGATCTGGAACTCGGCGCGGACGATCCCGTCGCAGGACGTCCCACCCAGGAAGCCCGTGTAACCGTTCGAGCTCTGCGTCTCCGAGACGGAGAACGTGTCTCCCTTGGCCGTCTCGAGGACGAGCGTGATCACGGCCGCCTTTGGATTGCCGTCGAAGTCGTCGAAGGTGTCGGCCCCGACGCCGAACACGGGCTCGGTGAAGTCGAGGACGAGAGGCGCGCTGTTGAAGCGCGGCTCCGGGATGAGACCGCCCCCGCTGAACGCTCCCGCTCCCCACCCGCCGAAGAACACGGTCGGGTTCGGGACGTCGAACGTCACCAGCCCGCCGAAGAGCTGCGAGACCTTCTGCCCGCTCCCGAAGCCGTCGAAGTCCTCCTCGATCTGGGAGGTCACCACGTCCTCGAACGCCGTCCTCGACTGGTAGGTGGCTTCCTGAGCCTCGATCTCGCTCCCGGTGAGCGCCGCCAGCACCAGGGCGAGCCCGGCGATTCTCTTCCGCTCCAGGTTCCAACTCGTTGCCGTCATGATGCTCGCTCCTGTCGGATTGAGAGCTCGAGGAGGGGGGGCGGAGTGTAGCACTCCCTCGAGAACACGAATCCTGCCCGGAGTCTCACGGCGCCACTCCAAAGACCCACAACAGGAAGTAGACGATCGGGATGGACACGGCCCCGACGCCGCAGACGAGCTTCAGACTCACTCCACGGACGACGAGTAACCCGCCGACGAGGTAAGGGACGATCAGGGAGAAGTTGAGGATCCGCCACAGGATCCAGTCGTCCCACGTGATGAGCGCGGCGACCTGATATTGATAGTCCGTGTCCGCGATCATCATTCCCATCGCGGTCAGGAAGACGAAGTAGGAGAGGAACCAACGCCCGAGGTGTTTGCCGAGGTCGATGGCCGCTCCTTCCGAACCCGCCAGGATCGACATCGCGAGACACGACAACCAGAGCTGCGTCGAGACCGTCGGATCCCAGACGACCGTGTCGACGATCGAGCCCTCCCCCGTCCCCGCCTTCAGGGTCGAAGCGATCCACCACAGGAGCATCTCCACGACGATCGCGATGAAGAGGAGACCTCCTTCCTGGCGTGTCGCAGCCTCCTCCTTCTCCGCATGCGCGTGGCGGAGACCCCTCCCTTGCCCGAGGAGCTTGCGGAGGGTCGGGGTGAGGCTCCTCCTTCCCAAGACGACCTTGCGGAGCGTGATCAGGATGAACAAGCCCACGGCGATGGGCCGGATGAACCGGTGGAGATCCTCTCGCCAGATTGAGAAGGAGACGAAGGGACCACCGAAGAGGAGCAAGGCCAGAACGAGTACGAGAATGCCCGTGATCGCCCGCCTCCAACGGCGCGGGATCTCGTCGCTTCCCGAGGACCGCTTCACATCCAGGACTTGGGAGACGAACGCGCTCGCGTCACTCATCGGGGTTCCTCTCTTCCCACTCCGCGAGATGCGTCCACTCCGAGCGCCGCTTCCAGTTGCCCAGGTGGGAGGTCAGCGAGTCGACGTGCTCGCGCGGCGTGTCGTGGAACCACGTGGCCGTGACGACGCGAACCCCCGGGAGGGGGGAACGGGCATCGCCGAGCGACAGCTCGAGAGGCGGGTATCGAAGGTCTCGGTCTTGTGCGGGCGGGACGGGCGTCGTCAAGAAGAGCGCGGCCATGGCGCCGAGGACGATGCAGTGCTTCATGGGGACTCCTCCGAGTAGCGAGTGGAGAGCCGCTCCATCGGCGGCCTCACCCTTCCCCATGCCGTTCCGCCCTCCGAGCGGACACGGACCTGCCGAAAATCCGTTCGACGGACCTACAATCGCCCCGGAAGTGCGGGGAAGCCGAGAGAGATCCCGCCGAGCCGCCTCCGGGACCCATGGCTCCTCCGACCGATCACGCCACCCGCTTGACCCTGGCGACCACCCGGGGCGATGAGGCCTCGCGCCGGGAGCTGTCCAGCACCGTCTACGCGGAGCTCCGCCGGATCGCGGGGCGCGAGGCCAGCCCCAACCACACCCTGCAGCCGACGGCGCTCGCCCACGAGGCGTACCTGTGCCTGGTGCGGCACGAAGACGTCGGCTGGGAGGGTCGCGCCCACTTCCTCGCGGTGGCAGCCAAGGCCACCCGGCGGGTCCTGCGCCAGTACGAGCGAGGGCGCCGAGCCGAGAAGCGTGGCGGAGCGATGCTGCGCGTCGTCCTCTCCGACGACATCGCTCTCGCCTCGGAAGGGGTCGACACGGCCGTGCTGAACGAGGTCCTGGATCGCCTGGCCGAGGTGGACGAGCGGCAGGCGCGCATCGTGGAGATGCGCTACTTCGGTGGGCTGTCGCAGGCCGAGATCGCCGCGGTTCTCGGTCTCTCCACACGGACCGTTCGGCGGGATCTTGTCGCCGGTCACACCTGGATCGCCCGGGAGCTCGCCCCGAAAGAAGACGAATGAGCCGGAGCCTCCACGAGCGCGCCTCCGAGATCCTCTTCCGGGTCGTGTCCGTGCCTGCGGAGAAACGGCCGGAGCTCTTGCGCGAGCTGTGTGCGGGGGACGAGACGCTCCGAGCGGAAGTCGAGAGCCTCCTGGCGCACTACGGCACCGAGGCCTTCGCATCCGACGACGCGGCCGTCCCGCTCCCCGAGCGAATCGGTGACTATCGCATCGTCGGGGTGCTCGGCGTGGGCGGGATGGGCACCGTGTACGAGGCCGAGCAGGAGAACCCACGACGGTCCGTCGCCCTGAAGGTCGTCACCGGGCTGTTCTCGACACCGGAGGCGCGCAAGCGGTTCGCGTTCGAGGCCGAGGTCCTGGGCCGCCTCGAGCATCCCGGCATCGCGCGGATCTACGAGGCGGGCATCGCGGACGAAGGCGCAGGCCCGCAGCAGTACTTCGCGATGGAGCTGATCCGGGGGGGCCGGCGGCTCGACGAGGCCGTGCGCGAGCTCGGGCTCCGCGAGAAGCTCGAGCTGTTCGTCGAGGTGGTCGACGCGGCCCACCACGCACACATCAAGAGCGTGGTCCACCGCGACCTGAAGCCGGCGAATGTCCTGGTCGACGACGCGGGGCGGCCCAAGATCCTGGACTTCGGCATCGCTCGCGTGCTCGATCCGGACCAGCGCCGTGCGGGCGCGCCGACCCTCGACGGGCGAGTCCTCGGAACGCTGCCCTACATGAGCCCGGAGCAGGCCGCGGGGAGCTTGGAGGACGTCGACGTTCGGTCTGACGTCTTCTCGCTCGGCGTGATGCTGTACGAGGCGCTCTCCGGCCGCATGCCCTACGTCGTGCCGGAGAACCCGGTCGAAGCGGCGGCGGTAATCCGGGGAACGGCTCCCGAGCCCCTGGGGAAGACGCACGTCGAGCTGCGAGGCGACGTCGCCGCCATCGTGGGCAAGGCTCTCGAGAAGGACCGCGAACGTCGCTACCAGTCCGCTCGCGAGCTCTCGGCGGACATCGGGCGGTACCTGGCCCAAGAGCCGATCCTCGCGCGACCTCCGAGCACGATCTACCAGCTCAACAAGTTCGCCCGGCGCCACAAGGGACTGGTGGCATCGGTCGCGGCTGTCGTCCTCGCGCTGTTGCTGGGCCTGGGCGGGACGCTCTGGAAGGCGCGGGAGGCGACGGTGCAGGCGGCGCTCGCCGACCAGCAGAGACTGCTCGCGGACGAACAGGCCGCGCTGGTCACCCGGGTCAACGACTTCTACAGGGAGGTTTTCGCCTCGGTCGATCCTCACGACTCCGGTCCGGACGTGCGACTGGTGACGGTGCTCGACGACATGGCGGCGAAGATCGACGTCCGCTTCCCCGACCATCCCGTGGCGGAGGCGGATGTTCGTGACACGGTGGGGAGGACGTACGACGCGCTCGGGCTCGACTTCCGCGCAGAGCCGCACCTGCGCCGCGCCCTGGAGATCCGACTGCGGGAGATGGGCGTCGAAGACGTCGCCGTCGCGAGATCCCGAATCGCGCTCGGCTCCGTCCTGCTCGATCTCGACCGCGCCGACGAGGCCCTGGCACTGTGCACGGAGGCCGAGCGCGGGTTCCACGCTGCGCTGGGTACCTTCGCGAGGGAGACGCTCCTCGCCCGGCACGATGCACTCGCGTGCATCGCCCGGCTGGGGCGGCGCGAGGAGGCCCGCGACGGATTCGATGTCCTGCTGGAGCTCCAGGTCGAGCATCATGGCCGAAACCATGCGGACACGCTGGCCACGCGTCAGAGCCTCGCCGACTTGGAAGCGCAGCTCGGCCGACCGGAGGAAGCCCTGCGGCAGAACGTGCAGGTCGTAGAGGTTCTCTCATCCCGGGTTTCGGATGACAGCGTTGAGAGGCTCAGCTCCTTGAACAGCCTGGGGTACTCCTACAACGCGAGCGGAGACTTCGCCAAGGCAGCGGAGGTCTGGACCGAGTGCCTCGAGGGGCGGCGCAAAACCCTGGGCGAGCGACACGCGCACACGTTGAACACTCAGAAGAACCTGGCGTCCTGCCTGTTCCGGTTGGGTCGCAGGTCGGACGCGAGAGAGATGCTGTTCGCGGCACTCGAAGTACTCGAGGCGGAAGTGGGGAAGGGTCACGCTCTCACCCTCGACGCGGAGAACATGCGCGCGTCCTTCCTCATGCAGACCGGGTCGTGGGATCGCGCTCGGACGCAGTACGAGGACATCCTGGAGCGCGGGGAGGCCCTCCTTCCCGACGAACAGGTCGCCGTCGCCCACTATCGCGCAAACTACGCTCGCTGCCTCGCCGAGAAGGACGAGCTCGACGAGGCCGAATGGCATCTGCGGGCGAGCCTCGATGTCCTCGGTCCGGAGCACCCCACGATCCGTCAGTACATGGAGGACCTCGCGAGTCGCTACGAGTCCCACGGGATCCTCGAACGCGCCGCGGAGCTGCGCGCGCTCGTCGACTGAGCGACCTGCCCTCCCCAGTTATGCCTGGCGACCTGGGCTGCGAGTAGAGCGCGATCTACGGAACGATTGTCAGGTGGTCCGCCGTCGACACGTGGCGCACGTTGATCGTTCCGAACTCGATCGTCATGAACGCGAAGTCGACCTCGACTCCGACGAACGCGATGTCGGCGGGGATCGTGATCGTGCCGGTCGCGTCGCCGTTCATGTCGAGGAAGCCGACGAAGCTCTGGAAGCCCGAGTCCTTCCACGGCAGGAACGTGGTCGTGTCGACGTTGATCGGCAGCGTGCAGTTGCCGACCGGGACGCCCGGCGACGTTCCGCTGAGCGTCATGACGCCTCCGTAGACCCAGCCGACGTCCGAGAGCGAGTGGAACTGGACCTGGGTCTGCGTGCCGATCGCGGCCGTACCGGCCGTGGTCGTCGTCGCGATGACGTCGAGCGCGACGTCCTCGACCGCGGTCGTGGCTCTGAAGACCTCGGGCAGCGTCACGGGTGAGTACCCGGCCGCGCTCCACGTGACGTCGTCGTTCCCCGACGGCGTGAACAGGTCGTAGCGGCCGAACAGGGGCTCGCTGGTCACGGTCTCCCCGTTGGGGAAGCTCGTCCCCGCGAGCGTGATCGAGGCCTCGATCGGCTCGTCCGTGCAGAAGTCCGTGGCGAGCCCGGTGAGCGCCGCTCGGCGCGTCAACAGCCACTGGACGCCGTCCCAGACCTGGACTGCCTCCGCCTGTGCCGCTGCGAACGTCGGTTGGAACTGGGTCGCGGTCTCGACCAGGAAGGCGTGGGCTCCGCGCGCGAGTTGCCACTCGTAGTGCTCGCCCTCGGCGCTCGGGGGACGCTCGGCCCCGCCGTACCCGCACTCGACGGAGAGCGCGATGCCCTCGGCCAGCCAGAAGGCCGGGTAGACGTTGGTCGAGCAGTCGTAGCCCCAGAGGACTTCCTGACCCGAGGAGTGGAAGTCGATGACGCGCGCGAAGCTCTGCGCCTCGGTCAGCATCATCATCGTCTGGGTCTCGGCTTCGGAGGCAGGAGAGGGGCCCTTGTAGGTCAACGACGTCACGCTGGTGCTGCCGGCGCAGGCGGAGCTCCACCCGAAGGGGTAGTTCCGGTTCAGGTCGACGCCGACACCGCCCGGAAGGACGCGCCGGTTCTTGCGCCACAGGTTGTCGGTGCTGAAGACGTACTCGTAGCCGTCGGGATTGAACACCGGGATGATCCAGATGTCCGAGTTGTTGACGAGCGCCGTGATGCGCCCGTCGACGCCGTAGCTCTGAGTGAGCTGGTCGATCGCCTCGAGCGCGATCACCGGTGTGACGAGCTCGCGACAGTGGTGGGCGCTCACGAGCAGGAAGGCGGCCTCGTTCTCCTCGATGTTCGGGTTGTCCGTGATCCGCATCGCCATGATGCTCCGGCCCTCGGCCGTGAGCGGTGCTCCGAGCTCGGCGCTGAGATCGACGAGCCTGCAGATGCCGGGGAAGGCCGCCGCCGTGGCCGTCATCTGGGCCGTGATCGCCGCCAGGTCCATGTAACCGGCCGGGACCATGTCGGCCGACCCCGACTCGTCCTGGATCTCGCGGAAGGGACGACCGCGCGCGATGAGCTCGACCGAGAGCCCCATGTCCCGGACGGCCGCGAGCTCGAGGTCGCCGACGACGAGCTCGAAGGAGTCCGACGCGATGGACCCCTCGACCACGTCGTAGCCGGCGTTCTCGAGCTCGGTTGCCAGCGCGGATGCGTCGTCGTCGGTCACGCGCACGTGGATCAAGGTCTGCGCGCTCGCGGTGGGGACGAGCACGAGGAGGAGGACGAGGGCGAATCTCATGAGGGGGCTCCGTGAGCGAGGTGGGGCCGTAGCCTAGCACGCGCTCGCGAGCGCGAACGCCGGGGCGCGCTCAGTCCTGTGCCGAGTGCCGGGCCGCAATGCGCTCCACTTCGCCGAGCACTCGCATCACGTTTCCGGAGCAGACCTTCTCGATGTCCGAGTCGGAGTATCCGCGCCGGAGGAGCTCGGCGATGAGGTTCGGAAACTCGGACACGTCCTCGAGTCCGGTCGGAAGGCTTGGGCCGACACCGTCGTAGTCGGAGCCGAAGCCGACGTGCTCGATTCCCGCGAGCTCGACCACGCGATCGATGTGATCGGCGACGTCGGTGACGTCGGCGAGCGCAATGGGGTGCTCTGCGTCCCAGCGCCCCGTGATCTCCCGCCCGGCGTCGCTCCTGCGCTCGACGCCCGCCGCCTCGCAGAGCTTCGCGATCTCCTCGCCGCGGCGCTCGGCGGCGTGGAAGAACTCCTCCGAGATGAAGTACGAGCCGAAGTTGATCTGCACGACTCCGCCGTTCTCGCCCACACACTCGACCATCTCGTCGCTCATGTTGCGCTCGAAGCCGGGCACGAAGTGCCGCAACGAGGAGTGCGAGGCGATCACGGGGGCCTGCGTGACCTCCATCACGTCCCAGAACGCGTCGTCCGAGATGTGCGAGACGTCCACCATGATCCCGAGCTCGTTCATGCGCCGGACGACCTCACGCCCGAAGTCCGTCAACCCGCCGTGCGTGTGCCGCTCGTCGTAGGACGAGTCGCAGATGTGGTTGTCCTTCGAGTGGCAGAGCGTGATGTATCGAATCCCGCGCGCGTGGAAGTGGTCGAGGTTCGCGAGGTCTCCCTCGACGGGGCTGCCGTTCTCCATGCCCATGAAGAGCGCGATGCGCCCCTCGTCGAAGGCGCGGTGCATGTCCGCGACCGAGTAGCCCATCGTGAACTTGTCCGGATGGCGCTCCGCCAGCGCTTCGACTCCGTCGATCAGCTCGTCGGCGAACGCCTTCGCGCCGCCCTCCTCCTCGTACTCGGCCGGGACGTAGATCGAGAAGAACGGTGCGTCGAGCCCGCCGTCGACGGCGCGCGGGTAGTCGAAATCCCCTCCCTCGGTCGCGAGGCCGACGTCCTGGTATTCCACCGTCATGCGGTACGGAACGTCGATGTGTCCGTCGGTGATGATGTAGCGGTGAGCGAGCACCTGCGCGCGCGCGTCGGGGTCCGCGGTCAGGCAGGCCGGCGTCAGGAGCAGGAGAGCGATGAGGGGGGCGTGCTTCATGTTCGGTCGTTTGGACGGGGAGGGTGCGGCAGTCTAGCCCGGACTATTCATGACCACCCGGACCGAACACCACGAAGGGCCCGCGTCGCC
>JAJDET010000213.1 GCA_029259655.1 Planctomycetota bacterium
CGGCTCCTGCCGGCACTTTGCGCGCACCGGCGTCCTCGACGACCTGTTCAAGGTCGACTGCGGGGCCGGCACGCGCAAAGCACCAGCAGGAACCGACTCGAGGCGTTCTGGCTCACGACCCCGTGAGGGATGCGGGCTAGACGGATCTCCGCCGGTTGGTGTGCGACTCCGTATGCGTAAGCTCAAGCTGGAGCCGGCAACCGTCGAATGACCCATGGACACCTACTCCTCCCCCGGCGCAACGCGTGTCCGCGCTCATGCGCAGCATCCTCCACATCTTCTTTGCGATCCTCCTGGTCGCCGCCGCAGTTGGTGTCGTCCGACCGCATTCCGTCAGGCTCGCCGGGGAAGCCTGGGAGCCGGTCGTCCGCGGCCAGCGAGTGCCTGCCACCTCCGGGGAGACCGTCGAGCTGAAGCAGTCGGGGTCCTACATCGTCTTCCTCGATGGTCCGTCGAACGACGCCATGGGGGATCGTCAGGATCTCGCGTGGGTGGAGCTGGTCGACAGGCAGAGCAACCAACCCCTCCCCGCGACGAGCCAGGGAGTGGACTACTCCTACGAATTCGAGGGTCGCAGCGGTCGGGCCCTGGCACGGGTCACCACCCGGAGCGCGGGGGTCATGGAGCTCAACGTCTCCCGCTCGGATTCGGACGACCTCGCAGCCCGCGGGTTTCAAGTCGTCGTCAGCGCGTCGAGTGTGGTCGGCTCCCAGTCGGGGAAGGCCACCGCCTGGATCGTTGGCGGCATCGCGGTGTGCGTCATCATGGGGATCTTCGCGCTCTGCCTCGTGACGAGCCGCTCGAACTGACGGTGTCGCCGGCGCGACGCCCGATGGCATTGGCCAAGGCATCCAGTCGCTGCAGACCGCGTTGCACGCAGCCGGTGCAGGCAGTGCCATCACATCGCTCTGGAAGGTCGACGACGCGGCGACGCGCAAGCTGATAGAGCGCTTCTACACCTCTCTGGATGGAGGAGATGGGCAAGGCCGACGCGCTGTGGAAGGCGAAGTGCGATTTGCGAGCGGAGGGGCACCCGTCGCGGGACTGCCCACTCGCCTTCGACCAGACCGAGCGGGACGACAGAGGACGAGCTCGTCCATTGCGCCAGGACGGTCATGGCAGGGCGAGCCGCCCCTACCGCCACTCCCCGCTCAGCACGAACGCACCCCACGTCGCCGGCAGCGGATCCCCGTGCTCGGTCCTGTTCCGATTCAGCATCGCGAGCTGCGCCTGCCGCAGCGCTTCGCCCCGGGGCATCTTCTCGATCCACAGGTTCTTGTAGAAGTCGCCCATCAGGTCGGCGGTGGACTCGTCCTCTACCGACCACAGCGAACTGATGACGGTCTTTGCGCCCGCCGTCCGGAAAGCGCTTCGGAGGCCGATCAGGCCCTCGCCCGACTGCTCGCGGCCGAGGCCGGTACCGCAGGCGGAGAGCACCACCAGCTCCACGTTCGAAAGGTCGAGCCAGCGGACTTCCTCGGCGGTGAGGTAGCCGTCGTCGCGCCCCTCCTCGGGGCGGTTCACGCCAGCGCAGATCAGTCCCGAGAGGAGGCCGGGCAGCTTGCCGACGAGGTAGCGCTCCTCGTCCGCGACGACCGCCCGCTCCTCCTCCACCGCGGCGCGCGCAGCGTCCCACAGTGACGGCACCCCGTCAGGGTTGAAGAAGCCGTGGGTCGCGAGGTGCAGCACCTGATGGCGGGGGAGCTCCTGCTTCAAGCGTTCCTCGGTTCCCGCGGTTCCGAGCAGCAGAAGGCGGGAGCCCGCTTCGCCGAACGTGTCCGCGTGGGCGTCGCGGACCGCCCTCGACTCGGGTCCGGTCGCGTGCAGCCTGGCCCACTCACCCGTCCAGGATGCGCTTCGCGACGAGACGTCGAGGGGGCGCCCGTCCCTCCCCGTGGCATCGTCCCGAGCGTCGAAGTCCACCGCGCCGACCGCGAGCAGGCGAAGCAACTCGCCTCCGGAGCTCCGGTCCGCGGGGTCCGTGAGAAAGCTCGAAGCGTCCTGCAGATAGACGAAGGCGTGATCTTCGATCGCGAACCGACCGTCCTCGAGCTGGAAGGTCTCGAACGGGACCGCTCCGAGGATTCCGTCCGGATTCACGAAGACCGTATCGACCCCCTCGAGATGTTCGGCGAGCGGATCCCACAGGATACGGCGGGCGGCTTCCAGCTCGCTTCGCGTCAGCTTCGGAGGGACGCCGAAGCCCCGCTGCGTCATGCCCGGCGTGCGGGCCACGGACTGGAGATGGGACCTGATCGCCGTGCCAATCTCCAGCTCGGAGCCCAGGTGCACCCAGACGATCCGCTCACGGTCCGGTCTTGTGATCCACGCCGAGACGGCCCATCTCTCCCAGCGGCCGGGCGCGACGGCCTCGCTCTCGCCCGTCGGAGCCGTCCACTCCTGGTGCAGGAAGAGGTCCACGAGGGCCGCGCCTTCGGGCAGAGCCTCGCGCAGATCTGCGACGGAGACGGTCGAGGGCGGATCGTCGCTCCCGGTCATGGAGCGCGTGAGGGCGAGCTCGAGCTGGTTGAGCTCGTTCCTCGCGGCACGCAGACGCTCGACGTGATGATCGGGATCGCGAACGTCGGAGGCGAAAGCAAGCGAAGAGATGCGGCGCTGAGCCCCGTGCAGCTCCTGAATCAGCTCGAGCTGCTCCTGCGTCATCTCCGTCGCCAGTCGCTCGCGGCTCGAGTGAACGATCCGGGCGCTTCCGCTCTTCCATGCCAGGAGGCTCTCGTAGGCGCGAAGCGAAACCGACGGAGAATTCAATCGCTTTGCCACGGCGAGCTCGACACCGAGTTGCCATTCGTCCCGCGCGAGCAGGAGGTATCGTTCTCCTTCGCTCAGCCCGGAGAGGAGATAGCGGCGCATCCGCCAGCGCCTCCCGCGGCCGGATCGAAGAACCTCCAGCGCCTCCGACGCATTTCCCGTGTCGAGGAGCAGGAGCGCCAGGTTGTGGCGGGTATTGGCCGTGTCCCGGTGTTCGGGTCCCAGGACCTTCTCGAAGATCGCGAGCGCGCGCTCGTGGATCGGCTGCGCCGCGGCCAGGTCCCCCCGTTCCCGATACAGCCGGGAGATGTTGTTCAAGGTCACGGCCGTGTCGGGGTGTTCGGGGCCCAGGGTCTTCTCGCGTATGGAGAGCGCGCGCTCGAACAAGCGGATTGCAGTGTCGCCTTCGCCCAGGGACTGGTGGGAGGAAGCCAGGTTGTTGAGCGCGAGGGCCGTGCGGGGATGGTCGGGCCCAAGACGCGCCTCGTTGATGCGGACGACATGCTCGAA
>JAJDET010000214.1 GCA_029259655.1 Planctomycetota bacterium
GGCGCCTTCACGCCGCGCGGGTTCCGGACCGACGCGAACCCCGAGGCGCGGGCGATCCTGGCCGAGATCGCGTCGCTGTTCGAGGCGGCGGGAGCCGCCAAGGTGGTGGAGAGCGGCTCGGGCGGCGCGGACGTCGGTCCCATGCGGGCGAGCGGCGTGATCACGGCCGGGTACCTCCCGGACCCCCAGCGCTACTTCGACCTGCACCACTCGGCGCGGGACGTGCTGGCCGAGGTCAGCCCGCGGGAGATCGAGCTGGGAGCGGGCCTGATCGCCGCCCTGTGCTACGTCGTGGCGGACCTCGCGGAACCGCTCCCGCGGAACGCGCCCCAATCTCGATAAGAAGGGAAGACCCCGAGCGGCAGGCCGTCTCCTGTCCGCGCCTTCGCTCCCGGAGGGCGGGAACCCTATTCTGCGCGGAAGCCTTTTCATGCGCCCGATCGTCTTGATCGCCCTCGTCGCCGTCGTCCTGGCCGGCGGCCTCCTGTGGCTCGTCGCATCCGAGGGAAGCGGCGAGACTCCCGTCGAGAACACGGCACTCCGACCCGACCGCGGCGGCGACGAACGCGCGTCCGAGCCGCCGCCGGTCGAGCCCGACACCCCCACCTCCGCCACGCGGACGGCGAAGGGCCCGGACACGATCGAACGCACGGCGCACGGCGGAACCCGCCGCGACGTCGAGCCCGCTCCGCGCGTGGTCGTCAGCGGCAGGCTCGTGGACGACCGCGGGCGCGGCGTCGGCGCGCGCGTTCTCCTCGGCCCCTCGGACCGCTCCTCGTCGCTGCCCGTCGATGCGAGTACACGAGCCGGCGCCGTCGTCGAGGGAGCGAGTGACGCGACGGGGTACTTCTCGATCGAGCTCGAGCCTCGCCCTGGACGCTACGGCCTCGCCATCCGCGCACCGGGCTTCGCCGACGTCGACCGGCACGGACTCGTACTCCCGCCGGAAGGCGAGCACTCGGTGGGCGTGATCGGACTCGACCGTGGAGTCATCGTCCAGGGCAAGGTCTTGGACGACCTCGGGAAGCCCGTCGGGGGCGCCTCGGTCCATCGCGGCTTCCGCGCCGACGACGGATCGCTCGTGCGCGGTGGACTGCTCACGCTGAGCGGGATCCACGGAGACTTCGCGACGAACACCCTGCCCGCCGGCCCGCTGGTCTTGATCGCGGAGAAGGAGGGCTACCAGCGGGGTGCGTTCGAGGGACTGACCAGCCAGCCGGGCGAGCGGCTGCGCGATGCCGAGATCACGCTGCGCACCGGCGCCGGCGTCGCGGGCCGCGTCATCGACTCCGCCGGGCGTCCCGTCCCGGGTACCACCGTCGTGGCGCTCGACGGTCCCCGGGACCGCGCGATCGCGAGTGTCGAGGTCATGGCCGACGGGACGTTCGGCCTCGGAGGGTTGCCGCTCGAGCGGAGCGTGTTCCTGCGCGCGCGCGCGACCGAGCTCCCCGAGCGTCCCGCGCGCTGGCTCACGGAGCCTGTCGAGTTCCGCCCCGGCGACCGAACCGCGGAGCTCGTCGTTCAGCCCGCCGCCGGGGTCGTGCTGACCGTCGTCGAGACGAAGGACGGAGCTCCGGTGGTTCCCGAAGCCCTCGTCGTTCGCGCCCGCTCCGGGGGCGACGCGGTCCTCGTCGAGGAGGTGGAGCTCCGGAATCCGGAGGAGTGGCAGGAGCGCGAGGACGGGTCGCTCCTCGTGACCCGGCTGCCCTGGACCTTCGGCGCCGGGGAGGTCGCGGTCACGATCGAGGCCTTCCTTCGGGGTCGGACGGCGAGCTCGCAACCGTTCAGACCGCGCCCGGGATCGGAGTTCGAGGTGGGCGACCTGGTCCTGGGCGGAGAGGGCTCGGTCAGCGTGCTCGTCGTCGACGCGCTGACGGGTGAAGGCGTTCCCGACGCGCGGGTCCACCTGGAGCCCTGGGCCTCCCCCGGGGAGGACCAGCGTCTCGTGCAGCGCGACTACGGCCTCGCGCCGGCCGGAACACAGACGAAGACGACGGACAACGCGGGCTTCGCCCGGGTCGCCGGTCCGCGCGGCCGGCGCTGCCGGCTGTGGGCGGACCACCCCGATCACTCGCCCTCCGCCGATCTCGAGGTCCAGATCGGCTCGATCCCGGTCGAGCCGATCCAGCTCGAGCTCACCGAACCGACGGGCGCGATCGCCGTCGTCGTCGATGGGAAGGGAGCTCGCGTGCCCGGTCGAGTCGTGCGCCAGATGTTCTTGCGCCCGGGCGAGACGGTCCCGGTCAGCTTCCGGAGCGCGGCGAGCGACGGCGAGGGGATCGCGCGCTTCCCGGGACTGCGACCGGGCTCGCATCGCTTCACGCTGGAGCACGAGTCCGACGCCGAGCGTCAGGCGTTCCTCGTGCACAACCCAAGCGCCGGCCCCGATGGATCCATCCCTCTCGCCATCCGGTCGGGGACGACGACCGAGGTCTGGCTCGTCGCCCCGGCGATCGTCTCCCTCTCCGGTCGCGTGACGCTGTCGGGCGCTCCGCTCGCCGGCGCGACCGTCCGGCTCTATGGAGACCGCGCGGAAGCCCTCGACGCCGAGGCGGGCTTCTCGGCCCCGAGCGAGCTCGAGACGGTCTCCGACGGGACGGGCCGCTATCGCTTCGAAGGGCTCGTGGCGGGCGAGTACACGATCACCGTCTCGCACGCTACGCAGGCCATGCCGCAGCACTTCACCGTGCCGGTCGTCGAGGTGAACACGACCTGCAACCTGCCGCTCGAGGTGTTCGTGGTCGCCGGTCGTGTGACGACCCCGGACGGCGCCCCCGTCGCCGAGGCGCGCGTGCGAGTCGAGCGCGTCGCGGGCGAGGACCAGGACGAGCTCCCGGACTGGCTCGCCGCCGGAGCGCTGGGCTCCGCACGGACGGGAACGATGCCCGCCGAGGCCGTGACCGACGCCGACGGGCGCTTCGAGATCGTCGGCGTCGACCGCTCGACCGGCCTCACGCTGGTCGCCGAGGGAGGTTGGCTCGTGTCCGCCCGGTCGGACCCGTTCGGGTTCGCGGAGGGCGAGACGCGCGTCTTCGTCGAGGTCGCAGCCTCGATCGGCGGCGCGATCCGGGCCCAGGTGGAGAGCTCGACCGGCGGGCGAGTCGACCTCTTCCAGCTCATGGCGCACCCGCTCGGCGTCGTCGCGCCCGAGGTCGGTCGCCGCACGAGCGCTTTCTCCGACGAGGACGGCGGGCTCGCGATCGAAGGCGTCCACCCGGCCCGCTACAGAGTCGAGTGCGGGAAGATGTTCGGGGCGTCGTCCCTCGAGCCGGTGGAGATCGAGGTCCTCGCAGGCGAGGCCGTCGACCTCGTCTTCCGCGTCGACTGAGGGGCGGCTTCGGACTCGACGCCCTTGCCCCTACCATGGGGCCATGTCCTTCCTCGCGCTCGCCCTCGCCGTCACACCTCAGGTGCCCCAGGCCGACGAGGCCGCCCGGCTCCTCGCGGAAGCGGAGACGAAGGTCGCCAGGGGACGCTACGCGGATGCGGTGCGCGCCTACCAGGCGATCGCGAGCGTCCACGCCGGGACGCCGGCCGCGAAGGTCGCAGCCAGGCGCTCGAGGGGGAACGCCCTGCTCGGGTGGACCCCGATGAAGGGCTCGAAGCCGATCCCGAACCGGCTCGACATCGTCGTCGCGGGCGACGGCTACGAGCTCGATCACCTCGACGCGTTCGAGAATCAGGCCGAGGACGTGCTCGAGACGCTCGAGCGCAACGAGACGCTCCGCGAGTACTGGAGCTATCTCGCGTTCACGCGAGCCGTGGTCGTCAGCCGTGAGAACGGTGTCGACGCCCACGGGCGCAACTACGACACGGCGCTCGGTGGCTACGACACCGGAAAGATCGACCACGACGTCGACGTCGATCGCGGCCTCGCGCACGAGATGCTCGCGGAGATACCCCAGTGGGACGGCGTCGCCGTCGTCCTCGTCCGCGGCGGGCTGCGAGGGACGGGCGGCGACGGGATAGCGGCGGCCGGGGAGCGCGAACCCGCGCACCTCGTGCGCGCCTTCGGCGGTGCACTGGCGGGCCTCGGGGACGAGCTCGACGAGGACCAGGGCGTGTACATTCCGATCGCCGCGCAGCCCAACATCAGCGCGAGCGAGAAACCGTCCGCGGTTCCGTGGAGGCACTGGATCAAGGCAGGGGTGTCGGGGATCGGCGTCTATCCGGGCGGGCTCGGTCGCGTGAATGGCGTGTTCAAGCCGGTCTCCAGCAACTGTGCGATGAACGGGGAGATCGAGTACTGCCCGGTCTGCCGCGAGGCGATGGTGCTCGCCATCCACCGCCACGTCGACCCGATCGAGCGCGCGACGCCGGAGCCCGAGAGCGAGCTCTCCGCGGGACGGAAGATGGAGTTCGGCGTGGAGGTCATGCGTCCGGACTCGCACGCGCTCGAGGTCCTCTGGTACGTGCTGCCGGAGCGCGGGGCGCCGACGGCGCCGAAGCCTCGCGCCGGGATGGAGAGCGCCCTCGACCGGCGCACTCGCGGTCCGCTCTCCGACATCGCCGTGGAACCGTCCTCGCGCACCAAGCCCGACCGCAAGGGCTTCGCTCGCTTCAAGCTCGACGCGACGCGCCTCGATCCCGGTCGCCACCGGGTCGTCTGCCGCGTCACCGACACGACGCCCGTCGGCGGCAAGGAGCCGTGGGTCCTCGCGGATCCCGACGGGCTCCTGCAGAGCGAACGCGGGTGGTGGGTTCGCGTGGACTGAACGCTCAGTACGAGCGCGTCGCCGTCGTCGCGAGCCCGAGCGCCAGGACCGCGCTCTTCGTCGTCGGTGCGGCGAGGAGCCCCTCGGTCAGGAACACGCCGACCTGATCCGCCGCGTGCATCGCACCGGGTTCCCCCTGACCGAACGGGAGCAGGGAGAGCGCACCGTCGACGGCTCCGATCGAGAGCCGCAGCGTGTAGCTCTGAGCCGGCTGCGCGAAGAGGACGCCCCCGCCGACGGCGGACAGGGGTCCGACGAAGAACACGTCGCCGGGGTCGAGGGGTTCGAAGCCGTTCGTGTCGGTCCAGGACACGCTCTCGAGCGTCAGCGCGCCCGCCGCATAACCCGTGAGCCAGGTCGGGGGATGGGCCCCGTAGGTTGCGAGCGCACCCTGCCTGGCGTTCGCGAGCGCCTGGTCGAGCCAGTCAATCTCCTCCGGCGTCAGGGCCGCGGTGCCGAGCTGATCGAGCTCGGTCGCGCGCGTCTTGAGGAAGAGCTGTGCCCCGGCGCTGCCCCCGCCGTAGACGGGCATCAGGTCGTCGGCCGCCGGTGGGCGAAAGTTGTCGTTGATCTCCGCCGCGATCACGACCCCGCGATGGATCGCTCGGAGCTCCGCCCCGCTCGCGAGCCAGGGCTCGAGCTCGACCAGCGCGTTCTCGGCAGCGGCAGAGAAGACCTCGCCCAGATCGTCGCGTGCGTGCAGGGCCAGGCGTGCGATGTCGCGAGCTCCCGGGATCACGGCATCCGTGCGGATCGCGTCCTGAGACGGTCCGTCGAAGACCTGACCGGCCTCGAGGAGCTCGCGCAGGCGACGCGAACGCGAGGTCTCGCCGCGACTGTTCTGCGCGCGTCCGCCCAGGTGAATCGGATACCACGAGCCGACGGGAGCGTGGTTCGCGGAGAGGACCACGTCGCCGGCGGGGTCGACCACCGAGGGCATGAGCTCGTGCGGAACGATCTCCTCCCAGTCGTTGGCGCTGTCGTCTCCCTCGAGCGCCACGGCGCCGGCGAGGGCGGACATCGGTGACGCCGTCGAGCGCGCCGGCACGGCCCCGTTCGCGCGATACCCGATCCGGCCGGAGGAGTCCCCGAAGACGACGTTCACGGCCGGGAAGCGGAAGCCCTCGAGAGCCGCGGAGAGCTCGTCGACGTCTCCGGCCCGGTACATGGCGAGGAACCCCTCGGCGGAGTCTCGCCCCGGCTCGAAGAACGGCACCAGGCGAACGGCGTACTCCTCGCCCGGATCCGCATCGATGACGAAGGGCGTCACCAGCGGTCCGAACACCGTCTCGCGGTAGCTCTCGCGGACGGGCTGCTCGCCCAGGACGCCGATCACCTCGAGCTCCTCGACCAGGAACGGCCGGAACGCGCCGTCCAGCCTGTACTCCCCGGGGTTCCCGATCGGGTCGGTCGTGATCCTGAAGAGATCCGCCTGGTCGAGAGCGATCGAGGTGATGCCCCAGGCAGTGCTCGGAGTCGCTCCGATCAGGAGGCCGAGCGATCCGGGCGGACCGGCACCACGCACGTCGAAGGTCTCGCCCGAGATGTGGATCTCGAGCAGCGTGTTCGGGCGCGCGATCCCGACGCGCGGGTCCGCGACGAGCAGCGTGCGCCCGTCGGCCGTCGCCGTTCCCGCGATCGCCCACGCGTTGCTGAAGTGCGGCGTGTCCGGAACGGAGAGCGCCGACGGAGCGTCCATCCCGCGCGAGTCGGCGTAGTCCTGCATCGCCTGCTGCACGCTCGCCGGGACGTCGGTCTGCTGGACCACGGCCGCATCCTCGTCGAAGATCCCCGCTCCGACGGACTGTGCCAGTGCGGCGTCGACGTCGCCGCCGAGCTGAAGGACGAGGTCCTCGAAGTCGTGCAGCTCCCGCCCCTCGCGGAGCTCGGACTGGGTGAAGTTGCGAGCCAGCTCGTTCCAGACCGCGATGCTGTCCGCGGGTGTCCAGGGATCGAGCGGGACGCCCGCCGCGGCGAACACCGAGTGCAGGGCTGCGTTCCCCGACGTCATGAACGCGTTCACACCCTCGGCGTATGCGGTGTAGAGCGAGGCGATCTCGGGCTCGAGCAGCGCGAACGTCTCCGCGGCCTTGCGCGCCCAGCCGTACAGGCGCGCCTTCCGATCGCTCTCGAGCAGCTCGTCGTTCGCGCCGCGCCCGAAGTGCCGCGCGACGGTGCCGGTGATGACCAGGCGCTTCCAGAGGATCTGCGAGAGCCGGGCCTCCGCGGTCGCGTAGCCCGCCCCGAAGTAGGCCCCCTGGTCGCTGGCGGCGTACACGTGCGGTACGCCGCGGACGTCCCGAACGATCTCGACGGCGTCCACATCGACCGACACGGCGACGGCCGCCGCGTCGTTCGCGGGTTCCGGGTCGGGTTGGTCGACCGAGACGATCGCCGCGTCCACGACGAGCACCTGAGTGCCGAGCCCCGTGGCGACGGTCGCCGTGATCCGGAGCTCGAGGAGCTCACCCGCCGCGACCTGTTGCACGTCCCAGATGCCCGCCACGGGGTCGTAGGTCCCCGCCCCGGCGGTGTGCTCGAGGTGGGAGAGACCCGCCGGGAGCACGACCGAGATCGAGACGCCGGTCGTGTCCAGGCCGCCGAGCACGTTCTCCACCGAGAGCGCGATCTCGATCGGCTGGTGGCGGACCGCAGTCCCGTCGTCGACGGTCACGGCCAGCACGAGGTCGGCGTCCGTGGGCTGGACCGGCGGCGCGACGAAGGTACTACTCGAGCCACCGCCGCCGCATGCCGCGACGACGAGGACGAGCACGGGGCCGAGTTTCGAGAGATGCACGGGGCGCGTCGGGGAGGACGGGATCGAAGGATCCCAGCTCAGCGTACCAGTGAGGGGCTCCGCCGGGTGGGGATGGCCGCACGACCGTGTAGCTCCGGGCAGGGGGCGCGGTCACGGGTCTCCACGAGAGCCGCTGCTTGCCCATGGAGCGTCGATTCCGGCTAATGTCGCCCGTGTTCGGCGATCATCCTGTCCACGCAGCCTGCGTTGCAATCTACCTCGTCGCGCGGACCGGTGTCGGCGCGATGAAAACGCTGAGCCTCGCCGGCGACCCGCGTTCTGCCTCGCGGCTCATGAATAGTCCGGGCTGCTAGGGCCCGCGGCCGGCCCATGACCGATCGCGGCACGATTGCATCGGAGAGCGAGACGACGCTCGGTCCGCGCGACCGGCTCGCGTTCCTCCTGGTGTTCGTGCCCTACGCGGCCCTGGTGCGTCACTTCTGGTTCGTGGCGGACGACGCCTACATCAGCTTCCGCTACTCGCGGAACTGGGGCAGCGGGCTCGGACTCGTGTTCAACCCCGGCGAGAGCCCGCCCGCCGAGGGCTACAGCAACTTCCTGATGGTGGCGGTCGGCGCGCTCGTCCAGCGGCTGGGCGGCGACCTCGAGCTCTGGCTGCCGCTCCTGTGCGCCGTCTCCGGAGCCGTCCTGCTCGCGCTCGTCTTCCGAACGCTCCGCCTGCGGCTCGGTGTCGGGCTCCTGCCCGCGAGCCTCGCGACGGCCTTCCTCGGATGGTCAGCGCCCTTCGCCGTGTGGTCGACGAGCGGGCTCGAGGCCATGCCCTACTCGCTCCTCTTCACGGCGACCGTCGTGCGGTTGTTCACGCGATCGGGAAGCGTGGCGCTCACCGGCGTACTCGCGATCTTGCTCGCGATGACGCGCGTCGAGGGGATCGCCTGGGCGCTCCTGGTCTTCCCGGCCCTCTCCGTGCTGTCCCGGCGGCTCGCGGGCGAACCCGTCGGTGGCGCACTCCTGCGCTACGTCGCAATCGTCGCGGTCGGTTACGGTGTCTACTTCGCCGCGCGCTTCAGCTACTTCGGGCACGCCTTCCCGATGACGGTGTACGCGAAGGTCGGCTTCACGCTCGATCGCACGCTGCGCGGCGTCGACTATCTCGCCCTGCAGACCATGACCTCCCTGTCGCTCCTCGCCCTCGTCCCGGGCGCGTTCGCGGCACTGCGCGCCGACCGGCGCGCGCTGGGGATACCGCTCGCGCTCGTTCCGATCGGGGTCGCCGTGTACACCGTGCTCGTCGGGGGCGACTGGATGACGTTCAGCCGCTTCCTCCTTCCGGGGCTGCCCGCGCTCGCCCTCCTGGTCGGGTGGTTCCTGGTGGACCTCTTCGCGCTCGGCGCCGCAGTCGGGGGAGCCGTCGGGTCCGTGCTCGTGGCGCTCGCCGTCCTGCCCGGCTTCGACGTTCACATGGTTCCCGAGAGCACCCGCGAGCGCTTCCACTTCCGCCTCAACACGCCGAGCTATCGCAGCGAGTGGGCGCAGTGGGAGTTCCAGCGCTGGAACGGCATCCGATGGTCCGCGAAGGGGAACGCACTGCGGGCGCTCGACACGCCCGACGCCTCGGTCGTCATGGGCGCCATCGGTGCGGCGAGCTACGTCTCCGATCTCTTCACGCTCGATCGCCACGGCTTCGTCACCCCGGTGGTCGCCCTGCGCGAGCTGGACGAGCGCGAGGCGGGGCTGCGCTCGCCGGGCCACGACAAGGTGGTCGACGAGCGTTGGTTCGTCGATCGCGGCCACGACCCCGTGTACCTGCGGGCGAAGCTCTACGACGCGCGAACGCGCGACGACCTCTTGCGGCTCTTCGAGCGGAGCAAGCGCCGCCTGCGCACCACGGGGCTCGCCGACAGGTACGTCGCGGACTTCGCCAAGCTCTCCGACGAACCCGACCCCGAGGGCGTGGACTGGTACCTGTTCCTCTGGACCAGGATTCCCGCCGGAACGAGCTCCGAGCAGGCCTGGGCCGACCTCGAGCAGCGCGAGCAGCGCTTCGGGGACGAGGGCGTGGTCCGCGTCCTCGGCGTGGCTCCGCCGGACGAACGCCGCGTGCCGGGATTGCCGTCATGGATGTGACGCGCGACTCCGTGGCGGCACCGCGGCGAAGGACGTTCCTCGTCCCGCTCGGAATCGTCGCGCTCGCCCTCGGGCTGCGCCTGGTGCACGTGCTCGAGTGGGGCGCGACCGAGTTCTTCGACGAGCGCTCGCTCATCAGCGACACGCGCTACTACGACCAGCGCGCAGACGAGATCGCGCGGCGAGACTTCGTGGGGTCGACGCCGGGCTTCCTCTCGCCGCTCTACTGCTACGCCCTCGCGGCTGTCTACATCCTGCCCTGGAACGACATGGCCACGGCCAAGCTCGTTCAGGTGCTCCTGGGAGCCGCCACGGTGTTCTTGGTCTACAGGATCGGGCGCTGGACCTTCTCCGACGCCACGGGGGTGCTCGCCGGCGTCCTCGCCGCGACCTACGGCGTGTTCATCTTCTACACGGGCCTCCTCTTCCCCACGACGCTGCTCCTCTTCCTGCACGTCCTGGCTGTCGCGCTCCTCATCGGAGGAAGGGCCGGACCCGTGCGGTTGGGCGCGGCCGGTCTGTGCATCGGACTGGCCGTGGCCGTCAAGGCCAACGCGCTCTTGCTCGTCGGCTTCGTGCCTATCTGGCTCTTCTTCACTCACCGGGCGGAGCCGATCGCGCGCCGACTGCTCCTGATCGGCGCCTTCGTGGGTGCAGCCGTGCTGGCCGTCGCGCCCTTCACGTGGCGCAACTACGTCACGAGCGGTGAGTTCGTCCTCGTGACGACCACCGGCGGGCGAAACCTGCTCAAGGGAAACGGGCCCGGGGCGAACGGCAGCCACGTCGAGCTCATGGCGAGCATGCGCGGGACCAACCTGAAGGACTACCTCCTGGGCCGCGTCGACAACGTGAACACCGTCCACGAGGACCGCGAGATGAGCGCCGAGGCGTGGCGCGTCATGAGCGAGGATCCCGTGCGCACCCTGGGTCTCTTCTACACGAAGCTCCGGCTCTTCTTCTTCGCGCGGGAGCTCGGGATCCGAGACCAGTACGAGTTCATGCGAGGTCGAACGCGGCTCTTGTCGTTCCCGTGGCCGGGCTTCGGCCTGATCGCGCCGCTGGGATTGGCGGGCCTCCTCTTCTTCGCGCGGCGGAACAGAGCGACGTCGCTCCTGCTCGTCGTGCTGGCGACGCAGGTCGCCTCGTTCGTGCTCGTCTTCGTCCTGGGGAGGTACCGCGTGGTCGCCGTGGCGGTGCTCCTGCCCTTCGCGGCCGCGTTCGCGCTCGACCTCCTCCGGAGGATCCGCGCGCGCGAAGGTCGGCCCGTCGCGCTGCGCCTCGGAGCCCTGGCGCTCGCGACGCTCGTCGTGCACCTCCCGGTGGCCGGCTTCGACCACCCGGATCCGGTCGGCTGGCACCACGAGTTCCTCGGCGACCGGGCGATGATGCGCGGGAAGACGCGGCTCGCGCTCGAGCACTACGGCCGCGCCCTCGACGCGTACTGGCCGTCTGCGGCCCGGCGCAACAGCTTCGAGATCCGGCGCAAGACGGGCGACTGCTTCGCCAGCATGGGCCGCAAGCCGGAGGCCCGCCGCATCTGGCGCGAAATCGCCGACGAGATCGAAGCGCTCTACGGTCGCTCCGCCATCGAGACGGCCGAAGGCCTCCGCCGCCGAGCCCGAGAGCTTCGCTAGGAGAAACTAGGAGTCTCCGCTCGCGGCGTACCCGAGGCCCTCGAGCATGTCCCGGTGCTCGGCGTCCGCCTCGGGGACGACATCCCGCTCGCGCGCTCGCAGCTCGTTCTTCCACGCGTCGAGCTTCGCCTCGAGACCGGCTCGAGCGTCCGGCTCGGTCGCGGAGAGCTCGCGGGTCTCGTCTTCCACCGGGTAGAGCGCGCGCCAGCCGTCCGAACCCGCGAGCAGCGTGCGGCGACCGTCCGTGATGGAGACGAGCGAACGCTTCCAGGGTGCGGCGTCCCAGCCCTCGAACCGCCGGCCGATCTTGAAGGCCTTGGTGAACGGCGCGGGGTACTCCGCGAGCCGCAGGCGCTCGGCGGAGGGCGCGAGGAGGCTCTGCGCTCCGGAGGCCATCGGCACCGGAGCGCGCACGCCGGTGAGCTCCAGGATCGTCGGGAAGAGGTCGTGGTTGGCGACCGGGCGCTCCTCGCGGCCGGGCTCGATCCCCGGACCGGCGAGCACGAGCGGAACGTCGAGCAAAGGCCGGTGGAGCGAGAACTGGTGGTCGAGCATGTGGTGCTCGCCGAGGTGCTCGCCGTGGTCCGAGGTGAGTACCACGATCGTGTTCTCGAGGTGGCCGGCGGCCTCCAGCTCCTCCAGCAGTCCCGCGAAGAGCTGGTCGAGCTCGGAGACGGCGGCATCGTAGACGCCTCCGAGGACCTCGAGGTCCTCGGCGGGGATGTCCTCGAGACCGAACGTGTGGGCCCACAGCGCGTCCCAGGAGACGTCGATCGCATAGGAGCGCTCCACGTCCGCCTTCGACAGGAACGCGCGGCGCAGCTTCCGCGGCGGGATCAGCGGTCGGTGCGCCTCCATCCAGTTGACGAACGCGAACCAGGGCCGGTCGGGGTCGCCGCGCTCGAGGAAGGCGGAGAGCCCGGGCGCGGCGAGCGCACCCGCGGCCTTGAGCGACCACCCGCTCACGCCGTCGCCGCGCACGCGGGAGCCCAGCTCGCTCGAGTCGTCCCCGCGCACCTTCTCGCGCACGATGGCGAGCGCCTCCTCGCGCGTCGCGTCGTCCCAGGGGTGCTCGACGACGCCGAAGCCCTGCGTGAAGTTCTCCTCCTCGGACAGGTGCGGGTTCGCGGACCACGCGTACGTTCGCCAGCCCGCGTCGCGCAGGATCTCGGCCAGCGTGTCCAGTCCCTCGTCCAGCCACTGGTGCTCGTTGCTCGCGCCGGTCTCCGTCGGGAGCATCCCCGTGAACATCGCGGCGTGCGAAGAGACCGTGATCCCCGCGGTCGAGCGGCAGTCGTCGAAGACGCGCGCGTTCCGGGCCCAGAGGTCGAGCTGCGGAGTGGTCGGGCGCTCGTAGCCGTAGAGGCTCATGCGATCGGCGCGCACCGTGTCCCAGACGACGAACAGGACGTTGGGTCCCTCGGGCGGCCGCTCGCAGGCGAAGGCCACCAGAAGGACGGCGCTACTGACGAGCCTTGACCGGAATGAGGCGTTCATCGCAGTCGGGGCAGCTCCCGGGTGAGTCCAGTCGGTGATCCTCGTGCTCGGCGCAGGTCCACGCCCACGCGACCTCCGAGACCTCGGTCGCGACGTAGCCGAGGCCACTGATCACCTCGACGGCGAACTCGTCGAGGGCATCGCCGTCCGGAGGTATGGGAGCGGTGACCCACGGGGCCCGGCTCGCCAGCTCGGCGAGCAACCGTCGGCGCGGTCGCTGGCGCTCGGCGTAGAGGTTTCGCGTCTCGTCCGGGTCCCGCTTGAGGTTGAAGAGCTCGCTCTTGTTCGGCATGTGCGGCCGATAGGTCAGCTTCCACTGCCCGTCGCTCACCGTGTAGAGGAAAGCGGAATCGGGCCGCTTCCGGACCATGTGCGCGTTCCGGTCGTAGCCGTTGATCTGCTCGGCGTACGCGATCCGCGGCTCGCTCTCGGTCCCCTCGATCAGAGCCCGCAGGCTCTTGCCGTCGAAGCTCGTCCCCGCGGGAAGGTCGGCGTAGTCGAGCAGGGTCGGGACGACGTCCGCGGTGCGTACGAGCTCCTGGACCACGCGTCCCGGTCGGTTCCCCCGACCCGCGGGCAAGCGCAGGAGGAGCGGCACGTGGATCTGCTCCTCGTAGAGCATGCGGTGCCCGCCCCAGTTGTGGTGCTCGAGCCCGTCGGAGAGCCCCTCGCCGTGGTCTGCGGTGACGACGACGAGCGTGTCCTCGTAGGTCCCGGCTCCCCGCAGGTGATCCAGGAGCCGTCCGAACTCCCGGTCGAGGAAGGCCAGCTCGAGCGCGTAGGTCGCGTCGTCCTTGGCCTTCAGGTCGCCGGGGCGCATCCCGTGCGCCTCGACGAAGTCGTCGGGCGGGACGCGGTCCACGTCGTGCGGATCCCAGTAGTGCACCCACAGGAAGAACGGCTCGGCGAGCCCCTCGAGCGCGGCGATCGCGATGTCCGTCGTGTCGTCGGACCGGCGCTGCTGGCTCTCCATGTCCCAGGCCGTGCCGCCCGGCCGCTTGCCCGGCTCGAGGGATCCCTCGTCGAAGCTCTCGAAGACGTCGAAGGCGCGATCGAAGCCGAAGCTGGCGGAGACGGGGAACGCGCTGTGCACGGCCGCCGTCGAGTACCCGGCGGCCTTCAGCGCCTCCGGCAGGTACCAGTGCTCGTCGCGCAGGCGAAAGCCCCCGTCCGCGTGGAGCACGCGCATGCCGTGCGTGTAGGGGTACTGCCCGGTGAGGATGGTCGCGTGGGAGACCGGCGTGACGGCGGAAGCCGAGATGGCGCGCTCGAAACGCACGCCCTCCTCGGCGAGCCGATCGAAGGCGGGCGTGGCGCCTGCCTCGGCGCCGTAGCAGGAGAGGTAGTCGGCGCGCGTCGTGTCGAGCGTGACGAGCAGGATGTTGGGGAGCCGGTCGGCGTCTCCCCCGCAGCCCGCGAGCGCGCACAGGACGAGCGCGCACGGCAGGAACCCAGTCGACGGTCGGGGCACGGGCCGCGGGGGCGACTACTCGCCTTCTCCGGCTCCGTCGGCCCAGTCGATCGGGAAGGTCGGGGGAAGGCGGACCACCTCGAACAGGGTCGCGATCAGGTCCTCGTAGCCCGCGGCCCGGCTCGGGTTCACGAACTCCCACACGATCTCGCCGTCGGACGTGATCTCGATCGCGCGTCCGTTGTCGGACTCCGTGATCAGCGTGTTCCCGTTCGGGAGTCGCTCCGCCGCGCCGCAGCGGTCGGTGTGGAGCGTGTTGTCCTCGTCTCCTTCGTAGAGCCACGTGAGCTCGTAGTCGACGGGATCGAACTGCAGGATCCGCGTGTGCCCGCCCTCCTCGTCGCCGCCGAGGTTGTCGAGGAGCAGTATCTCCCCGTTGTCGAGGAACGTCGGCTGGTGCTGCTCGACCCACCCCTCGGACAGCGTCCAGACGACCTGCTTCGCATCCAGGTCGAGCACCGCGATCGTGTCGAACCAGAGGATGGAGATCAGGACGTTGCCGCGTCGGAACGCCGGATGGAGCTCCTCGAATCGGCCGTCGAGCACTTCGAGCGTGTTCGTGTGGAAGAAGTCGCCCCGGAACTTCCGCTCGAGGAGGTGTTCGAACTCCGAGCCCTGGAAGCAGTCGAGGACCGAGACCCTGCGCAGGACCTTGCCCTCGGACGAGAGGATGGTCACGAAGTCCTCGAGGATCGGGTCCTTCTCGTGAAGGCTGGGAACGAGCCGCCCCTTGCGCGTCAGCACGTAGATGCGTCCGTCCTCCATCACCTGCAGATCGTGATGGGCGAGGCCGGGGAACGCCCACAGGACGTTCGAGTCCTTGTCGAGCTTGATCAGCGCGGAGCCCTCGAAGATCGCGAGCAGATCGCCGTTCGGATACAGGTAGGCGCGGCGGTAGAAGTCGCGCAGGATCTTGCGGCTGCCCTGCTGGCCCTTCTTGAAGTCCGGCACGGCCTCCTTGAACGGGCAGCGCCAGGTGTGGAGCACGCCGCCCTTCATGTCCGTCAGGATCGCCTCCGGGCCGTGCCCCGAGACGTAGAGGTTGTAGCCCTGGTAGGCGCGCGCGTCGTTCACGAGGACGCCGGTCTCGTCCGGCGCCTCGTTGTGGCCGGACATGTAGCCGATCGCCTCGAGGTCGTCGATCTGCTCCTCGACCGGTTTCCGCCGCCAGCGGCCGGGAGGGGCCTTCTGGACGGGCTCGAACCGGAGGTTCGGGTTGGTGCGCGGCTTCTCCCGAACCGGCTCCGAGGGCTCATCCCCTCCGCAGTTGAGGGAAAGCCCGACGGCAAGTGCGGAGGCGAGCACCAGCCCTCCCACCCACCGGGAGGTCGACGCCTTCGGGGTACGCGGCGGCTCTGATTCCTGTCGACGGGGCGTCATGATCGGCCTCGGGGTCGGCCGGAGAAGGTGGGGTGTACGCGCCGAACGCCCGGGAGTGAGGATCCGGGACTCTATCAGGGGATCCGGGGAGCGGCAACGCGACCCGAGGGGCCCCGACCCGGTTTGAAACCCGCTCGCGGACGCGTAGGCTCCTGAACCCGCATGCGATCTCGTCTCGGTGTGCCCGGCGGGGCTCTGGGCGGTGCCCTCGCGGTGCTCGTCCTGTCGCTCTTCGCCGCCGGCGTCGCGCACCACTGGTTCCTCGGCGACGACGGCTACATCTGCTTTCGCTACGCGCGGAACCTGCTCGACGGCCACGGGCTCGTCTACAACCCGGGCGAGCGCGTCGAGGGCTACACAACGTTCCTGTGGACGATGCTGATGGCCGGAGCGATGGCCATGGGGCTCGCGCCGGAGCTCACGGCGAACGCGATCGGGACGGCATCGGGCGCAGCGATCCTCGCGCTCCTGGTCGCGTTCTCGCTGCGGCGCGGCGCCGGCCCCTGGGCCTTCGCGGCTCCGCTCGCCCTGGCCGTCAACCGCACGTTCACGGCCTGGTCGACGGGCGGGCTCGCGACGCAGTTCTTCGCGCTGCTCGTCCTCCTCTCCGCCTTGCGCTTCCTCTCGGAGCGCGAGAAGCGCGTGCTCCCGATCGGCTCGGCGCTGCTCCTCGGCCTTGCGATCCTGACGCGACCGGAGGCCGTGATCTTCGCGGCGGTGGCCGGGCTCTTCGTGCTCGGAGACGTCGTCCGGGGAGAGCGCCGGCCGCGCCAGCTCGTGGCGTGGGGATCCGCGCTGGCCGTCGTCGTGCTCCCCCACTTCCTCTGGCGTCTCTCCTACTACGGGGAGCCGCTTCCGAACACGTTCCACGCCAAGGTCTCGGGGCTGTGGCTCGAGCAGTCGACGGTGTACCTGGGGCTCTTCGCGCGCGACCACGTGCTGTGGCTCGTCGCACCCTTCGTCGTCGTGCTCTTCGTGCGCGCGCGGGATGCGGCGCACCGGTTCCTCGGATCGCTGGTGCTCGTGCACGTGGCCTACGTGCTGTACGTCGGCGGGGATCGGTTCGAGTACCGGTTCCTCACGCCCGTCCTGCCGATCCTCTACTGGCTCCTGGCCGAGGGAGCGCGCGTGGCCGTGCCGAAGGGACGGGGCTCACGTCCGGTCGGGGTCCTCTTCGCGCTGGTGCTGGTCGGGACGGCGGCGGTGCCGACCTTTCTCCCCTTCCAGCCCCAGCACGGCATCAACTCGCTGGAGAAGATGGGCGCCCTGGCGGAGTGGCGTGCGGAGCAGGGGCGCTTCCTGCGCGAGCTCGTGGACGAGGGGCTGCTGGCCGGGGACGAGCTCCTCGGCGTGCGCGGCGCCGGCGCGCTCCCCTACCACGCGGGCCTGCCCACGCTCGACTTGCACGGCCTGAACGACCTCGAGATCGCACGGCTGCCGGTCGACGAGCGCGGCGTGATCGCGCACGAGAAGGTGGCGACCGAGGCGATCCTGCGCGAGCGCGGCGTGGTGATCTGCGAGACGCGAAACGACCTGGTGTTCGACGCGATACCGCCGTGGGTCGAGCGCCCCATCAAGCGCCCCTACTTCGAGGGCCCGGTGCGCTGTCTCGCCGTCAAGGGTCGTTATCTCGTCTTCGTGACGACGCTCGATGAGGTCGAGTACCGCGAGCGGTTCGCGCACCTGGAGATCGTGCACTAGGTCGAGGGTGGGGAGCCGTGTTCCATGTGGTTTCTTCCGCCCGCCGGAGGCATCGCCGCGGTACCCGCGGCGATGCCTCCCGGCGGGCGGAAGAAACCTCATGAAACACGCCGACACCGCCTAGGGCGGTCGGCTCACGAGGGACCGGCGCTGAAGCGCCTACTTCGCGCGCGCCGGCATCCGCCGGTGCGCGGAGAGCACGCCACTGCGGGGAGAACCGCGCACGACTCACCACAAGCGTCCGAGACTCGTCACCCCGCGTACGAAACGCGTCCGCGAAGCACCACGCCCCCCTCAGACCCCCGTCGACTCCACAGCGCCCCCACCCTCCACCCGCGTCTCCGGCTCCCGCGGCACGAACAGCGGGTTCCTCACCACGCCCCACTTGTGCAGGAACCAGGACCCGAACGTCGCCAGCGTCTGCAGCGCGTACACGGCCGAGCTCCGGAAGTTGATGCTCGAGGCCTCGTCGAAGTACCGCACCGGCACCGGCAGGTCCCCCATCTTGAAGCCGAAGTGCACCGACTGGATCAGGAACTGGGAGTCGAAGACGAAGTTGTCGCTGTTCCGATCGAAGGGGATCGTCTCGAGGACCTTCCGGTTGTAGGCCCGGAAGCCCGAGTGCCACTCACCCAGGTTCTGCCCGGAGAGCATGTTCTCGATGATCGTCAGCCCGCGGTTCGCGAGGTACTTGATCAGCGGCATCCCGCCCTTCAGGGCCTCGCGCCGCGTCCGGATGCGGTTCCCGAGCACGACGTCGCAGTTCCCCATCCGCAGGATGTCGACCGCGGCCCGGATCATGCGTCCGTCGTACTGGTAGTCCGCGTGGAGCATCACGACGTAGTCCGCCCCGCGACGCAGCGCCTCGTTGTAGCAGGTCTTCTGGTTCCCGCCGTAGCCGGTGTTCCGCTCGTGCACGATCAGATCGACCGGCAGAGAGCGCGCCACCTCGACCGTGTTGTCCGGCGAGACGTCGTCGACGACGAGGATCTCGTCCACGACGTCCTTGGGGATGTCGTCGTAGACTCGCTTCAGGGTGTTCGCCGCCCCGTAGGCCGGCATCACGACGATCGTCTTGCCTCGATCCTCCACGTCGCCATTATGGCAGAACCCCGTCGCGAGTAACCAGCGCGACACGCGCGGACCCATGGATCGAACGGACCAGAACGAGGAAGAACCGAAAGGTCGCGGGTGGCTCGCACCCGTGGCGCTCGCCCTGATCGCGACCGTGAGCCTCTTCTGGCTCCTTCCCGACGTCTACGACCCGTCGCTGGCCACGGGCGACGGCGCGGTCTACATGGTCTGCGCGAAGAGCCTCCTCGCCGGTGACGGCTACTCGTACCTGGGCGAGCCGTTCACGATTCGCCCGCCGGGGTTCTCGCTCCTGCTCGCACCCGCGATCGCCGCGTTCGGGACCGACTACACGATTTTGACCTTCGGGGTCGGGCTGTTCGGGGTCCTCGCGGTGGTGCTCCTCTTCCTCTACCAGCGCACGCGGCTCGGGACCCCGGTGGCCCTCGCGGCGGCGGTCGCCGTGTGGCTCAACCCCGGCTTCCTGCGCTCGGCCGGGCAGGTCATGTCCGACGTCCCGGGGCTCGCGCTGATGTTCGCGTGTCTGCTCCTGGAGCGCTGGACCCGTCGGAGGCCGTCGGCCGGTCGTGACGTCCTGCTCGGGCTCGCGATCGGGGTGGCGCTCTACGTGCGGTCGATGAACGCGCTGCTCGTGCCGGCGCTCGTCTGCGCGCGCCTGCTGCACGGTCTGCGTGACAAGGGCGACGGTCGCGGCGGGCTCTCCTGGCCGCGCTACATGCTCCTCCGCGCGGGGCTGCCGGCGGGCGTCGCACTGCTCTGCCTCGTCCCCTGGAGTCTGCGCAACGCGGGCGTCGAGAACCGGATCCCCGCGGAGGACACGCTCTTCCACTCCTACTCCACCGCGATGTGGCACCAGGACTGGGGCGACCCGGGTTCGCCTCGCATCACGTGGGAGGAGCTCACGGAGCGCGTCGGGACGCGCGCGGGAGACCTCCTTCACGTGCTTGGCAGCCGTGTCCAGGAACGGAGCGAGGACGGGCTCCACAGCGGGCTGGCGATCGGAGCTCTGCTCTTCTGGCTCGTCGTGTTCGCCCGCCGCCGCGGCACGGGTGAGTTCATGACGGCGGCGATGATCGCCGTCATCGTCGCCTATTTCGGGTTCATGAACCGGCTCGTGCTCCCGGTCTACGCGATGGTCCTACCGGCCGTCGCGGAGGTCGTACTACGAGTGCTCTCGGCCGGATTGTCGCGACGGGCCGCGACCGGGGTGACCGCGGCGTTCCTGCTGGGGCTCGCTGCGTTCGATTTCGACTCCGTCCGGGTCAACGACAAGGTGCGCTCACGCCACGACGTCTGGGCGTCGGCCTGCCGCGGCGTCGAGGAGCTCATCCCTCCCGAGGTGCTGCTCGCCGCGAACTTCGGAGCGCACTACTCCGTCGAGCTCGATCGCCCCGTGGTCACGCTGCGCTGGGCGGAGAAGCGCGGGGGCGTCGAGGGCGCGGTCGAGCTGATCGAGCGGCGTGGCGTCGGCGCGCTCCTGCTCGATCTCGGGGTGCCCGAGGAGGCGCGCCTGCACGCACGGCTGCGGCGCGAGGGGCACGAGATGCTCGGCCAGGAAGGACTCCTCGCGCTCGTGCGACTGAAGTCCGCCCCCTAGATCAGTCGCCCTGCGTGTAGCCGAGCTTCTCCATCTCGGCGGCGGCCTCGGGGTCGACGGGTCGAGCGATCCAGTCGCGCTTGTCGGACAGGAAGGCGCGGAGATCCCCCTCGAGGTCGCGCGCGAGCTCCGGATCCGCCTCCAGGCGGTCCACGAGCTCTCCCCCGTCCACCCGGTAGAGCTCCCGCTTGCCGTATCGAAGCGAGAAGCCCGGGAACAGGTCCTCGTCGTGGACACCGAGCAGAAACCGGTGGCCCTTCGTGCGCAGGGATTCCTGGGAGCCCCGCGCGAAGGTCGAGAAGACGGCGTCGCGCTCGAAGTCCACGACTTCACCCCGCAGGAGACCCGCGAGCGAGCGCCCCCGCAGGTCGTCCGGCAGGGCCAGATCGAGGAGCTCGAAGATCGTCGGGAAGAGGTCGACCGTCGACACGAGCGCATCGACGCTCCGCCGCGCCCTCGAGCCTGCCGGCTTGACGATGAGGGGGACCCGCGTCACCTCGTCGAAGAGCGTGGCGTGCTCGCAGTACACGCCGTGCTCCCCGAACGCCTCGCCGTGATCGGCGACGACGACGACTGTCGTCTCGTCGTAGATCCCGAGGTCCTTCAGCCGCGCGAAGAGCTCGCCCAGGTGGTGGTCGAGGTAGCTCACCTCGCCGCGGTAGAGCGCGCGGTAGTGGCCGAGGTCGCGTGAGGCCGCGAACCAGTTGAGGTTGCCCTTGTAGCCGAGCGGGAGCTCGATCTCCTCCCCGACGCTCTTGCGCGGATACATCCGGTCGTAAGGCGCGGGAGGCGCGTAGGGCATGTGCGGGTCGAAGTAGTGCGCCCAGACGAAGAAAGCCTCGTCGGCGTGATCTCCGAGCCACGGGAGGAGGTCGGTGTTGACGTCCTCGGCCCGCCGCTCGAAGTACACCTGGCAGGGGAAGAATTCGTCGAAACGCCGGTCGAGATCGGACTTCTCGGGCGCGAAGTTGAACGAGCTGACGAAAGCGGCCGTGCGCATTCCGGCTGCGCGCAGCGGCTCGAGCATCGTGGGCACGTCCCGCCCCAGCACGGTGAAGTTGTCGAGGACCTTGTGGTCCTTGGGCCAGAGCGACGTGAAGATCGAGGTGTGGGAGGGGTTGGTGACATTGGCCGCGCTGTAGCACTGCTCGAAGAGCACGCCGTCGGCCGCGAGGGCGTCGAGGTACGGAGTGCGGACCTCCGTGTTCCCGTAGCACCCGAGCGCGTCCGCGCGGAGCGTGTCGGTCGTCACGAGCAAGACACGCCCCGGTGCGGGCGAGGTCCGCGGGCGACGCGGGAGCTCGAACCTGGCGACAGGACGCAGCACTGCGACCTGAGCTTCGACGCCGAAGTCCTCGCGCTCGAACGTGACGGAGAGCTCCTGGAGCGGTCGACCGTGCTCGATCCCGACGGAGAGCTTCGTCCAGTCACCGTCCGCCGCCGCCGTCCGCACCGGATGGCGAACCTCGGTCGAGCTCCCAGTCTCGTCCCGGGCAACGACGACCGCGAAGAGGGCCGCGCGCGACTTCCTCGGCGCGCCGAGGACCTGGACGGACGCCTCGAACCTGACTCGCCCCGGGATCTCCAGGTCGCCGAAGGAGAGCGTGCGGCCGGTCGGAACGAGACTGAGACGATGCGTCTTCGCCTCCGCCATCAGGCGAATGCGGTACGGCTGTCTGTCCACGGTCGTGATGGACGCCTGCGGGAAGAGATCGACGATCTCTCGCGTGGTGGCCGCGGAGCCCGTATCGCTCGAACCCGAGCAGGAAGCGAGCAACAGGAGGAGGGTGGCGGTTCGAACCATCGAGGGGAGCGGATCATAGGCTAGGATCCCGCCCCACTACGAGCGCGGAACGCCGGCGTTGGACCGCGCGCTCGGGGTCGAATGACCGAAGCCCTGGAGCCGGAGCCGCGCGGGCGGCGCATCGACTGGACCCTCGTCCTCGTGCTCGTGGCGGGCGCCTTCCTCCTGCTCGCGAACCTCGACGAGACCTATCTCTGGACCGACGAGTGCGAGGCGGCCTGGCTCGGTCGGAGCATCCTCGACCGCGGGGTCCCGACCGCGTTCGACGGACGGAACTACCTCACGCAGTGGGTCGTCGCGAAGCGCGAGGACTTCAACGACGACCTCGTGTGGGTCCTCTCTCCGTGGCTCCAGCAGTACGTGTGCGCGGCGTCGTTCGCCGTCCTCGGGGTCTCCACGCTCGCCGCGCGGCTCCCCTTCGCGTTGATCGGAATCTTCGACCTCGCGCTGATCTACTTCCTCGCGCGCCGGCTGACGGGTGACCGGCGGATCGCGCGCACGGCCTCGCTCCTGCTCCTGACCTGCATCCCGTTCCTCCTGCACGCGCGCCAGGGGCGGTACTACACGTTCGCGATGCTGGGCACGATGTGGGCAGTCCATGCGTACACCGGGCTCCTGGATCGCAAGCGCTGGAGCACGGTCCAGCTGGTGCTCGCGATCTCGATCCTGTTCCACTCGAACTACGGCCTGTGCGTGCCCGTGGTCGGCGGCCTCGTACTGCACGCGCTCTTCTACGCCTGGAAGCGAGCGCGGCCATGGCAGGTCGTCGCCGTCCCGGCCGGGATCGCGCTCCTGACGCTGCCCTGGGCGCTCTTCGCGAACATCCATCGCACGGCCTCGCGCTTCGACGTCGAGCCGTACTTCTACAACCTCTTCCACTACGTCTTCGCGATCAACCGCTGGGCGCTCCCGCTGCCGTTCGTGCTGCTCTTCTGCGTGCTCCGGCCGCTGGGCTGGAAGAGCGCGCAGCTCTCCCTCGGGAATCGCGGCGTGACGGCAGCCGCGCTGGTCGGCGTGCTCGGCGTGGCCTTCGTCTCGACGAACACCGGGCTCTTCACGCGCTACGTCATCAACCTGGTGCCGCTGTTCGTGATGCTCTGTGCGGTGTTCGTCGTGTGGTTCGCGGACGGCGTGCGCGAGCGCGCCGGAGCGGGGCCCGCGCAGCTCGCCTGGGCCGTGGTCCCGCTCCTGATGTTCACGACGGCCGTTTCCTGGCCGGTCGCGCCGGCTCTCGCCGCGGCGGCGAAGGCTTCCCCGCACCGGCCCTACCAGGACAACCCGGCGGTGCGCCGGTCGCTCTCGGAGTTCGTGACTCCGCGGCACGAGATCTTCGACCTGCTCCACGAAGTCACGAATCCCTACGACGGGCCGCTGGAGGGGGTCGCGCGTTTCCTCGTCGCGAACGGCGAGCGCGACCAGACGGTCTTCATCGACTACGGCGACCTGCCGCTCCTGTTCTACACGGACCTGAAGGTGCGCGGCGGGCTGCAGGGGATCCCGTACCACGGGCGTCCCGAGTGGATCGTCTCGCGCACGAACCGCGTCGGCATCGCGGTCAACTCGTTGCGCGAGCTCGCGCTCGAAGAGGGCTACGTCCCCATCGTGCTCGACGGTTATCCCGACACGCGCTGGGAGAACCGGCCCGATCCGTTCGTCCACTTCTACCGCCAGCCGCCGGTCGGGGACGTCGCCAAGCTGACCGACGGCGTGTACCCCTCGATCGTGCTCTTCAAGCGACCGGACGTCGCCCTCGTCGATCGGATGGGAGCGCGCGTGGGTGCGGGAGGCAAGCGATGAGGGTGGGCGCCGTCGTGCTCCTCGCGGTCGCCGCGAGCTGCGGCCGGGGCGAGGCCGAGGGGCCGCCCGTGAACCTGCTCCTGGTCACGCTCGACTCGGTGCGGCCGGAGCGGTTCGAGGCCCCGGAACGTTTCAACGAGCTCCCGCTCGCGCTCGCACACTTCCGCGAAGAGGCGACGCGCTTCACGGGGTGCATCGCGGCCGCACCCGCGACGCTCCCCGCGGCCGCGTCGATCCTCACGGGGCGGTACCCGGTCGAGCTGGGGCGGCCCGCGCCCGGACGCGTGCTGCCCGGGGACGTCCCGACGCTGGCGGAGGTCCTGCTCGAGGCGGGCTTCGACACGGCGGCCTTCGTCGCGCCGTGCTCGCTCGGCGCCGACTCGGGGATCGCGCGCGGCTTCTCCCACTACGACGCACCCGACGGCGCCCGGAGGGAGGACTACGAGGTCGCCGACGCCGCTCGCGAATGGCTCCGGGAAAGGCCGCGCGGGACCCCCTGGTTCGCGTGGGTCCACCTGAACGCCGGACACGGTCCCTATCGGGCGCTCGAGACGCCGTTCAACCCGCTGCACTTCTTCTACAAGTACAACGTCCTGCCCGCGCAGGGCGGCGCGCGGGAGATCCCGTTCGCGAAGGGCAACGCCGGGCGCGGCGGCGTGCCGAGCTACCAGCGCATGAGCTCGCCCGCGTACTTCGCCGCCTACCGGAGCTACTACGACGCCCGCGTCCGCGTCGGGGACTGGTTCGCGAACGAGCTCCGCCACGTGCTCCGCTTCACGGGGCAGTACGACACGACGGCGATCGTCGTGGTCGGCACGCACGGGGAGTCGCTCGGCGAGCACGGAGTCGAGTTCGATCACGGCGAGGACCTCTTCCGCGAGGTCCTGGAGGTGCCGCTCCTGGTCCGGATTCCCGGTCGCGAGGCGTCCGAGATCGGCGACACGGTGTCTCAGGTCGACCTCTTCCCGACGCTGCTCGGCGCGCTCCGGGTCGGAGACATTCCCCCCTCGAGCGGCAGGGACCTCTTCGACGGAGGCAGCGACGTCGCGCTGTCGGAGCTGTACCCGCCCATCGGACCGGACTTCGTGTTCGCCGCGACGTCGGGCTCGGAGAAGGTGATCCGCTCGCGCGACGCGACGAGCCGTTTCGACCTCGAGGCGGACCCTCGCGAGGAGCGCGGGCATCCGGTCGGCGAAGAGGACGAGCTCGCCCGTCACCTCCGTGAGCACAGTCCGCTCCTGACCCCGTCGACCGTGACGACTCCGATCTCGCAGGGGGACCGAGCCCGCCTGCGCGAGCTCGGCTACGTCGTGGCACGCTTCGAACCCTGAGCGGCTAGGCTGAGACCCCGTGCGCCTCTCGATCGTCCTCCTCCTGCTCCTCTCCGCCTGCGCTCCCCGTTCCGGAGCTGGGGTGCAAGACGTCCTGGCGCTGATCCCGACGCTCGCGGCGGCTCCCGGCGAGGGGACGGAGCTCGCGCGACTCGTTCGCGAGAGCGAGTACACCGAGGAGGTGGCCTGCCTTGCTCCCGGCGAGTCGCTCGTGTTCGACGCGCTCGACGTGCCCGGCGGCGCCGAGCTCACGCTCTCGCTGCGCGTGGAGGTTCCCGGTCCGAGAGAGCCACCGGATGCGATCCAGGTCGACGTGCGCTGGTCGGGCGCCGATGGGAACGAGTTCCGGAAGTCCTCCTCGGTCCCGCTGCGCGGAGCGCCGACGCAGCACTGGTTCGAGTATCGCCTGGAGAGGCCCGAGAACGAGCCGTTGCAGAGGCTCGAGCTCGCCTTCACGCCGCCTCCGGGAACGTCACCGGGCGCCCGGACCCTCGTCCTCCGCCCGCGCCTGCGCTGGAACCGCGAGGTCGCCCCGGCGCGGGAGGATGCACGCCGCGTCCTGATCGTGACGATGGACACGCTGCGCGCCGACCACCTGGGCTGCTACGGCAGCCCCGATGCGCGCTCACCGGAGATCGACAGCTTCGCGGCGGACGCCGTGCGCTTCGAGCACTGCTACTCCACGAGCAACGTGACGACGCCGTCGCACGCCTCGCTCTTCACCTCGCTGCACCTCAAGGATCACGAGGTGCGCGACAACTTCACGCGGCTCTCGCTCGACGTGCCGAACATCGCGACGGCGCTGCGCGAGCGCGGGTTCCTGACGGCGGCGTTCGTCTCGTCCCACAACTTCGAGCCCGGGACCACGGGGTTCGAGGACCTCTTCGAGGAGTTCCACGCCAGCCACGGACGCCAGCGGCGCGCGGAGGACGTCCACGTCGACCTCCTCCCCTGGCTGACGGAGAACCGCGATCGCGAGTTCTTCGCGTGGGTGCACTACTACGACGTGCACGCGCCCTACGACCCGCCCTATCCGTACAACGCGGCGTTCCCCTACCGCGGGCAGGGACCCGACCCGGCGGAGATGTGGCCGAAACCGCCGTGGCACCAGGCCCGCCGCGACCTCGCCCACGCTCGGGCGCAGTACCTGGGAGAGATCGAGTACCTCGACGCCCGCTTCGGCGAGCTCGTCGATCACCTGCGCGCGCTCTCCCTCCTCGACGGAACGCTGATCGCCGTCACGTCGGACCACGGCGAATCCCTGGGCGAGCACGGGGTCTCTTGCATGCACAAGGGGCTCCACGAGACGACGACGCGCGTGCCGTTGATCGTGCGCGTTCCATCCGGCCCGCGCGGTGTCGTGCTCGGGCTGTCGAGCCTGCTCGACGTGTGGCCGACCCTGTTCGACTACCTCGACCTACCGCTCCCCGGCGCGGTCCGCGGTGTGAGTCTGCGAGCCGCGATGGAGAGCGGGGAGTCCATCGATCGCGAGCGCGTCTTCTCCGAGAGCGACCACGGGACCCAGATCGCCGTGCGCACGCGAGAGCATCGCGCGATCCTCGGCCTGGCGGATCGGGAGCTGACGCCGCGGCTGTCGGTCGTGAAGGACCGGCTCGAGCTGTTCGCCACGACGCGCGACCCCGATGAGCTCCGAGACCTGGCCGCCGCCCGCGGGCCACGGGCGCAGGAGCTGCGCGAGGCCCTGCTCGAGTTCCTGGAGGACTCCATGGCGCTGGGCGCCGCGGCAGTCGCGGACGAGGAGTTCCGGCGTGAGATGGAGAAGCTGGGCTACACGGACTGAGCGCGCCGCGGCGAGGGCGGCACGCTCGAGGGCGTTCCGCCGGAGATCTCCAGCCGCCAGCGCGTCTCGAGGAAGGCGGTGCGCTCGAGCGCGGAGTACGTCGCGCGCGTCGCCTCCCCCACGGCATCGCCGTCCGGATCGCAGGCGTCCCGCATCGCGGCACGCGAGCGCTCGATGACTCCCTCCAGGAGCCCGCGCGCGCGGCCTGCCAGGATACGGCGGCAAGCGAAGCGCACGGCGAACAGGTACGCGGCGAGCAACAAGATCGTGTTGACCAGGAAGTCGATGCCCAGGAAGGCGCCCGAGAGGTAGCCCTCGACGGCGCGCCACACGACGAACGCGCCGAGCGCGTAGACCGGAGCGTCGAAGAGGAGCTTCAGGCGGGTCACCGCGCTCTTCTCCGCGGCACTCGGGAGGTCGCGCTGCACGAGGTCGTTCCAGCAGTCGGCGACCCGTGGCCACAGCCGTTCGGCGGCCGAAGCGGGATCCGGGAGCCCGAACGCGGTCGGCGAGCCCGTCAGCCGCGCGGCGCGCCGGCGCGCGGGACCGAGGGCGTCGACGTACCAGGCCTCGAACTCCGACTCGGCCGGGAAGAGCTCGCCCGTGTCGGTGACGCGACGCCGCTCCGCGACCTGGCGCAGCTTGCTCGCGGCGAACGTGCCCACCGCCGTCCCGGCAGCGACCAGCGGATGCCGGCGCGCGACGAGCAGTCCCGCGCCGAGCCCCAGGCCCGACAGTCCGCCGGCACGCAAGGCCCATCCGCCCGGGCCGTCCCAGCGCTTGGCCGTCTCGCTCCAGAGCAGCGAGGCGAGATCGGCGCTGCGCAACGAGAGCCGCAGGGCGACCTCGTCCGCGGTCCTGCCGGCGAGCTCCTCGAGGCCGGACTCCACGTCCGGAGCGAGGGCGCCGAGGTCCGCCTGGACCTCGTCGGCGATCTCCCCGAACAGCTCCTGGAAGGCAGCCGCGGTGCCCAGCGCGTTGTGCCTGCGAACGCCGCCCAGCACGCCCTCGCGCACGAGGTCGCGCAGCGTTGCGACGAGCTCTCCCCAGCCGGGCGTGGAGGCATCCGAGCGCGCAGCCCGAGCGCTGACGGCGACGATCGGAGCATCGGGCGCATCGAAGCGCTCGCGCGCGATCTCGCGCAGGCTCTCGAGCAGGGCCTCACGCGAGTCCTGGGTCAGCTCGTCGGCACGGCCGAGCACGAAGATCAACTCGCGGCGACCGGCGAAGTCACCGACGAAAGACACGGACGCCTCCTCGACGATCGACTGGTGGTGCATCACCACGAGCAGCACGTCGCTCTTGTCGGCGAGCGCTTGCACGACTCCGCGGTGCTCCGCGGCGACGCTGTTCGTGTCGGGCGCATCGACGAAGACCTGCTCGGTCCAGGGACCTCCCGCGTCGGGGTCGTAGTGGACGACCTCCGGGACGGCGCCGGGGAGACCGGACAGGAGGCGCGACAAGTCGGCGTCGCGCGGGGCGTAGACCACGGGCTGCTCCGTCGTCGGGCGCTCGACTCCCTCGACTGCGACGGTGGAGCCGACGAGCGCGTTGAGGAGCGTGGACTTCCCCGCGCCCGTCGCGCCCACCAGGGTGATGACCGCCGCCTGGTCGACGCGCTCGAGCTGGTGCTCGAGATCCTTCCGAAGGCGTTCGACGCGGGCGCCACGGCGCTCCACCGAGCTCAGCTCGGAGACGGTCCGCAAGTCGCGGCCGAGCTCGGAGGAGAGGGCGGCGAGCTTGTCGCGAAGCTCGTCCTGGATCGAGGGGCTCATGGCTGGATCTCGGCCGCTAGGGCTCGAATCTGGTCGGAGAGTCGTCGGTCTGCAGCGCGTCGGTCCGAGAGCGACGCCGTGCTCTCCGGGAGCACGGAGGATACGAGGACGGGCAGCACTTCGCTCGCGCGTTGCTCTGCCCAGCGGCGCGCCGCCTCGTTCGTGATCCTGGTCCCGAGCAGGTGCGAGTACTTCTCGAACAGGTAGCTCGAGAGCGCGGCACCGCCGGCGACGCCCACGTCGCTGCCGAGACCGCCCGTCTTGATGATCACGGCCGCGGCAATGGCGATCGGCGCGAGCATGGTGACGTCGGCTACCGCCTGGATGTCCCAGTCGCGCCCGCGTTCGGCGATCCCCTCCTCGACCAGGACCTCGCACACGTCCTGGAACGCCTCGAGGTCCATCGAGCTCTTCGCCAGGGCCTCCGCGGCGCGTTCCCGTGCGGCCGGGGCATGCTCCTCCGCGAGGTCGCGGTCGAGCGCAGCCCGCAGATCGTCCCCCACCTCGCTCCGGGCATCGATGCGGCCCTCGGGACCGAGGTCGCGCGCGAGCCCTTCCCACATCTCCGGCCACGCGCGTTCGAGCGCGGCCCGCTCGACGTCCGTGAGGCTCTCGCGCGAAGCCTCGCCGCCGGTCTTCCTGCGCCCGGTGAAGAGGGAGGGCAACCCCTCGAGCTTGAGCCGGAGCTTGCGCAGTCCGAATCTCCAGCGCCGCGAGAAGGCGTTCGAGCGGCGATCGAGCACGGTCCGGAACGCCTCGATGAAGGGTCCCCCGGGCATCGCGCAGGAGCCGATATTCTCTGCGGCGACGCGCACGCGTCCTTCGGCTGCCTCGAGCAGCTGTCCGGTCCGCTCGGCCTCGCGATCGAGGTGTGCGCTCCACTCGCGGAGGTCGTCGATGAGCTGGAAGAGCGACGCTCGGAGCGCGGCCTGCTTGACCTCCGCCACGTGCTCCACGTCGACCAGGAACTCGGAGAGCGCGACCTCGCGCTTCCCTCCGATCTCCAAGACGGACGCGGGCGTGAGGGGTTCCTTCCCTTCCTGGACCGCGAGGCTGTGCGGAGCCGCGAAGACGGCCAGCGGTTCGTGGCCCAGATCACCGGCGAGCTTCGCCGAGTGCTCCAGCGCCAGCTCCGGGCTGGGGGCCTCGTTGTACACGAGCAACCACGGGCGTCCGTGCGCGAGCCAGCGCTCCAGGAATCGCACGACCTCGCGGTTCTGATAGGTGTGCCGGGTCACGACGGCGACGGCCAGGTCCGCCACGGCGAGCAAGGACTCGCTCGCCAAACGGTTCTCCACGAGCACGCTGTCGAAGTCCGGCGTGTCGATCACGAGCAACCCCTCGGGGAGATCGACCGGAAACAGCAGGAGCTCACCGGGATCGTCCGTAGCCGCGGTCTCGGGCTCGCTCGCGGACTCTTCCGCGCGAACGACGGCGAAGCGCCCCAGAGTCGGTTCCGCGAGGAGGCGCTCGACGAGCGCGGACGACGCCGCCCCGAACAGGCGACGCGTGGCTCCGCCCGTCGGCAACGAGGGTGAGAGCTCCTTCTTCGCGATCGCGTTGAACAGAGCGGACTTCCCGGAGTTGTTCGGACCGACGATGCCGACGACCAGGTACGGGGCGCCGGAGACGGTTCGCGGGAGGAGGTCGCGAACGAGGCGGTCGCGCGCGCGAGCCGCCGCCGGCAACGCGGTCTTCGCCGTGGCACCGTCGATGACGTCCAGCAGCCGGCGCAGGGTGGAGGAGAGCTCCGGCTTCATCCGGTCGGCTCGTGCGGCTCCATCGGCCCACTCGCAGTCGACGCACCGGGCGCACCGACATCGAGCCACCAGGTGAGCTGTTCATCGGAGGAGCGCACGAGGCGCAGGTAGCTCTCGTTGATCGAGACGAGCTTCATCGTCCCTGTGACGAACACGCCGACGATACAGGCCAGGACCCCGAGCAGCTGGAACACCGTCAGGACGAAGAGATACACGAAGAGCTGCCAACGGTTGCCCCGGACGAGAGACCAGGAGCGCCGGATCGCGGCAATGGGGTCGAGCCGTTCGAGGGCGACCGCCTGCTCCGTGAGCCGAACGCCGAGGTACACGTACAACCACGCGGGGATCCAGACGACGAGGATCAGCGCTGCACCGACTCCTCCCAGGGCCGGAGCTCCGAAGACCGAGCCCACGCCGAACGCGGAGGCGATCCCCACGACCAGCGGGAGCATGCCGATGACGAACAGGACTCCCACGATGACCTGCGTGAGGAGCATCGTCAGGAAGTCGCCCCCCGGGCTCAGGAGGTCCGAGACGCTCGCCTCGCCGTTCTTGACGACGCGCTCCACAGCGCGCGGATAGGTCAGCGCCAGGAGGCATGCGCAGAGGAAGAACCCGAGCGCGACGATGCAGGCCGCGAGCTCGAACACCGACCCGAGCAGGAGTCCGGGGAGCTCGTCCCAGTCCAGTCGCGGGCCGGAGTCGTCCCACTCGAGCTCGAAGACGTCGCCGCCCGTCAGGATGACGAGCGCCACCCCTCCCACGAGCATCGCGACCGGAGCCTGGAGCAGGATGCGCCAGGACTCACCGAAGGCACGGACGGGGCTGAACGCTTGCTGGAACGACATGGATGGGACTCCTCCTACCACCCTAGTGATCAGGAGGATGGCCCCTCGCGTTTCGGGTTGGACCCGAGATTCTTCACCGGCACGCCGAAAAAGGGCTCACGCGCGCTCCGAGCTGTAGCGGTCGTCGAACCAGGGCTCGGCGGTGTTGGAGTAGCCGCGGCGCTCCCAGAACCCGAGCTGGTCCTCGGCCAGGAGCTCGATCCGCTGGATCCACTTGGCCCCCTTCCAGGCGTAGAGGCGGGGCGTGATCATCCGCACCGGACCGCCGTGCTCCGGCGGGAGCGGCTCGCCCTCGAAGGTGTGGACGAGCAGCACGTCGGGCTCGAGCGCCCGCTCGAGCGGGAGGTTGGTCGTGTAGAGCTCGCGGCTCTCCGGGTCGCGATCCGCTCCGGTCGCGAGCACGAACCTCGCAGCGTCCTTCGGCACGACGAGCTCTGCGAGGTCGCGGAAGCGCACGCCGACCCAGCGGCACTCGAGTCGGCTCCAGGTCGTGACGCAGTGGAAGTCCGACACGTCCTCCGTCCGGGGCAGCGCCTGGAGCGCTTCCCAGTCGAGCGTCACGGTGTTCTCGACCAGGCCCGTCACCTCGAGCCTCCACTGGTCGGTCGAGATCTCCGGCAGGACTCCGAGATCGAGCACGGGCCAGTTCTCCACCTTTCGCTGCCCGACGGGCAAGGACGGCATCCCGTGCGCGTTCGGCGGTCCGGACCCGCGCGGCTCCGCGCCCTCGAATCGCACGTCGACACCCTTCTTCGCGGCGATCATTCGCTCGACGTAGCGGCGCCTCTTCTCGACCAGCGATTCCTCTCCGCCCATCGCCGGGCAGGATAGCACGCGTCACTCGCGGTCGAACTCGACGGCGAAGGCGACCTCGTCGGCGTTCAGGCGCTGGACCCTGGAGAGGCGTCCCTTGCGCCGGACGAGCCGACCGTCCTCTTCGAGCTCGATCTCGACCTCGAGCGGAGCATCGGTCGTGAACATCACGCCGCCGGCCGAGGCATCGCGCGTCGTACCCGAGAGCTCCTGCTCGCCGAGCAGGAGGCGCAACGGGACGGCCACGACCTGACGCTCGACTTGGCGCTGGTCCGCAAGGCTCTTCGGGTCGGCACCCATCGCCCTTCCTTTCGGACTCCAGGGGGAAGGACTTGACGCCCTCGCTGAGGGACACCCCTCCCCAGGAGCAGACGGCCGAGAGGCGCCCCTCCGGGCCGCGAGGACCTTCGACCCCCGCCAGGACAGCGCGTTGGGCCCGAGGGTCGTGCGGCACGGCCTTCGCAACCGAGGCGAGCGTCCCGACGGGTGCGCCGTCGGGGCCTCCGCGGACCCTCGACCAGGCCCGGCCTGGAGGAGTCGAAAATGCGACACCGAACCCTGATCGCCCTCGCCGTTCTCTCCCTGGGACTCGCCGCTCCGGCCTCGGCCCAGAAGAGGTTCGAGCTCACCCTCGGAACGCGAGGCGTGTCGATCGGCGCCCGGCTCCCGCGTGCGAGTATCCACGTCGGCTACGGATCCACGAGCTCCCGCGCCCGCCACGGCTACATCTCGAGCCGCCACTACACGCATCGCGTGTGGGTTCCGGGTCACTACGTGACCGTCTACGAGAGGGTCTGGATCCCCGGTTCGAAGCGGAAGGTCTGGATCGAGCCGATCTACGAGACGCGCTGTGACGCCTACGGACGCACCTACAGCGTCCTGGTTCAGCCAGGGTCCTGGCAGTGGGTCGAGACCAAGGGCTACTACGAGGAGCGCCCGGTGAAGAAGTGGATCCCGAGTTGCTACCAGACACGCAGCTACTGAGAAAACCGAACCTCTCCTGCCCGAGGGGCCCCGCGATCACGGACCGCGGGGCCCCTCGCTTCGTCTTCAGTCCCCCGCTTCCATGGCGGCGTCGCCGCGCGGCGGTGCAGGAGACGTGAGCTCGTAGATGGAGATCACGGGTCCGCGCGGCACGCCCGGTCGCGGCGCCACGGCGGGCGTCGGCGTCTCGACGCGCCGGGCCGCGTACACGAGGGTCAGGCCGGGATAGTGGGTGGACCCCGGTACCTCGGCGTGGAGAGAGAGCCGGGAGAGTGCGCACTCCGTCGCGCGCGGCCCGAAGACCTTGCGACCATCGGGCGTGCGCGTGAAGAGCTCCGCGGGGTCCTCTCCGGCGATCCGCATCAGCGATCGAAGGTCGGCGCCGAGGCGGGGGGTGACGACGACGTAGCGCGCACCCAGCGCGTGCATCCGGGCGACGAAGCGCTCCGGACTCGTCTCGAGCAGCGCACGCGCCGCGCCGCGGAAGCCGCGCTCGCCGACGAAGCTCCCGAAGTTCGTGGCGATCGTCGGTCGACGAGCGTGGTACTCGACGAGGTGGCCGAGCCCCCAGGGCGCCAGCACTCCGTAGTCCTGGGGATGGTCCGGAGCGTTGAAGGGCCCGGGCGAGGGCGTCTCCGTCCGCATCCAGCGCAGCCCCCCCAGCACCTCGGCCCGCCAGTGCGCGAGCTCGCGGTACTCCGCCTCGGGAACGCTCGCGATCGCATGGATCGAGCGGGCCGCGGAGATCGCGACCACGAGACCGCCCGCGATCGCGAGGATCTTCCCGCGCCGCGACCCGGACCGCGCACAGTCCGCGAGCGAGACCGCGATCGTGCACGTCATCGGGATCACGAAGCTGTTCCCGAACCGCAGCTGGCCGAGCGTCATGACCGCCCCGACCAGGCCGAGGAGAGCGAGGAGGAGGCGGTCCGGTCGTCCCCGACTCGTCACGAGCACGTGGATCCAGGCCAGCGGGAAGAGGAACGCGAGCTCGCCGAGTCTCCCCCGCACCGCTGCTACCCCCTCTCCTTCGAAGAGCGGCCGGCTCTCGCCCACGACGTCCATGAAGAGGTTGTCGCGCGTGGCCCACGCGAAGCCCTCGGAGACGGCGGCCACGGATCCCGGGAGGAGCAGCGCGACCGCACCGCCGAGGCCGGCGGTCGCGCCGAGCGCGCGCGACCAGAGCGAACCCTCGGGCTTCGCGAGCAACCCGCCGACGACGAAGGGAACGGCCGCGCAGAAGAGTGCACGCGGCACGGCATCGGTCAGGTTGACGAGCGAGCCCGGCTGGACCGCGTTCCATGCGCTCCGCGCCGCCGGGATCGTCGTCACGATCGCCGCTGCGAGAAAGAACAGGACGCCCGAACGCGCAGCCTGCCGCGCGCGCTCCACGTCGCGAGACAGGACCGGGAGGAAGAGCGCCACTCCGCCGATCGCGACGAACAGACCGGCGGCGAGCCAGGTGAGCAGCGCCGCGGCCGAGACGAGACCGGCGAGAAGCGCACCCGACGTCGCGTCAACGAGCTCCCGCGCGCGCAGAGTCCAGGCGAGCAGCAGGAGCAGCACGGCCAGGAGGAGCGCCATCAGGACGTGGTGATCGAGACGCGTGACGTCGCCGTACCAGACCGCGATCGGCGCGACGGAATAGGCGAGCGCGCCGAGGAGTGCGGCCCAGCTCCGCCCCGGCCCGGGTTGGGTGAGCACGAGCACCGCGCAGAAGACCGCGAGCGCCGCCAGAGCACCGATCACGGGCGGCGTGTGGACCATCACCGCCTCGACCGAGCCCTCGTCGTACCCTCCGAGCGCACGGTCGTCGGGATCCCCCGGATCCCCCTGCGCGAAGAGGCGCGCCACGGCCCCGAACACGCCGTCGGCGAAGGGCGGCCACGGAATCGGACTCCCGACGGGGTGGTTCAGGAAGCGGTCGAAACGGGGAACGGACCCGGACGCGAGCGCGAGCGAGACGCGCCGCAGGTGATAGGCCGCATCGGGGTCGTCGACGAGCCAGGCCGGCGCGTGCTCGATCCGGCCCCCCTCCTGCTCGGGCGCGCGGTGACCCGCCGCGCCCGCCTCGCGCAGGAAGAGTGCGAGCCCGACGACGAGGGCCAAGAGCACGAGCGGAGCGTTTCGCCTCACGCCGCTCCCGGGGTCCTCCGCCGCACGACGCGTCCGTCCTTCACGACGGCGAGCACCGGGTTCCGTCCGAACTCGTAGCAGAGCTGGCGGTGGTTCTCGAGGTCCAGCACGACGAGGTCGGCTCGCTTGCCCTCCTCGATCGAACCGATGTCGTGCGCTCGCCCGAGGGAAGCGGCGGCGTTCAGGGTCGCCGCGGTGAGGCACTCCCCCGCGCTCAAGCGGAGTCGCAGCGCGGCCCAGGTCATCACCTCGGGCATGCTCTGCGTGTAGCAGCTCCCCGGGTTGAAGTCGGTCGCGATCGCGGGCGCGAGTCCGGCGTCGACCATGCGCCGACCGGGCGCCTCTTGATCGACGCGCAGGTAGAGCGGGACGAGCGGGCACAACACGGGCACCACGCCCGCGCCGGCGAGTGCCCGGATCCCCGCCTCGCTCACGAACTCCAGGTGATCCGCGCTCCGCGCACCCAGCTCCGCGGCGAGCTCGGCGCCCCCCAGCGGCGTGAGCTGGTCGACGTGCAGGCGGAGCCCGAACCCGAGCTCCTTCGCGCGCGTGAGGATCCTGCGCGAGTCGTCGAGCCCGAAGACATGACTCTCGGTGAAGATGTCGCAGAACTCCGCGAGGCCGCGCTCGGCGACCGCGGGCAGCATCTCCTCGACCAGGAGGTCGACGTACGCGCCCTTCGCCTCCCGGTACTCGGGCGGAAAATCGTGAGCGCCGAGGAACGTGGGGACCAGGTCGACGTCGTGCGTGCGCCCGGCTTCCGCGATCGCCTCGAGCGACTTGAGCTCGTCAGCGACGGTGAGGCCGTAGCCGCTCTTCGCCTCGACCGTCGTCGTCCCGGCGTCGAGGAACCGATCGAGGTGGACAACGAGCCGATCCGTGAGCTCCTCGCGCTCGCTCTCACGCACGCCGCGCACCGTGGAGAGGATCCCGCCGCCCTGCTCCGCGATCTCGACGTAGGTGGCCCCGCGTGTGCGGAGCTCGAACTCGTCCTCGCGCGTCGTCGTGAAGACCGGGTGCGTGTGAGCGTCGACGAAGCCCGGAACGATCGTCCCGCCTTCGCAAGAAAGGGAGCTCCGCGGCGCGAAGCGCTCCCGCACCTCGCGTTCGGGGAACACACCGAGGATCCGTCCCCCGTCGACCGCAACGGCCGCGTCGTGGCGCACATCCAAGGCGCCGAGCGCCTCGCCGCCGAGAGCCCGGTCCCCGAGTGGTGTGGCGACCTCTGCCGCCCCGGAGAGGACGAGGTCGATCTCGCGCGGCGCCTGCGCCATGGGCCGAAGTGTACTCGCGCGCGTCCCCGCGCCCCCCCGGCCAGGTCCCGGCGGCTCAGCCGGCGCGGCGGATCGCGACTTCCGGCACGCGCATCGCCTCCGCCATGCGCCGTGCGATCCGCTTCCGGGAACGGAAGATGATCATCTTCATGTTGGAGCGGCCGACCTGGAGCAGCGTCCCGGCCTCGGCGTAGGACCGCCCCTCGACCTCGACCAGATGCAGGGCGAGCTTGTCCCGCTCCCGGAGCTCCTTCCAGGCCATGCCGTAGTGGTGCAGGAAGATCATCCAGGCTGTCCGGAGTCCGCGGACCTGCTCCCCGGCCACGGCGCAGCGATCCGGCGTGTCGCGCGGATCGGCAGGCTCGTGGAGCCCGTCCGGCAGAGCCTGCAACGAGAACCGCTGGGACCGAGCCCGCGCGCGACGGATCAGGTTCCCGGCGATGGTGCGGACCCACACGCGGAAGCTGCCGATGTGCATCTCGCGGAATCCCGAGGGGTAGCGGAACACGTTCACGAACGTGTCCTGGAGCAGCTCGGTCGCGTCGAGCTGACCGAGACTCTTGGCCAGGAGACTCCGGATCCAGTCGAGCACAGCGGGCCAGGTCGCGGCGTACAGGGCCTCGAAGGCCGGCTCGGAGTGCGTGTCGCGATAGAGCGCCATCAGCGCCGTCGCGAGCCGGTTCTCGAGCGCCTCGACGCGCTCGCCTTCGAGCCGTTCGATGGAGACCCCTCTCGCACAGAGCTCGGCGGCGACGTCGGGGAAGCGCTCGAGCGCGCCTCGCAAGCGCAGGGGGAGGGTCGCGACGCCCTCGGACGGTGTGGAGAGATCGAGGGGGGGCATGCCGGAGTCATTCACGGCCCGTGCCAGAGCCGGATCGCTACACCTCGAGAGCATGGATCTCCTTTGCAGACAACGCCTTGCATCGATCGAAACCGTGACGAGCGAGCGCCTCGATGCGGTCCGCGGTCGCACGTCGAGGTCGCCCCGTAGCGGGACCGTCCGGGCAGACGTGCGGATTCGCCCATCGACGCTCCCGCGTTCCGGTCGATCCAGGGGCTAGGATGAACGCAGAGGCCGAACCGACCCGAGTCCCCGAACGACCTTGAATCCACCTACGAACGCGGCGCTCGCCGCCGCATTACCCCTCCCGGTGACCGGCCTCGACAGGCCGGGCCTGTGGCTCGGGGCCGTACTCCTTCTCGCCCTCCTGGCGTTCTTCGCGACCCTGCGCCAGGCGCTGCTGCGCGCCGTACCGGCCCGTGTCCTCGCACGCGTTCACCGACCCGAACGGCGCGCGCGGATCCACGAGTTGCTCGAACGCACGGACTCGCTCGCCACGAGCGCGAGCGCACTCAAGATCGCGTGCGATCTGGTCTTCCTCCTGCTCGTGCTGGCACTGGTCTCGGGGACATCGAACGAGTCGGGAGCAGGCGTCGTCGACTGGGGTGCGATGGGACTGGCCCTCGCGGTCACGGTCCCCTTGATCCTCGTCGCGGGTGAAGCCCTGCCCGGCCTCATGGCCCGCACCTGGGGAGAGGTCCTGCTCGCGCGGGCCCTCTCGGTGTTCGAATTCGTCCAGCTGCCGGTGGCGTTGTTCGCCTACGCGATGGAGCGCTTGCGACGCCTCCTCGCACGAGTCCTCCGCCTGCGCGTCGCCACGGAATCGGAGCGGAGGATCCTGGCCGACATCCGGCAGGTGATCGAGGACGCACCGGCGGGCCGCGACCTCGACGAGACCGAGCGTGAGATCATCGAGAACGTCATGGAGTTCCGCGACGTGGATGCCGCGGAAGTCATGACACCGCGCACGGAGATCTCCGCCGTCGAGGCGGACGTCGACCTGGAGACCGCGGCCGGCGTGATCGCCGAGTGCGAGCACAGCCGGGTTCCGGTCTATCGCCAGAACCTCGACTCCATCGTGGGCTTCGTCACGGCTCGAGACGTGCTCAAGGCTCGCGCCCGGGGCGAGCTCTCGACGGCGCGGCTCGAGGACGTCCTGCGCCCGGCCTACTTCGTCCCGGAGACGAAGCAGGTCTCCGAGCTACTGGCCGAGTTCCGCCGCGAGCGGTTGAAGATGGCCATCGTCCTCGACGAGTACGGGGGAACTGCGGGCATCGTCACGATGGGCGACATCCTCGAAGAGCTCGTGGGCGACATCCCGGACGAGTTCGACGAGGACGAGCCGGCCCCGATCCGCGAGATCCTCCCGGGAGTCCATGACGTCGATGCCTCCCTGCGAGTGGGAGAGGTCAACGAGGATCTCGGCCTCGAGTTGCCCGAGGAACAAGACTTCGAGACCCTCGGCGGGTTCGTCCTGTCGGAGCTCGGTCACTTCCCCAAGAACGGCGAGTCCTTCGTACGCGGCGACGAGGAGTTCACGGTGATCGAGGCCAACGACCGCCGCGTTCTGGTGGTGCGCATCCGATCGCTGGTCACCGAGCCCTCCCCGTCCTGACCGCATGCCTCCCCGTGGAAGGAGTCCGGAGCGGGTGCTGATCCTCAGGCGCCACCGCTACGGCGAGTCGTCTCTCGTGGTGCACTTCCTGACACGCAGCGGGGGACGCGTCTCGTCGATCGCCAAGGGCGCCTATCGACCGAAGTCGGCCTACTACGGCGTGCTCGACGTGTTCGACACACTGGAAGCGTCCTGGACGGGCGGGACGCGCGGCGGGCTGGCGTCTCTGCGCGAGGCTCGGCCCGTCGTCCTGCGCCGCGCGATCTCGCGCGACCTCGGACGCTTCCGCTCGGCGCTCGCGGTGCTGGAGCTGGCGGACCTCGCCGCACGCCCCGGCCAGGAGGATGGCGAGCTCTTCCGAGCCGTGGAGCGAGCCCTCGACCGCCTGGCCGGTTCGGCCGACCCCGGCGTCGTGCACGTGGCCTTCGAACTGCACTTTCTCGCGGCACTCGGCCTGTTCCCCTCGCTCTCGGCCTGCGCGGCCTGCGGAGAGGAGCCGGAGACCGGTCGCGGCGGGCGCGCGACCTTCTCGGCCGGAGCCGGCGGCAGGCTCTGCGAGCGTTGCGCCGCCGAGGCGAGGTCGTCGGGAAGGCGCGTCGGGACGCTGCCGCTCGAGGTCCTGCGAATCGCCAGCGCGCTGGCCGGCGCGGACGACGATCTCCTCGCCAGCTATCGAATCTCCGGAGCGCATCTGTCGCGCGTGCGCGACTTCGTGGACCGCTTCCTGGAGTACCATCTCGAGGCCCGGCCGCGGAGCTGGCGCCGACGCCGTGCCGGTCGCCCCACCGCCGGGACGCGCAGATGAGAACCGTCGCCTGCATCCTCTTGCTCCTCTCGGCGAGCTGCACGTCGTTCTTCGGGCTGGGCCGCGACCGTGGAGTGGCCGGTTCCGAGGCCGTCTCGGACCGGATCGATCGCGCCGAGCGCCTCCTCGCCGAGGGCCTGCACGAGGAGTCCGTGAAACTCCTGATCCCGATCCAGAACGCGGACGACCTCGACACGGTGACGCGCCACAAAGTGGAGCTCCTCCTGGAACGCGGCGCCATCCAGTGGCTCGAAGCCATGCTCGAGGCGAACGCGACCCACCGCGAGCTCGAGGACCTGTTCAAGAAGAAGGTGCCGCGGAGGGCACGCGTGAGCGCGGGGATCGCAGCGGCCCGTCGCCGGCTACAGGACGACGAGCCGCTCGAGGCGTACTCGATGGTCCGCCGCGTCGAGGAGAAGTTCCCCAGCCACCACGAGCGCGCAGCAGCGGGCAACGTCCTCGCGGATGCGGGCTTCCGGCTCGCGCGCAGCGAGGAGAAGTACTTCCTGTTCTTCGAGTACCGCGAGCGGGCGCCGGAGGTGCTCGAGTACCTGGTTCTGAACCACCCGTCGAACCCGAGCTGCGAGGAGGCCTACCTGGTCCTGGCCTCGCTCTACGAGGAGGAGGGGAGACTCGCGCTCGCCCAGGAACGGCACGAGGACCTTCTCCTGTTCCACCCCGCGAGCGCCTTCGCGCCCTACAGCGAGTCCATGATCCCGGCGCTCCGGATCCGACGCGTACGCGGTCCCGAGTACGACCGATCCGAGCTCGAGCTGGCGCGCGAGGAGCTCGAGCGCTGGCTCGTCAGGCACCCCGGCGACGACCGCGGCTCCGAGGTCAGGCGAACGCTGGTGGAGTGCAAGCGGCTCCTGGTGACGAGCGACCTCGAGGTCGCGGGCTTCTACGATCGCGTCGGGAAGGACTTCGGCGTCCGGATGCACGGTGGGAGATCCCTGGAGCTCGCACGAGAAGTCGGGGACACGGGCCTCGCGGAGAGGGCGCAGCGCCTCCTGAGCCGGATCGGCGTGGAAGAGGAGACGCCGTGAGGCAGTTCCTGTCGGTCGTCGTGATCGGGCTCTTCACCAGCGCCTGCGGATACACGGCGGGCCTGGTCGCTCCGGAGTACTCGCGGACGGTGGGCGTCGCCGTGCTCGGGAACGCGACGCCGCTGCGCAACCTCGAGGTCGAGATGACCTCCGAGCTCACGCGGTCCGTCACCAACCTCGTCCCGCTGGCGCTCGTCCCGCCCGACGAGGCCGACGTCGTGATCACGGGCACGATCACCGACTATCGCCGCCGGAGCGGCGTTCGGGACACTTTCAACGTCCCGCTCGAGACGGCCGTGTCGATCACGATCCAGGCGAGCCTGGTGCGTCGGCGTACCGGGGAGGTGATCCGCACGTCGGTCGCCAACCTGGCGAGCGGGCTGATCGTCGAGGGAGGGGTGATCGCAGACGACACCCCGACCGAGGTCGACGCGCGGAAACGCGCGGTCGCGAACCTCGCCGACCGCCTCGTGCTGGATCTGTTTCGACCGTAACCGGCATCCACTCGGGCAATAGCGGGCGCCGCCCCCCTCCTTTGATGGGGTCGGAACCACCTTGGGTCTGTAGAGTGGGGGGCCCGCGGACGATAAGGACACCATGGCCGAAACCCCGGAATCCGGCGAAGAGAAGCAGCCGAAGAGCCGTTCCTCGAGCTCGATCCTGATCCTGCTCTTCGTACTGATCGTCGTACTCGCCTTCTACGGCAGCGAGACGATCCGCCGCGAGGCGTCGCTCTCCCAGGACCAGTACCTCTGGAGCCTGTACACGGGCCGGATCGAGACGCAGACGATCAAGGGGACCGACAAGGGCAGCAACATCGTCCAGGGATCGCACCGCGATCCCGACACGGGTCGCCCCGAGGGGTTCAAGGTCCAGTTCGCGGACGTGGAGCGCTACGAGCGCGTCTTCCAGCAGCTCAAGGCCGTGCGCGAGCTGGAGGAAGTCGACTGGCCGGCTTTCGTCGAGGCTCTCGAGGACGGGTGGTACGTCCCGGTCGAGGCGCGCCTCCTGACGACCTTCCGCGAGAAGACACCCGTCAAGTCCGGAGGGTTCCTGTCTGCGCCGGCCGAGGAGCCCCCGAAGGAAGCGGTCAAGCCCGCGCGCGACCAGAAGCTCATCGTCGAGGTGTTCGCCAAGTCGCGCAGGGCTTGGGACCGCGAGCACAGCGTGACCGAGCCGGAGTTCCGGCTGAGGGACGAGTCCGGCCCCCTGTGGCTCGACGTCGGTCTCGGCGGCGTGGACGACCTGGGTGCACTGCTCGCCTCGATCGAGGCGCGCGGCGCCGGCCTGGAGCGCCTGATCCTCGACCTGACGCCCAACCGCGGTTCGTACTGGGGCAGCTCGTCGTCGCTCTTCTCGACGATGCTGATCTACATCGGGCCGTGGATCCTGATCCTCGTCGTCTTCTTCATCTTCATGCGGCAGATGCGCGCCCAGGGCGGCGCCGGCGGCGTGATGTCCTTCGGGCGCTCTCGTGCGCAGCTCTACTCGAAGGACAACCACACGAACGTCACGTTCGACGACGTCGCGGGGATGCAGGAGGCCAAGGCCGAGGTGCGCGA
>JAJDET010000215.1 GCA_029259655.1 Planctomycetota bacterium
CAGCACCTCGCCTTCCTCGAGGACCTCGGGTACGTCGAAGGCGAGCGGCTCGAGCTCACGGCAAAGGGCCGGCTCGCCCGCCTGCTCTACGGCTTCGAGCTCCAGATCACGGAGATGCTGTTCCGGGGAGCGCTGGAGAACTTGCCCACGTCCGCGCTGGCGGTCGTATTCGTCGGGCTGGTGTTCGAGGAACGCAGGCGCAACGCTTCGAACTACGTCTCGCCGAGACTGTTCGGAGGCGTCCGCCGCCACGTCGACCAGGTCACGTCTCAGCTCGCGAAGCGCGAGGCCGAGTTCGGGATCCCGACTCCGATGAAGGTCCCGGACTGGGGCCTCAGCGCCGCCATCGTGGCCTGGACCGAGGGGGCGACCTTCGTCGACCTGGCCGAGATCGTCGATGCCCCGGCCGGTGACGTGTGTCGCTGCTTCCGGATGGCGCTCCAGCTCGTGCGCCAGGTACGCCGGGCGATCGATCCGGAATGGGATCTCGTGGAGCGACTCGAAGGGGTGGTGGAGGCCGTCAACAGGGACGAGGTGGACGCCCGCCGCCAGCTCGAGCTCGGATGAGGTCGATACCCCACGGCGAGGCGGATCGGATCCGACAAGGGACCCGTCGCCCGTCACGTCCGCGTCCGTTTAATCGAAGGGCCCGAACCACCCGAGCGGGCGGCTCCTTTCCGATGCGTTCCTCCTTCGCGACGTAACTCGCCCGCCTCTGTGGGCTATTGCCGGGACGACCCCATCCAGTAGATTGGCTGCACCCCAATCCCACCCCCTAGGCCCTGAGCGCCTCTTCCCCTCCTCCCTCCTCGTTCGGCAGACTCCGCTCGCAGGCCCGAGGGTCCCCGGTCTCGCCTCCAAAGGCGAGTCCCCTCGGCTCGGCCAGCACCGGCCATGTCCCTGATCCCCACACTGCTCCTGGGATTCACCCCGTCGTTCGCGGCGGTGGCGACTCCGCCGCCTCCGGCCGACCCGTCGCGCGGCAAGGGAGTCGAGTGCGAGAAGGTCCGGATCCAGACGGAGGACCGCCTCCAGCTCGCGGCCGACTTCTACGCCCCGAAGAACACCCGTACCCGGGCACCCGCGGCGATCCTGATCCACGATGCGGGGGGAAACCGGGGGCAGATGAGCCTCTTCGCCGAGCGGCTCCACGGACAGGGCCTGGCCGTCCTCGTGATCGATCTCCGAGGCCACGGGGAGAGCAAGACCGAGGACAACGACTGGGCCCGGCTGGACGAGGGCGCGCGCACGCGCCAGTGGGCCTATGCGACGCGCGACATCGAGGCCGGGACGGCCTGGCTCAAGGCCCGCCGCGAGGTGCACACGGCGAACCTGACGATGGTCGGACTGCGTGCGGGCTGCGCGCTGGCAGCGAATCACTCCGCGCGAGACGACAACGTCCGCGCCGTGGTCCTGATCGAGCCCATGACCGAACAGTTCGGCTTCGACCTGAAGACCGAGGTGGCCGCGCTCGCCGGACTGGAGACCAAGGTCTTCACGCATCGCGACAAGCAGCAGGAGGCGGAGGTCATCCTGTCGAGTGCCACCGCGGCGAACGAGGGACTCGAGTTCATCGAGATCGACCTCTGCAAGAGCCGCGGCGAGGAGCTCCTGCACGACCGGCGCGTCGCCGCCGACGTGGCCAAGTGGGTCCAGGACCGCGTCTTCCCGAAGAAGGGCCGGCGCTAGCCCCCGAGCCCCTTCCACGCCGCCCAGGCCCAGACCGCGTTCACCGCGGTGGCGACCGCGAGCTTCACCTGAAAGCTCCGCTTGCGCGTCTTGTGCCGGAAGGCGTAGCACCCGAGCCAGGTCCCCACGAACGCGCCGACCGCGCTCGAAAGGAAGAACCAGGCCTCGGGCACTCGGCGGCCACCTCGGATCGCGCGCCACTTGTCCCACCCGACCAGGAGGAAGAGGGCCCCGTTCTCGCAGGCGAGGAAGACGACGAGCGGATCCATCGGGGCGGGATCTTAACGGGCTGGGGCTCCCCCCCGGCACGCAGCCGAGGGGAAGCCCCATGACGAAGGCGTGGACCTTCTCAGTCGAGGGCGATCCTCAGCCCCCGCGTCATCGACCAGCCACCCCGTGCGCCACCGTCGCGCATGATGACCTGGACACAGACCGCGTCGACGTCGAGGTCGGAAGGCAGCTCGACCGAGAAGCTGTTGAGCCCGGGCGAGAGGCGAATCCGCGAGAACAGGACGTCGCCGCTGCACAGCACGGTGCCGCCGGTCGGGGACGGAACCGCCGTCTCCGAGGTCCCGACGAGCAGGTAGCCCTGAGCCCCGTCCTGACCGGAGGAGTTCTGGACCAGGATGGTCACGGTCGATCCGGGAGCCGTTTCGCCGATGAAGGAGATCTTCGGCACACCGTGGTAGCCGGAGTGGCCATGCCCGTACAGGGAGAGGCCCGGCACGGCCCGGTTCTCGCTCGAAGCACCGGACGCGCTACGGCCCGCACCCTGGCGCGGAGCGCTCGTGCTCGAGAGCAGGTCCGGGCTCATCTTCGAGAGGGACTGCGAGCTCGCGGCGGTGGAGACCCGGGCAGACTTGCGACCGTGCTCGGGAAGGGGTCGCTCCTCGAGGGCGATTCGCTCGGGGATGGGGCGAATACGCGGACCGCGATGAGCGGGCGGGACGTTGCGGACCGGCGGCACGGGACGGACGCGCGGGTTCGGAACGCGGTGCGGTGCTGCGTTGCCTGCCGGGGTCCTGCGAGCCGGTGCGTCGAACCCCTCGGCGGCCTTCGGCGCGTGCGCTGCACCGGCCAGGGAGCCCCCGGCGTCCTTCGTCAGAGCTGCTGAAGCGCCAGAATCCTTGGAGACCTGGCTCGAGGAGCCACCGCGGTCGGCGAGGGCGGGCAGCGACAGGGACAGGAGAGCTCCGGTCAGTGCGAGGGCGGCTTTCATCGTTCTTCCTCTTGTTCGTTCGGCGTGGGCTCGGGTTCGAAGACACTCCGTCCAGGGGTCGAAAAACGCGTATCGAAGCCGGCTCCTCCCGAAAAGGCTTCCGGACCGGCACCGCCCGGGCCTTGATCGGCAACCGCGGAACGCTCCAATCGTCCCGGATGGGGATGGAGTCCTTCTGACGAGCGCGGTCGAGCGTTCCTGGTCCGAGCTCACGGACGCGACCGCCCGCGTCTTCGGGATCTCGGAGCTGCGTCCCTTGCAGGAGGAGGCGATGCGTGCCTCGCTCGAGGGCAGGGATCTCCTGCTCGTCCTGCCCACCGGCGGCGGGAAGAGCCTGTGCTACCAGGCCCCCGCCCTCCTGGGGTCCGGGCCGACCCTGGTCGTGAGCCCGTTGATCGCCCTGATGAAGGATCAGGTCGACGCGCTCGTCGCCTGCGGCGTCCCGGCCGCGATGCTGACGAGCGCCCAGGAGCACGGGGAGCGGAGAGCCGTGATCGAGGACCTGCGCGCCGGGAGGTTGCGGCTCGTCTTCGTCGCGCCCGAGCGCCTCCTTCAGCCGGGATTCACCGAGCTCCTGCGAGACGCCGGAGTGCAGGCGATAGCGGTCGACGAGGCCCATTGCATCAGCCACTGGGGACACGACTTCCGCCCCGAGTACCGCCAGATCGGGGAGCTCCGGCGACGCCTGCCGGGTGTCGCGGTGCGCGCCTTCACGGCAACGGCGACGCGCGAGGTCCGGGCGGACATCCAGCGCGAGCTCGAGCTTCGGGATCCGGCGGTGCTCGTCGGATCCTTCGACCGCCCGAACCTCACATATCGCTCGCGCCCCCGCCGCTCCCTGCGCCAGCAGGTCCTCGAGGTCACGGGTCGTCACGCCGGTGCGGCGGGGATCGTGTACTGCATCTCGCGTCGGGAGACGGAACGCCTCGCGGGGGAGCTGGCCGCAGCCGGCGTGCGCTGCGCCCCCTACCACGCCGGGCTAGACCCGGAGCTCCGGAAGGAGACGCAGGATCGCTTCCGAACGGAGGAGCTCGACGTGGTCGTGGCCACGGTCGCGTTCGGGATGGGCATCGACCGGCCCGACGTGCGCTTCGTCGTGCACGCCTCGCTCCCCAAGGGCGTCGAGCAGTACGCGCAGGAGACGGGACGCGCCGGTCGCGACGGATTGCCCGCCGAGTGCGCGCTCTTCTACTCCGCCGCGGACTACCACACCTGGAAGGAGCTCCTCGGGCGCGATTCGAGAGACGAGCTCCAGGCCGTGCAGTCGGAGGAGAACCGCGCGGCGCAGCTCGATCGACTGCGCGGGATGCTGGCCTTCGCGACCGGGACGCTCTGCCGGCACCGCGCCCTGGTCGAGCATTTCGACGAGACGTACACGCAGGACGATTGCGGAGCCTGCGACGTTTGCCTCGGAGAACTGGAGATCCTCGAGAACTCGCAGGTCGTCGCTCAGAAGATCCTCTCGTGCGTCGTCCGCTGCCAGCAGCGGTTCGGCGCCGCCCACGTTGCGGACGTACTTCGAGGCAGGGACACCGCGCCTGTGAGACGCTCCGCGCACGAGAAGCTCTCGACCTTCGGGCTGCTCCGAGAGCACGGCGTGATGGAAGTTCGCGCGTGGATCGACCAGCTCGTGGCGCTCGGGCACTTGCAGCAGAGCGCGGGCAGCTACCCCACGCTCTTCCTCTCGGCCGCGGGCGTCGAGGTCATGCGGGGCGAGCGCGAGATCGCGCTGGCCCGCGTCCGGGCGGCGCGCCGCGCCACGGCGTCGAGGGCGCGCACGGCTCCGGACGAGGACCTGCCCCCCATCGACGCGGCGCTGTTCGACCGCCTGCGCTCCCTGCGTCGGGAGATCGCGCGGGAGCGCGGAGTCCCGCCCTACATCGTGTTCGGCGACCGGGCTCTCGCCCAGATGGCGGCCCTGTGTCCGACCGATGCGGAGGGGTTCCTGGCGGTCAGGGGCGTGGGCGAGGTGAAGGCGAGGGACTTCGGCCCCACTTTCCTGGCGGAGATCCGAGCGCACCTTGAAGCGCTCGGTGCGGAGAGCGGCGCCTCGCAAGAGGGGTAAACCGACCGTAAGGACGCGGGTCGTGTGCGATGCGTGCCGAAAAAAGGGACCCACATCGCGTACCCCTCGCGCAAGCTGGCCCCTAGTCGGGTCGCACGCCGCTCGAGCGGGCTCGACCTTCCCATTCCCAGGGGACACCGGCCATGACCCTCCTTGCACTCACGCTCGCCCTCGCATCGTTCTCCGCACCGCCGGCTGCCGAGGCGGCCGTCCACTGGCGGGGCGATCGGCTCGACCTCGCCGACCTCCCCACGGACCTCCCGCAGGGAGCGCAGGAAGCCGCGCTCTACTGGGCGCCGTGGGCCGGCGAGCACCGCTTCTCGATGTGGTTCACGGACGACGCGCGCATCCTCGTCGTCGATGACTCGAAGAAGATCTCCTCGCGCGAGTGGAAGCTCGTCGAGGCGACCATGGCCAGCGTCGACGCGCTGGTCCCTCTCCCCCCGCGTGACGAGCAGGAGACGCGGACCGGGACGCAGGAGGCCTCGTCGGACGGGGGGATGACCTGGTCCTGGGGGGACTCGGTCGAGCTCGAGCACGAGACGGCCGCGTTCTTCCGCCTGTCGGGCTCGAAGGAGTTCCGCTCCCTCCTGGAGTACGTCGCGGAGCGCGACGAACAGAGTGCAGGCTTCGCCGAGCGCTTCGAGGACCTCTCGGGGATCGTCCTGCACAAGCCGTTGTGTGGCGTCATCGTCGACAACGCGCCGGGAGTGGAGGAATGGGACCCGATGAACGAGATGGTCAACCGGCTCGCGCGGTTGCTCGTTGCGCGCCGCTTCGGGAACGTTCCGAACTGGATCTCGATGGGGATCGCCTGGCACGTCGAGATGGAGGTGCGCGGCAACATCTTCTGCTTCCCCCACCGCTCGAGCTTCGTCGGCGTGGCGGAGCACAACGGCTGGAAAGCCGACCTCAAGAAGCAGTTCAAGAAGAAGAGCGGCGACCCGCTCGACCTGAACCGCCTGTCCTCGTGGAAGCGCGGTACCTACGACCCGATCCAGGCCAGCCGTGCCTGGGGCACGGTCGGCTACGTCCAGGAGATGGCGCCGGGCGCCCTGGCGCTCGTGATCGAGGACCTGCGACTCCTCACCGAGGACCAGGGCAAGATCCACCACCCGGACGGGACCTGGGAGCTCATCCCCGGGTGGGAACCCGGTCCGGATCTCCAGCTCGAGGTCCTCGAGCGCCGGGTGCACGAGGAGTTCCTCGAGGGCGTCACCGAGTACTTCCGCAAGGGCATGAAAGCGTCGAAGCGCCGCTAGTCAGTCGCGCGTCGTACCCGGCGTGACGAGCCGCATGAGGCCGGACTCACAGCCACGCGATGCTCGTCGGGCGAAGTCCGCGAGCGAGTGCGCATTGCGACGTCCCGCACCGACGTCCCGCACGGGTCGTAGCCTCCCGACGTCTCGCTTGCGCGGCGCAGCCCGCGCAAGCATCGCGAAGGCATTCCGGCTCCCCGACACCTGCAACCCGTGGAAAGCTACCCGTCCGAGGACACCCCGACACCAACCGGTGAAGCCGCGGTACCCGCGGCAATGCCTCCGGCGGGCGGAAGAAACCTCATGAAACACGCCGACACCGCCTAGGGCGGTCGGCTCACGAGGGACCGGCGCTGGGGCGCCTTCCTCGCGCGCGCCGGCGTCCGCCGGTGCGCGGAGAGCACGCGACTGCGGGGA
>JAJDET010000216.1 GCA_029259655.1 Planctomycetota bacterium
TCTCGTAGACGACGCACTCGCGGGCCAGCTCCTCGAGGAACGGCGTCGTCTCGCGCTCGTAGCCGTAGACCGAGCAGTGATCGCGACGGACCGTGTCCCAGGAGACGAGGAGGACCGACGGCGGCAGCTCCGAACCCTCTCCGCACGCAGCCAGAACGGAGACCAGGAAGGGCGCGAATCGGTGCACGGCGCAAGACACGCGGCCCACTCTGACAAAGTCCGAGCGCGTGAGACAGACCTCCGCCCTCGCGCCGCGGCGTACAATGCCGGCCATGCCGACTCCCATCCTCGCGCTCGCCGCGCTCCTCGGACTGGCCCCGGCGAGCGGCGACCCCTTCGTGCTTCCGATGGAAGACCGCGCCCGGGTGCGCGACGAGTGGCTCGCCCTCCGACTGGACCGTGTCGTCCCCGCGCTGATGCGCCGCGAGGGAATCGACATGTGGCTCGTCGTCTCGCGCGAGTACAACGAGGATCCGGTCTTCAAGACGATGGCTCCCGCGACGTGGCTCGCGGCGCGCCGACGGACGATCCTCCTGTTCCACGACCCCGGTGACGGACCCGTGGAGCGGCTGGCCGTCTCCCGCTACGGCGTGGGCGAGTTCTTCGCGTCGGCCTGGAACCCCGAGGAGCAGCCGGACCAGTGGGCTCGTCTGGTCGAGCTCGTGTCGGAGCGCGACCCCGCGAAGATCGGGCTCGATTCGTCGGAGACCTTCGCCCTCGCCGACGGGCTCTCGGCCTCGGAACAGAGCGCCTTCCTCGAGCGGCTGCCCGCCGACCTCCGCTCGCGCGTCGTCTCCGCCGAGCGTCTCGCGATCGGCTGGCTCGAGACGCGCATCGAGGAAGAGCTCGAGGCCTACCCCGCGATCGTCCGCATCGCCCACGAGATCCTGGAGCAGGGGCTCTCGCTCCAGGCCGTGCAGCCCGGCGTCACCACCACCGACGATCTCGAGTGGTGGTTCCGCGAGCGCATTCGCGAGCTGAGGCTGTCGACCTGGTTCCACCCCTCGGTCTCCATCCAGCGCGCACCGAAAGCGGAAGTGAACGGCGAGCTGGACACGCTCTCCTTCGCGAACCGCTCGGCGACGGAAGTGATCCGACCCGGCGACCTGATCCACGTCGACTTCGGGATCACCTACCTGGGCCTGAACACCGACACGCAACAGCACGCCTACGTGCTGCGCCTCGGCGAGACCGCTCCCCCGCCCGGACTGGTGGCGGCGCTGGCGACCGGGAACCGGGTCCAGGACGCCCTGACCGGCGCGTTCGCGAAGGGACGGACGGGCAACGAGATCCTCGCGCTCGCGCTCGAGGAGTGCCGGGCCAACGGGCTCGAGGCGACGATCTACACGCACCCGCTCGGGTTCCATGGTCACGGCGCCGGACCGACCATCGGGCTCTGGGACCAGCAAGGCGGCGTGCCCGGCCGCGGCGACTACCCGCTCCACGCCGGGACGACGCACTCGATCGAGCTGGCCGCCCGGGTCCACCTTCCGGAGTGGGGCACGGACATCGACATCATGCTCGAGGAGGACGCTCTGTTCGACGGGCGCACCGTGACCTACCTCGACGGCCGCCAGACACGCCTCATCACGATCCCCCGAACACGGCCCCACCTCGCGAGTGATTGAGCTCCACCCTTCCGATGTCGATCTCCGTCGCGTCCTGGGTGCTCGCCTCCGGGGCGCTCGCCACGCCGGTGGACGACGCACGCGAGCTGTACGACGTCCTGACCTATCGCCTGGACCTCCGGGTCGACCCCGGGGAGCGCAGGATCGACGGGATCGTCTACATCGAGCTCGAGGTCGTCGGCGAGTCGCTGGACCGGGTGAGCCTCGATCTCATGGCCGAGCTCGAGGTCCGGGCGACCCGCGTGATCTCCGGAGAGCTGACCGAGCGCGCCGGGACGACGGGGCGCGGCGTGCAGTTCCGGCACGAGGAAGACGTCCTCGAGGTCCGTCTCGAAGAGCCGCGCGTCCGGGGCGAGGTCGTGGTTCTCGGCATCGAGTACGGCGGGCGACCCGAGAGCCTCGACCGCTTCACCGGCGTCCACTGGGCCGAGAGCGCGGACGGCACGCCGTGGATCTCCACGTCCGTGCAGAGCGTCGGCTCGCGCGTCTTCTGGCCCTGCAAGGACTCGTTCTTCCACCCCGAAGACAAGCCCGACCGGGTCTGGATCAACCTCACGGTCCCGCGCGGACTGGTCGCGGTGTCGAACGGCCGCCTCGCCGGCCGATCGCCGCAGGACGAAGAGTGGGAGACGTTTCACTGGGTGCATCCCTATCCGTGCGAGACCTACGCCGTGACCGTCAACGTCGGTCCGTTCGTCACGGTGGAGAAGAACATCGAGCTCCCGGGCATCGATCGCCCGGTGACCTTCGCCTACTACGTCATGCCCGAGGACCTGGAGAAAGCCAACGTGCAGTTCGAGGAGGTCCCGGCACTCCTCGCGATCTACTCGGAGCACTTCGGCCCGTGGCCCTTTCCCGACGCGAAGGTCGGCATCGTCCACACGAGCTTCTGGGGCATGGAGCACTCCACCGCGATCGCCTACGGCTCGAGCTTCCCGCGCTGGCGCGAGCAGAACGACCGCCCCGACCCGTGGGCGCACAGGAACCGGCTCTTCGACTACGTCCTGATTCACGAGCTCTCACACGAATGGTGGGGCAACGCCGTCTCCGCCAGCGACTGGGGCCACTTCTGGATCCACGAGGGGTTCGGGACCTACGGTGAGGCCGTCGTCGTCGAGGCCCGCTACGGCAGAGAGGAAGCCGACGACTACTTCGACAGGATGCGGAGCTTCATCGCCGAGGACTCGCGACTGTACCGCGGCGCCGGCGCGAGCTCCGAGGACGCCTACGGAGCGGTGATCTACGCCAAGGGCGCGTGGCTCCTCCACACGCTCCGGCACTACCTGGACGACGACGTGCTGTGGTGGCGCGTCCTGCGCGAGTTCAATCTCCGGCACCGCTACGGAAACGCCGACACCGAGGACTTCCGCGCACTCCTGGAAGAGGTCTCCGGCGAGAACTGGGAGCGCTTCTTCGACGAGTGGTTCTACGGGGCCGGCTACCCCACGCTGACGGGCGAGGTGCGCGCCGAGGGAAACGCGGTGATCGTCGCCGTCGAGAACCCCGTCCGGCACGACACGCCGTTCCACGTCCCGCTGGACGTCGTCTGGTACGAAGGCGAGTTCGCCGTGGAGCAGCGCGTCCATCTCGAGCCCGGGACCAATACGATCCGCATCCCGTGCGCGAAGCCGCCCGAGGAGCTCGCGGTCATCTACCTGGAACGCCTCCTCGGAGAGCACTCGGTCACGGCCCGTGACAGCTGACGTGACTCCCAGCGCCCATGGCGCCGGAAGGCGTGACAGCGGCGTCCTGGTCCACCCCACTTCGCTCCCCGGGCCGCTCGGGACCGGAGACCTCGGCCGAGGGGCTCGCGACCTGGTCGACTTCCTGGTGGCCGCCGGACAGAGCGTCTGGCAGATGTTACCCGTGCACCCCCCGGGTCCGGGGACGAGCCCCTACCAGGCACTCTCCGCCTTCGCGGGCTCGGCGCTCCTCGTCGACCCCGAGGAGCTCGTCGACCTGGGACTCCTCGTGCGCGCGGACGTCGACGGCGAGCGCCAGTCCAGCCGGCGCCGCGCCGATACGGGCCACGCGCGGCGCGCGAGGTCGATCCTGCTCGTGCGCGCCTACGAGACCTTCGAGCGCGAGCTCGCGAACGCGGGCGAGAGTGCGCTCGCCCTGGCGGACGAGCTCGCCGCCTTCGCGGACCGGAACGCGGCCTGGCTCCCGGAATGGACGCTCTACGCCGCGCTGAAGGCGGAGCACGAGGAGCGGAGCTGGGTCCAGTGGGACGCCGCCGCCCGCGACCGCAAGGAGGGCACCGGGGAGCACCTGAACCGCGCCCGCGAGTTCCACGCCTTCGTGCAGCTCCTCTTCGACCGCCAATGGCGCGCGATCCGATCCTACGCCAACGAGCGTGGAGTGCGGATCCTCGGCGACCTCCCGATGTTCGTCGCCCACGACAGCGCCGACGTGTGGTCCGACCGTTCGCTCTTCCGGCTCGCCGACGACGGGAACCCCACACACGTCTCGGGCGCGCCGCCCGACGACTTCAACGCCTCCGGGCAGGTCTGGGGACACCCGCTGTTCGACTGGAACGCGGTCGCGGAGCGTGAGCACGACTGGTGGATCGCGCGCGTACGCCGCGCGTGCGAGCTGTTCGACGAGGTCCGGCTCGATCACTTCGTCGGATACCGCGCTGCGTGGGAGGTCCCCTTCGGCGCCCGGACCGCCGCCGACGGATCCTACGGCGAGGGACCCGGCGGACAGCTCTTCGACGCCCTCTCCCGGGCGCTCGGTCCGCTGCCCTTCGTCGCGGAGGATCTCGGCGACGTCACACCCGAAGTGGAGGCCCTGCGCGCCCGGCTCGGCTTTCCCGGCATGCGGGTGCTCCAGTTCGCGTTCCGCGGCGACGCAAAGGAGAACGTCCACACCCCCCACAACCACACCAAGGACTCCGTGGTCTACACCGGGACCCACGACAACGACACGACCGCCGGCTGGTTCGCGGGGCTCGGCGACGCGGAACGGGCGCGCGTGCTCGCGTGCACGGGAGGTGACGGCAGCTCGATCGCGTGGGACCTCATGCGGCTCGGACAGCTCTCGCTGGCCGGCACGGCGATCACCCCGGTGCAGGACCTGCTCGGGCTCGGCACCCGGTCGCGCATGAACCGTCCCGGGACCGCCTCGGGGAACTGGTGCTTTCGCCTGCGACCGGGCGAGCTCACCCCCGCCCTCACGGATCGCATGGCCGAGCTCGCCTCGGTCGCCGGTCGCGAGCCGAGGCTGTAGGATCCCGCGCCACGATGGGATCGAAGACCGCGCTCGAGAAGGCAGGGGCAGCGCTCGCCTGCCCCCGCTGCCGCTCCGGGCTCGCGCTCGTGAGCGAGGGAGCCGGTTGCACGGACTGCGGGCTCCAGCTAGTCGTGGAGAACGGCCAGCTCCGGTTCCCCGAGCTCCTGCGCTCCTTCACGCCGGCCGAGCTCGACGACGACCCGCTCCGACGCGGCAAGGAGCGCATCAAGAACCGCGCGCCAGGGCTCTACGAGAAGCTCGTGGAGATCGTCTCGCCCGTCCATTTCCCGGGGATCCCGCGCGAGTTCCTGGCGGACTTCGACCTCGACAAGGACGTGGTTCTCGACCTCGGCTGCGGGTCGTTTCGCCGCGAGCAGGGCACGCTGAACGTCGACGTGTTCGGCTACGGCAGCGTGGATGTCGTGTGCCCCATCGACGAGCTCCCCTTCCGCGACGGGAGCGTGGACGGAGTCGTGTCCGTCGCGGTGCTCGAGCACGTGCGCGACCCGCACCGGGTCGTGGCGGAGATGCATCGCGTGCTGAAGCCGGGCGGCCGGGTCTACTGCTACGTGCCGTTCATGCAGGGAGCCCACGCCTCGCCCCACGATTTCCAGCGCTACACCCAGCGCGGCATGGAGGTGCTCTTCGAGGCCTTCGCCGAGAGCGAGGTCGAGGTCGCGGCCGGGCCGTCGTCGGGGTTCGTCTGGATGCTCCAGGAGTGGCTCGCGATCACGTTCTCCTTCGGATCCCGCAAGCTGTACTGGGCCGTCTACTGCCTCGCGTTCGCGCTCTCCCCCCTGAAGTTCCTGGACGTGCTCCTGCGCCGACACCCGATGGCAGCGAACATCGCGTCGGCGTTCGCGGTGCGCGCGGTGAAGTAACGAGGCGTCGGAGCGGCGGGGTGCCTGGTAGTCGCGCGTCGTACCCGGCGTGACGAGCCCCGGACGCCCACAGGGAGTCGTGCGCGGTTCTCCTCACAGGGCCGTGCTCTCCGCGCACAGGCGGATGCCTGCGCGCGCGAGGAAGGCGCATCAGCGCCGGTCCCTCGTGAGCCGACCGCCCTAGGCGGTGTCGGCGTGTGCCATGAGGTTTCTTCCGCCCGCCGGAGGCATCGCGCCGGGTACCGGCGCATCCTCGGCGGAGTGCCGTGGTGCCCCGCAGTCGCGTATCGCACCCGGGTGACGAGCCGCATGCGCTTTGGCCCCAGTATCGCGATGCTCGTCGGGCGAGGCCCGCGAGCGAGTGCGCATTGCGACGTCCACCCCCGACGTCCCGCACGTGTCGTCGCCTCCCGACGCCTCGCTCGCGCGGGCTTCGCCGCGCAAGCATCGCGAAGGCATTCCGCCCCCCCGACACCTGCAACCCGTGGAAAGCAACCCGTCCGAGGACACCCCGACCCCATCCCGATAAAGCCGCGGTACCCGCGGCGATGCCTCCGGCGGGCGGAAGAAACCTCATGAAACACGCCGACACCGCCTAGGGCGGTCGGCTCACGAGGGACCGGCGCTGGGGCGCCTTCCTCGCGCGCGCCGGCGTCCGCCGGTGCGCGG
>JAJDET010000217.1 GCA_029259655.1 Planctomycetota bacterium
GTAGAGCGCGCGGACGGCGTGCTTGGTCGCGCAGTACACGTTCCCCCCGGGGTAGACCTGACGGCCCGCGACGCTCCCGAGCAGGAGGAGGTCGCCCTGCCCGCGCGCGATCATCCCCGGCAGCACGGCGCGGATCACGGACAGGACACCCTTGACGTTGGTGTCGATCATCTCGTCCCAGGCCTCCGGCTCCACGTCGGGGAGCATGGCCACGCCGCGCGCCATGCCCGCGTTGGCGATCGCGACGTCGAAGGCACGGCCCGCGAGCGCACTCTCGACCGCGCGCGCGTCCCGCACGTCGAGAGGGACGACCTCGGCTGCCTTCAGCTCCGCGGCGAGTCCCTCCAGCCGGTCGCCTCGCCGCGCCGCGAGTACGAGCCGACACCCCGCCGCGTCGAGCTGGCGCGCCAACGCCGCACCGATCCCGGCCGAGGCCCCCGTCACCAGCGCGAGCTTTCCCTCGAGTGATTGCATGCCGCAGAGGGTACCCCGAGCGACGTCGGTGGTGGGGGGTCCGGGGCGGCAGTACACTCCCGGCTTCCCCGCCCCCACAAAGGAGCTCTCGAAGTGGTCCGGATCGATTTCGAATACGCCGGCGACCTGAGGTGTCGCGCCGTCCACGGCCCGTCCTCGACCGGGCTCGTGACCGACGCGCCGGTCGACAACCACGGGCGCGGAGAGTCGTTCTCCCCGACCGATCTCCTGGCCACGGCGCTCGGCACCTGCATGCTGACCGTGATGGGGATCACGGCGGCCAAGAACGACTGGGACATCGACGGGGCGACAGCCTCGGTCGAGAAGGGAATGGTCGCCGATCCCGCCCGGCGCGTCGGGTCGCTGACCGTCGAGGTCCGCGTCCCCCACGAGCTCGAGGCCGACGCCCGCAGAGCGCTCGAGGAAGCGGCGCGGAACTGCCCCGTCGCCAACAGCCTGGGCGCGATCGAGATCCCGACCACGTTCCACTGGGGGTCGTGACGACGCGGCGTGTGCCGGTCCGGATCGCGGTCCCCGGGCTCGTGATCACGCTCGTCCTGCTTCTCCTGGCGGGGATCTACACCGGGACGTCGGGTGGGCTCACGACGGGCAGCCCGTTGCGCGGCCTGCTGGCCAGCATGGGACTTGCGGAACCGCTCCCTGAGCCGGACCAGACGATTCTCCGCCTGCGCCTGCACCGGACGCTGGTCGCCGCCGGCGTCGGCGGCGCACTGGCGCTCTCGGGGGCCTTCCTCCAGGGGCTCTTCCGGAACCCGCTCGCATCGCCGTCCCTGATCGGCGTCTCGGCAGGGTCCGGGCTCGGGTCGGCGGTCGCCGTCCTGATCGTGGGCGGCTACGGGCCGGACTTCGTCTCCGGTCTCGGATCGGCCGGGGCTCATGCGCCCGTCCTCGTCACCGCGTTCGCGTTCGCCGGCGCGCTCGCCGCGGCGTTCGTCGTCTTGCGCATCGCCGCGCGCGGAGGACGTGTGTCGGTGCCGAGCCTCCTGCTCGCGGGCATCGCGCTCAACACCTGCCTCGCGGGTGCGCTCGCCGCGCTGCAGGCGTGGACCCTGCGCGACTACGAGATGCACCGCGCGATCCTGACCTGGACGTTCGGCACGCTCGAGGACCGCCACGCCTACCACGCGACGATGGTGTGGTGCGGTCTGGCGCTCTCCGCGCTGACGATTCCCTTCGTCGCCGTCGAGCTCGATCTCTTCGCCGGCGGCGAGGAGGATGCCGAGGCGCTCGGCGTTCACACACGACGCGTGAAGCTCCTCGCGATCTGTGCCGCGGCACTCTCGGCGGGCTGCGCCGTCGCCGTGGCCGGGCAGATCGCGTTCGTCGGTCTCGTCGTGCCGCACCTCCTGCGAATCCTCACCGGGACGTCGCACCGGACGCTCCTGCCGCTCGCGATCCTGGGCGGTGGTGTGTTCCTCCTCTCAGCGGACGTCGCACAGCGCCTCTTCTTCGGCGGCACGGCCATGCAGCCGGGTGTCCTCATGTCGCTCGTCGGAGGTCCCTTCTTCATCTATCTCCTGTGGCGCGAGAGGCGCGTGATGGAGGCATGGTGAGCGCGGGAGAGATCCGCGGGCGAGACCTGCGGCACCGGTTCTCGTCCGGAGCTCGCGCGCTCGACGGAATCGACGTCGAGCTCGGGCCCGGCGATCTCCTGTGTGTCGTGGGACCGAACGGCTCGGGTAAGTCGACGCTCCTGCGCGTGCTCGCCGGGCTGCTCGTCCCCGACGAAGGGGAGGTCGTGCTGGATGGTCGCGCCGTGCGGTCGCTCTCTTCTGCGGAGCGCGCGTCCAGGATGGCCGTCGTCCCGCAGTCGCTGGCCGGCCTCCCCGACGTGCGCGTGCGCGACTTCGTCATGGGGGGGCGCTACGCGCACCTCGGGTTCTTCGGTCGTCACGCGCCCGAGGACGCCGAAGCCGTCGACCGTGCACTGGCCGACACGGACCTCGACGAGATGGCCGATCGACTCCTCGCCGAGCTCTCGGGCGGCCAGCGCCAGCGGGCCCTCCTCGCGCGCGCCCTGGCCCAGGGCTCCGGCCTCTGGCTGGTCGACGAACCGACGACCTCGCTCGACGTCGAGCACCAGGTCCGGGCGTTCGAGCTCATCGCCGAGATCTGCAAGACCGGTCGGAGCGCGCTCGTCGTCACGCACGACCTCAACCTGGCGAGCCAGTTCGCGACCGAGATCGCCCTCTTCGACCGCGGGCGCGTTGCGGCCCGAGGGACTCCCGGCGAGGTGCTGAGACGAGAGGTGCTCGAGCCGGTCTACGGGCCGCACCTCTCCTACGGAACGCTCGAGACACCCGGCGGCCCCCGCCCCTTCGTGGTCCCGTTCCCCGACGGTGCCGCGCGGGCGCGCCTCGACGGCGGCCCGGGCGGCGCCTCAACTGGGCCCGGCGGCGGGGGTTAGAGATCGGTCGGGTGCGCCGGAGCGCCCGCGGTCGACCGCTCCGTTAGGATCCCGCGTCCATGTCCAGCCGACTGTGTGTTGTTGGGGCCATCCACATGGACCTCGTGATCACGACGCCTCGCTTCCCGCGCGCCGGGGAGCGGCTCGTCGCCGACGCGTTCGTCCATTGTGCGGGCGGCAAGGGCGCCAATCAGGCCGTCGCCGCCGCACGGCTCGGAGCCAAGGTCGATCTCGTGGGGTGCGTCGGCGACGACGGCTGGGGCGGCGACCTCCGAAGCGCGCTGGTCGCCGAGGGAGTCGACGTCCACCACGTCAGCGCACGCCCGGAGACGCCGACCGGTGTCGGGGTGGTCGGCGTGCTGCCGGACAGCCAGCTCGGGGTCATCGTGGCGCCCGGTGCCGACCTGAAGTTCGACGCGGAGGACGTCGAGAGCGCACGCCTGGCGATCGAGGGAGCCGCCCTGCTCGTGATGCAGCTCGAATACCCCGAGGCCGCGCTCGTGCGGGCCTTGGAGATCGCCCGGGCGAAGGGCGTGCCGGTCCTGCTCAACGCCTCGCCCGCGAAGGAGGTTCCGCGCGAGCTGATCGAGGGCGTGGACGTGCTCGTGGTGGACAAGAGCGAGTCTCCTCTCCTCCTCGGGAGCGACGAGGAGCTCGGATCGGCCGGGATCGCGCGTCGTCTGGGAGCGCTCGGTCCGAAACGCGTCGTCGTGACCCAGCAGGGACGAGACGCGGTCCTCTTCGACGGCGAGCGCGTGCACGAGTCGGCGAGCTTCGACGTGGATTCCATCGACAGCACGGGTTGCCGCGACGCCTTCACCGGCGCACTCGCCGTGGCGTTCCTCGAGGAGAACCGACTCGAGAAGGCTCTGCGCAGCGCGTGCGCCGCCGGGGCGCTGGCGTCGACGCGCCGAGGGGCGCTGCCCTCGCTGCCGACCCACGACGAGCACGTGGCGTTCCTGAGCTCGCCGGGCTGAGCGCGCCGCCGCGCAGGGCGTCAGCGCGCGACCAGCGCCCAGCCCTCGCGCGACAGCATCGCCGTCTCCTCTTCGAGATCCGCGCTCGTGAGCGGGTGCTCGTCGAGCCAGCCCTCGGGGAAGACGAGCTCGAGGCCACTCATCTCCGGCGACTCCTCCGACGCCGCGAGCCGGAAGGCCGGGAGTGACGCGCGGCTGCGCCCGCGGTTGAGGCGCACCGCGAGACGCAGGAGCACCGCGAGCCGGACGCCGAGGTCCCCCAGACTCGGCGGGAGCTCGTCGAACACGGCCGGGTCGAGGCGCCTGCGGTGACTCCGCACCAGGCGTGCGAGCAGGATCTGGTCCTCGCGCGAGAACCCGGACATGACGCTGTGCTGGAGCAGGTACTCGCCGTGGCGGTGGTAGCCCGCATAGGAAACGGAGAGCCCGATCTCGTGCAGACGCCCGGCCCAGGCGATGAAGCGGCGCGCGCCCACGCGCTCGATGTCCCACGCCTTCGCCACCTGGTTCAGCAGGCCGAGCGACGTCCGCTCCACACGCCGCGCTTGCTCGACGTCGACGTGAAAGCGCTGCGCGAAGTCACGGATCGTCCGGTCGCGCACGTCCTCGTGGCGGATGCGGCCCAGGAGGTCCCACAGGATCCCCTCGCGCAACGCCGCGGACGACGTCGACATCCGACGGATGCCCAGGCTCTCGAAGGTCGCGATCAGGATCGCGAGCCCGCCCGGCAACACGGGCGCGCGCTCCGACGTGAGCCCCTCGAGCCGGAGGTCCGAGGAGTGCCCCGCGCGCAGGAGGGCCTTCTTCAGCTTCTTGAGCGAGGAGAGCGTGATGCCGCTCTCGCTCCACCCCGCCGCGCGCACGATCTCCTCGATCGCAGTGATCGTTCCCGAGGAGCCGATGCACTCCTCCCACCCGGACTCGCGCAGGCGCTGCTCGACCGTCTCGAGCTCGAGGCGCGCCTTGATCACGGCCTTCTTGAAGGCCTTCTCCTCGACCACGTCTTCCGGGAAGTAGCGCCGCGAGAAGCTCACGCACCCCATGTGCAGGCTATCCGTCTCGAGCGCGTCGAAGCGCTCGCCGAGGATCACCTCCGTGCTGCCTCCGCCGATGTCGACCACCAGCCGCCGCCCCGCGACGAGCGGTTGGTCGTGGGACACGCCGAGGTAGATCAGGCGCGCCTCTTCCGGGCCGCGCAGGATCTCGATCGGGTGCCCGAGGGCTTCGGTGGCCTGCGCAAGGAAGCGCCCCGCCTTCTTCGCCTGGCGCAGCGTGTTCGTGCCGACGACGCGGACGCGCTGGCTCGGGATGCCCGCCAGGCGCTGCCCCATTCGCGAGAGGCACTCGAGCGCGCGCTCGCCGGCCTCCTCGGCGAGACGCTTCTTCGCGTCGAGGCCGGCGGCCAGGCGCACAGGCTCGCGGTGGCGATCGAGCTGGGTCAGGCCATCGCCCTGCTGCCGCGCGATGACCATGTGGAAGCTGTTGGAGCCGAGATCGACGGCGGCGACGGGCTCGGCGTCCTGTGCGTTGGCGTCCATCTCGAGTCCATGCTAGTGGTGTGACGCGAGGGTTCGGGCCATATCTTCAGCGTCCTTCCGCCCGTGGCTGCGTTGCCACTCCTCCGAGTATCCACGAATACGCGTCGT
>JAJDET010000218.1 GCA_029259655.1 Planctomycetota bacterium
GTGCTGTCCACGACGCCCTTTCGAAGCGCTCACCTCGGGTGTCCCCCGTCCAGTGTCCTGCGTCCCCACCCTAAAGGGTGGGGGGACGCTGGGGACACAATGCGTTCACGGCCGAGCGTGGGGACACCATTGGTGACGGTAGCGAGACGCGGGGTGAACGTTCGGAGGACAGTGAACGGCCCCCGTGAACGCTCGGAGGACGTTCAGGTCCCAGGGGGGGTGGGCCCGGGCCCGGGCCGGGGGCGGAGGTACAGCGCCCGACCCTTCCGCTCACGAAGCACGTAGCCGTCCTCGATCGCCACCTTGTGGAATCGATCCCAGTCCCTTCCTGAGACGCTCAGCTCCCCCCGGTTCTCCTGGAGGTAGGCCCGGAAGGCTCGCGTCGTCGGCGGCTCCTCGGCCGTGAAGGTCTCTTCGAGGATCCGCCGGAAGGCCTCGCAGCAGCTCACCTGGCGCTCGGCGAGGTCCGCGTTTCCCGGGGCCTCCCTCGATAGGGGGACCGTGAATGGAGCCGTCGCTCGGACGCCGAACTCGTCGACCTGACCGAAGTCATAGGTCGTCAATGTGAAGTGCTTGTCCTCCAGCCCGGCGATCCTGTTTCCCTTCCGCTGTCTAACCTCCAGTTCATCTCCCTTGCGGACGACTTCCAGCTCCAGGTCGACGTTGCCTCTCCAGGCTCCGGATCCACGCGGCGAGGCCGATCCGTTCTTGACGCCTTTCGGCTGGTGGTGGATCAGCAGCCAAAGCGGCCCAGGCTCGGGCTCCTCCGGAGACGGCGTCGCGAAGGCCCGTCGAAGCCCGCCAATCATCCCCGCGACGTCCGTCGAGCTGTTCTCGTCGATGGACGTGGCGCATGCGCTGACGGTGTCGACGACGATGAGATCGGGGATTTCGCCGTTGAACGCTTTGAGGGCCTCTTGGACCAGCGCGAGTCGGCCTTGCTCGTCGGCGACGTCGACGGGCTGCGTAGCGACGACCAGGTGGGCGCCCACGATCTCGGCGACCTGCGCGCGATCCTCGCTCGACTCAAACCACGCGTGCACGCGCTCGACGAAGTCCGCGCCGCCCCCTTCACCAGCAATCACGAGCACTCGCTGAGGGCGGTGATAGGCGGCAGCCGCGAGGCTGTGGTGGATCCCACCAGCTACGGAGCACGCGATGTCGATTGCGAGCGTGCTCTTGCCGCAGCCCGGATGACCGTGCAAGAGCGCGACCTCTCCGCGTCGTGCGACGCCCGGGATCACCCACTCGGGCCGAGGCAAGTTGACCAGCTCCGGGAGCCGATAGAGTTGAACCAGCCTCCTCGGCAGGAGGGGTGGCGGCGGCGCAGCGAGAGGATGACCCGGCGGCGGAGGCGGAGGTGTTGGGCCCGAGGAGACGGATTGCAGCCTGACGAGAGCAGGCGGACGCATGTCGACGGGTTCGGCGCTCATAGACCACCCCCCGCGCGGCCCCCCGCCCCTGGAACCCGCTTCGCCCGGCGTGCCTCGGCGAGGTGGAAGATCGTGCCAAGCCCAACGCCCCCCCGCTTGAACGACCGCCACGTGCGGTGCTGGGTCGCGAGGCAGTACTTCGACCGGGCCTTGCGCTGCATCTCTTCGCTCCAGACGCACCACGCGTCGAACGCGAAGCTCCACCCGGTCGAGTGAAGTGCCATGCCGACGCGGAGCCAGTCGTCGTAGCCGTCCGACGGGATCTGCTCCAGCGCGCTGACGACCTGGTCGAGCTTTGACGCGGTCGGACGATTGCCTCCTTTCGTGTTGGCGTTGCTCGCTTCCGATCGCGAGGACTCACGCCCGTTCACTCTTGAAGCGTCCCGCACAAAGGGACCAGCGACGAGGTCGAGCAGCCACTCCGGCGCGGGCGTTGGCTCGAAGTCGATGGGCGAGTGATCGACGACCCATTCGTAACGCTTCCCCGATTCGTGAAGCGACGGCGGAAGGACCGCGATCCCGCCCTCCGCGCGGACGTCGATTCCCGGGAGGAGTCTCGTTCGAGAGCGGATCGTCCGGTCACCGAGCTGCCACTCGTCGGGCCACGCGTAGAGCAGCTGCCAGGACCCGCTTCCCGTGCGCTGTGCAGCCGTCTCGTAGTCGCACCCGCCCGCGACCTCGTGGATGACCGAGAGTCCGTCCTCGCCCTTCTCAGGGCGTATGTCGAGGTCGAGGACCCAGACGTCGCTTTTCGACCCGGTTGCGACACCGACGTTGGGCGAGATCGTTCTTCCGCGCTTCCCGTGCTTCCACGGATTGCGAGCGCGATCCCACAGGTAGCGCAACGCGTCGGGTTCCCTGGTGGCGGCATCGGGCCAGCTGACCCCGTCCAGTACGGCGGCAAGAGGGTGTTTTCCTGGACGCCGACACCGAGGACCTTCCCTGCACGAGCAAGACCCGATGGAGCTATGAAGTGGCACGATTCTCCAGCCGAACTCGATTGCGTAGTGCAGCGCCGAACTGAGCGTGTCCACAGGGGGGGCCGGGACCGGCGGACAGCGCTCATTCGTATGGGGTACGATGCTCATGACACTGATCGATCAGGCCGCCCTCGGTAACTCGACCCACGAGCCGGGGGCGGCTTTCTAGTGGGGCCTACGGGCTGAGGAGATCCGCGCGTCTCGTGACGGGCGCGCGGGTCGATGGTTCACCGAGAGCACCGAGAGCGACGGAACAGGGCAGCCTGCGACTACTTGCGGTCGGCTCGATCCAGTTCAGACAGGGCCACGGCTGGGTAGCGCCTGCCCGAAGGACAACTCTGGGGGCTACTAACATCAAAGGAACCGCCAGTCGGGTTCCGGAGGACACTGGGGCGGACCAGGCCTAGGTGGCGCGCGAACCGGATACCGCTCACGCAGCTCTCGTACACGTTCTAGGAACGGACGCCAGGCTACTGACGGCTTTGGATCCGGCTGACAGGGGCGATCATCCAGCTGCTCGTCCAGGTACGGCCATTCGCGTAGAGGCGCATCGGGATCGAGCGGCCTGGGGACGTTATTCGAGCGACCGAACGCCCGATGCAGGTCGTCGATGCTGGCTTCAGCTGGATTCTGTGGTAGCTCGGCAGCGCCATCGATAACGCGTTCCGCGCACGCGAGGAGGAACCGGATCCATCCGGGGTCGACCTCGATCCTTGCAAGCAACGATGCGTGCTTCTCGGCGCGGGCGAGCACGAGAACGTCCCGAAGCCCGCGTGCGACCACGTTCGGATCCTCCCGAGGATCGGGGAGTTGCGTTTCAAGATCTTCGATCCTCGCCGTTAGGCTGTCGATCCGCGACCGTCTGCGTCGTCTCACCACGTTTCATCGGCTCCCTTCATGTGAGACTCGACGGCGACGAGCCGCTGCTCTAGGTCGCGGCTCTCCAAGCTCGAACGCACGAGATCCAGGAGCCCGGCGCAGCGCTCTGCGGCCTCCAGCGTGATTTCTCCTCCGGCTGCGGCGCGGGCGAGCCGAGAGGCTGCCTCAGCGACGTCGTCGAGCGTGGACAGCCCGCCCAGATCGAACCCGTCGGCTCGCGTTCCCATCGCCTTCGGCTTCCCGATTGCGTACTCAGCGATGAACCTGCGTGCTGCTTCCTGACCTGCGCGTGCTTGTTCAACGGCCTTGGAAATAATCGCCCGCCAGTCCTCCGGGGTGACGGCCGACCGTAGGATCCCACGCCATTCTGCACCCCGCCCACGGCGACCGGCCGCTGATTGATTCCCGGGGGCGAACTGGCCCCGTAGGTCCCGATCCGAACCGTTCCTAACGGGCGCTGTCTTCGTTTCCGAGTGGATTTGGGAGTCCTCTCGTGGGTAGCCTTCGGCACTGCTCATGGTGGTCGTCGCCTACGTTGTCGTCGTGGTGCTCGTTTCCTTCGCCTTGACCGTCGGGGCGCTTGTCGGGGGCTTCCTTGCCTCCGCACTATTATTCTGGGTAGGGCGGAAGGCCCGACCGTTCGTGACTGGCGTTGTCGGAGGCGCCGCTGGCGTTGCTTGTGCGGTCGCTTTCGGCTGGGGCGTCTTTCGAGTGGTCGTAGGACCGGACTCGTTTTCGAGCGGGCCCTTCCTAGCTTCAACCGTGCCGTTGCTGATCCCCCTCTGGAACGACCTCGGTCGTGCACACCAGGTACGTGCCGCCGCTGAGCCGGTAGTGGATGTCGTGGGCGGAGCCGTGGCGGACGAGGTACTTGCAGGAGCAGCGAGACTTCGGTTCGCCGTACTTGGATACGTCGTGGGGCTCGCGCTTGCGGTGGTGTGGTTCATGGAGCGCAGCGGTTGAATCGAGAGAGGCCGTGACGAGTCACGGCCTCCCCCGACGCAGCAACAGCCCCCTGATCTAGAGCGCATCCTCTCGATCGAGAAGGACCTTCAGCGGAGCTACGGCCCGGACAACGCGGGCGTCGTCGAGAGGGACCTCGAAGAACTGCCGGATGACCTTGTGGGCGCGCATGGCGTTGTAGCGCACGTGCCCTGCAACAGAGACCCACACTTCCAATCCCGCGGCGGCGGTCGGGTTGAGCTTCTCGTAGTAGCCGCGGCGCAGCACGGCGAGGTCGAGCCCGATCTCGCGTTCCAGGCTCCGCTTCACGACGTCGGGGATTGAGTCCACGGCGTAGGCGGTGAGCGGCTCAGGATCTTGCTCGTCGTCGCCCAGGAAGGCGGCACGTACTGCGAGCTTCTTCTCGGCCTTCTCGGTGGGGAGGTCGAGGATCGCGCGGCGAGCATGCTGGACGCGGTTCGCGAGGTCGGTCGCGTGGAAGATGTCGAGGGAGCCGAGTTGACGTTCAATTGGCAGGGGGCGGGACAGGTCGGGATCGACGTCGCGGGGAGCGAGGGGACGCACGCCGAGCCGTTCGAGAGCACTCCGGAACCCGCGCTCGACCTCGCCGACGGTCTGTATGAGGGCGCCTTCGGCGCGGGAGTCGGACGCGCTCGCCGCCTCCTGTCGTGCGGCACGTTTTCCCTGGGCGGACAGTCTTCCGTCGGAGCTGATCGAGAGTGCCTTCTCCCGAGCTTCGTCGAGGACCCGTTCGAGCCGGTCAGCGGACGCTTGGAGCTGGGGCCCGTAGGCGTCGGCGCCGCGCCCCTTGAGTGCGTTGCCGCCGACGAGGGCGTGGGAGCCGGGGGGGAAGGTCTCGAACCGTGTCTTGTCCGCGTCAGGCTGCGCTGCCTCGTCTGTCGGAGTTGTCGTGGTCAGGGGAGTCATGAGTGGTTTCTTTCGTTGGAGATGGGGTGACGAAGCCGGTCCTCGGCTTCCGCGACGCGCTGACCGAATGCCAGGACGTCCGCAGGTCGAACGAGAAGTCGGCGTCCCACGCGGAGGTAGGGGAGGCGCAGAGTGACTCCGCCGACGGTCCTTCCGTGGCGCACCCAGCCCCACACGGCGCTCTTGGTGGTCTTGAAAGGAAGGCGTGCCGCTGCTTCGCGGAGCGTTACGTAGCCGCCAAGCTCGGGCTCAACGGCGTCGGTGTAGTAGTCGGTCATGGGTCGTCCTCCGGATCAGGGTTCGCCGAGCGAGGCTGAACGCAGTCGCGCCTGGCTTCGCTAGGCCTCGTTGATCCTGGGTGGCCGCGATCGAGCTGACCACCGGACAGTCACCGGACCACCACCGGACACTCACCGGACATCGAGGATTGGCCGGGGTTACATGCCGCGGCTGCTCGCGTCCGTATCTACGGATTCGCAACCGCGACCGCGGGGCAGCTATTCCCCCACGCCACAAGATCGGGCAAGATCAGCGAGACGTGGCGCGACGTACGCGCCGCTTGAGAACCAGAGAACGCGGTTTCGCCTGGCTGCTCCCCCATGGGGTTGCAGAGGTCGGAGGTTCGAATCCTCTCGCCCCGACCACCCAAGCCGCAGAGCGGCTTGGGTGTCCGGAGCGTGAGTCCTCCGGGTGGCTCCCGGCGCGGCTTCGCCGCACCCGGACCCACAACGAATCCTCTCGCCCCCTCCACTACCGAATCAGGTTTGTCCCAGCACAGCAGGGCTACCCTGGGGGCGGGCCCCTCCCTGGTTCTCGAGCCCCCATCCGCGAGCTCCGCGATTCGGAGGGAGTACGCCGGGCGCTCCCGCAGCTCGGCGCTATGGGTGGCGTACAGTCGGCGCACCTTCGTGCGTGTTTCCGAGTTGTCCGCGAATCGCTGCGCTCAACACCCACCAGTGACGAGATAGATCCTGTCACGCCAGCGCAGGTAGATCACTCCCTCCAACGATCCGCAGAGATCCCGCACGTGAGTCGGCAGCGATTCCATGAGCGCCGTCGCCTCGGGTGTGCCCGGCGCAACATGGAAGTCGTGCGCAAAGTCCTCGCCATCCAGACGCGCGTCCTCGAAGTCCTCGACGAGGTTGTTGGCCACCCACGTGTCCATGGTTGCACCGCCGAACTGGACGAAATAGTCGCACGTCTCCACCTCCTCGACGGGAGACGTCACTATCGCAACCGTTGTCCCGAGCTCGACGGGAGACGTCACCATCGCAAGCGTTGTCCCGAGCGGGGAGAATCTGAACCCCAGCGCCTCGGATTTCGTGCGAATGGCGCTGCGGATCGCAAGATCGAAACCGCCGATGTTCGTCGTTGCCCGACGCGCCAGCTCCTCTGTGAGCAGGGCCTGGCGAAGCGGATCGAGCTCGTTGATCTGACTCTGCAACTTCGTCCGTCGCTTCTGCATGGCGTCGACCTTTGCCACCCGCTGGGCGTACGTGAGTGCCCGCATGTCCTCGGGCAGGTCCTTCTCATTTACCTCTGCCAGATCGATCTGCCCGATGCGGACCGCATCGACGAGGTCCCACGACCCGCACGAATACAGCTTGCCGGCCTTCGTCGCGGCTCGTGATGCCGCGTTCGCGGAGTTCATCTGCACCGCGTTGGCGTCCTGCGCCGCCTGGTTGCTGCAACCGGCCTCGCCCGCGGCGCCGAAGGGAATGTAGGTCTCGTTGAGCTCGGCGGAGAGCTCGATGAGTCTCTGGTCGTAGGGCGTGGCGATCACGACCGACCCGTTGTCCTGGTCGATCATGGCGAACTCGCCGTTGCCCAACCTGCCGAGCTCCCTCCAGCCCGGCCGGACTTCACTGTCATCGTCGCCATAGACGCAGTAGATCGAGTTCACATCGATCCCGCGTTCGGTTGCTTCCTTGCAGATGGCGCGGACGGCGACCCGATCGTCCTGGTCGGCGGACTCGTTCCCCGCCACGAAGATCATTCGCAACGCGCCGGAGGAGGGGTTCCAGTCGAGCTCCTCCAACGAAGTCTGCACCACACGCCCTACGAGCTCTGTGCCGCCGTTGGTCGTCAACCCGAAGAGCATCTGCGAGACGGTGTCGAGATCCTCGGTGAAGGGTGTTTCGACCTCGACCCACCCGTTCTCGGGGTTGTGCCCGTCGTTGCCATAGCTGAGCAGGGCCACGCGAAGTTTCGGCGTGGGCTCGGCCTTGGCGAGATCGTTGACGATCGTCCACAGCTTCTGCCGAGCCGAATGGATCAGGCCATCCATCGAGCCGCTGGTATCGAGACAGATCGCCAGCTCGATGACGTGCTCGTTGGCCACTGCCGGCGTGTCGCCCGGGAGCGGAAACTCGTCGCCACGGGCGTTGGCCGAAGCAGGGAGACCGCCCACGGCGAGGCTGGCAACGGCAATGGACGAGATGAGTGCAGCTTGCTTCATGACCACTTTCCTTTCTCTGGGGGACGGTAGGAACCGGAGACCTCGGCTCCACGGGGCGTAGACGTCGGAAGAGGCCTCCGACATTGCAGAAATCGATGAATGTTCCGAGACCTGTGGGCCAGGACCGCGCGCCCTACGGAGTCGCACACCACCCGGCGCACTTCCGTCAAGAAGTACCGCAGTAGGCGCAACCGTCCCGGGTTCTTCACGGTCCGAAATCGCTCACGAGGTCCTTGCGCAACGATCCCCGATTGACGCTGATCCGGACTGAGGATAGTGCGGCACTCTTTGGAGTGAGAACTGCGGGTGGAGTGCGACTCCGTATCCCATCAGCGAGGCAGCGCCAGGAGTTCGGCGAAGTCCATCTCGCGGAAGTCCAGACTGAGATCTTCGAGGCCGTCGCCGATCGCGGCGCGGTCGCCGACGATGACGAACGCCAGCTTGTCCAGCTCGAAGTACGTCTCGGCCACGCGGCGCAGGTCGGCCGCGGTCACCGCATCGATACGCGCCTGGAAGTGTCGGTGCGTATCGAGCGGCAGGTCGTTCAGGTAAAGCTCCGTGACGACCTCGGCCAGGTGGTCCTGCGTCAAGAAGGACTCGGGCAGGCGGCCGATCAGATGCCGCTTCGCCTTGTCGATCTCCGCCGCGGGAACTTCCTCTGCGATCGCCCCGAACTCCAGCACGAGCTCGCGCAGCGCGCGCACGGTCGCGTCGGCGTCGACCGACACGGTGGCGTAGAAGAGGCTCTCCTCGGGCCGCCACTCGAGTCTCGAGCGGGCGGAGTACGTGAGCCCCTGGCGAGCGCGCAGGTTCTCCTGCAGCCGGCTGTTGGAGCTCGCGCCGAGCAGCATGTTGAGCACCTCGAGCGCGTAGTAGTCGGCGGAGGTGCGCCGCGGCACGAGGGCCGTGACGCGCAGCATGGTACGGGGCTCGCCTGGTCGGTCGATCAGCAGCACGCCGCTCGTGGGGGCGGGGGCGGGTCGACTCGTCGGAACACGGGGGGCCACCTGATCCCAGGGGCCGCCCAGAGTCTCTTCCAGGAGCGGCAGCACCTCGGGCAGGGTGAGGTCCCCGACGACGATGACAGCCGTGTGCTCGGGGCGGAAGGCGCTGCGGTGGAAGCGGACGAGGTCTTCGCGCCGAAGGGCTGCGACGTTTGGTGCGGTGCCGGACTTCATACTGCCGTTCGGGTGCTCGGGACCGTAGGCCGAACGGTTCAGGGCGAGCGCCGCGATGTTGTCCGCCCGACCGCCCAGGTCCTCGAGGAACGCGACGTACTCCGCCCGTGCGGCGCGAACGACCGGGTCGGGGTAGGTCGGTCGCAGGGCCACGTCCGCGAACACCGCCAGCGCGCCCTCGAGGTGTTCGCGCGGCGCGACCAGCTTCGCGTAGACGTGGTCACGGCCCGCCGACGTGCTGATGCGCAACCCCAGCTCGCGCTCGAGGGCGGCGAGCTCCTCGCCGCCGCGCCCTCCCGCTCCGTCGGTCATGACGTATGCACTCAGGTCGGCAAGCCCGAACTTCCCGGCCGGATCCTCCCCGGACCCCTGCCGTGAGACGACGCGCACCTGCACCGAGGGGACCTTGCGCGCCACCAGATAGACGTCGCGGCCGTTGGAGAGCAGGGCGCGGTCGATCGCCGGTGGCTCGAAACTGCGACTCGTCGCCGGGGCGGGGCGTCGGGTCCAGTCGGGGGCCGTGACCACCTCTTCGGGCGCCGGTAGCGGCTCGGGAAGGCCTAGCTCCGGCCGTCCGCGGGGAACGGCGGAAAGGGCGACGCGGCGCGTCGTCGGCAGGAAGGCCCGGGCCGTCTCGGCCAGGTCGCTTGGCGTGAGGCTCGCGTATCGCGCGAGGTCTTGCTCGAAGTATCCCGCCATGCCGGTGAAGAAGAGGTACTCGCTGAACGTTCCTGCCCGCGACCCCGTGCCCTCGATCTCGGCGATCATCTTCGTCGTCTTGCGGTGCACGAGCTCGCTCAGCTCGTCCGGGCCGCACGGGTCCGTGTGCAGCCGCTCGAGCTCCGTGCGCAAGGCGTCGTCGACCTCGGCGAGCCGCTGGTCCGGCCGGGCCTTCACCTCCACGGCGAACTCACCGGCGAAGCGGTACTTCTCGTGGTACACGCGAACGCCCTGCGCGATGCCCAGCTCGTCCACGAGCCTCCTGTACAGGCGTCCCTCCAGGAGCCAGCCAATGAGGTCGAGCGCGGCGCTCCCCGGCTGGTACGCCGGTGGGGCCACCCAGCTGACGAACAGCGAAGGCTGCGCCACGTCCTCCTCCAAGACCCTGCGAACGACGCCGCTCAACGCGGGCTCCGGGACCGCGAGCGGAGGCGGCTCGGCACCGCGCGGAATGGAGCCGTAGTACTCGTGGACGAGCCGGCGCGCGTCGGCAAGGTCGACGTCGCCGACGACCACCAGATGCGCGTTGTTGGGCACGTAGTGGGTCCGGTGGAACGCGGTGAGCTCGGCCAGCGTGGCGTCTGCGACGTGCTCCTCGGTCCCGTAGGCGCTCCACGAGTACGGATGACCCGCGCCGAAAGTGTCGCGCGTGAGCAGGTGGTACAGCTCGGCATCCGAGGTCGCGAAGACCTGCTCGCGCTCGTTCGTCACGGCAGCGCGCTCCCGCTCGAAGATCTCCGGCGTGATGCTGTCGCGCAGGAAGGCCATGCGCTCTGCATCCAAGTAGAGGATCAGCTCGAAGGCATCGCTGTGCCCCCAGCTGGCGAAGACGGTTCGGTCGCGGAAGGTCGTGCCACTGGTCGCCCCACCGAATCTCGTGAGCAGTTCGACATACTGACCGGGCGCAACGTGACGCGATCCGCCGTGGATCATCAAGTGCTCGAACAGGTGGGCGAAGCCCGAGCGACCGCGGGCTTCGTGCGCGCTCCCCACGCCGTAGGTAGTCCTCACGGTGACGCTGGGGACGTGCGCCACGCGGTGAAGCACGACCTGGAGTCCGTTGGCGAGCTCGAACTGCTCGATCTCGAGTGGCGGGGACTGGGACTGCGCGGTCCCGGACGCCAGCAGGGTGGCGAGCGCAACGGTGCGGAGGACGATACTCATGCCCGCGAGCATGTACCGCGCCGCGCCGGGCGTCTTGAACGCCGCTCACCCGCGCTTGAACGGGACTAACCCAGTCCGCCGCGCTGCCGGAACACTCCGGGGGGCAGACCCGTCGCGGCGCGAAAGCAACGCGTGAAGTGCGCCTGGTCGCTGAAGCCCGCGCGCTGCGCGATCGAAGCGATCGGCTCGTCCGACTCGAGCAGGGCCCCGCGTGCGAAGGCGATGCGCCGCGCCCGGACGTAGTCCCCGGGAGTGCAACCGAAGTGGCGTCGGAAAGCGCGGTGCAGATGGCCGGGATGGACCTCGGCCTGCTCGGCGAGCTCGCCGATGCGCGGCGGGCACACGAACTCCTCGTGCAGCCGATCGCGCGCGTCGCGCAGCCAGTGCGGCAGCCGCGCCGGAGCGCGGTCCGACTCCTGCCGCAGGATCAATCCCAACGTTTCGAGCAACAAACCCTCGACCGACAAGCTGGCCGCGTCGTCCATCACGCGGAAGTCCTCCCAGATGCGCTGGGCTATGACGGACTGCGGCACACGGCGCGCGAAGTTGGCGACCCGGTCGACGGAGCGGACCCGGTCGGCTCCCTGGTCGAGCCACGCGTCGTAGAGCTCGACGACAAAGCACTGCGCTCCCTGCCGGCCGTAGCGGTTCGCGTGCGGGAAGCCGGGCGGCATGACCCGCAGCTGCCCGGGACTCCGCGCGATCTCCTCTCCCGCGCAGTCCTCGCGGAACCCGCCGTCCAGCACCAGGATCAGGGTCGCGTGCTCGTGACTGTGTGAGGCCAGCTCGGTCCCGGGAGCGTACAGCTTCTCGTGCAGCTCCACTCCGGACACGGGCGACCACTTGCGCAACGATCGGATCAAGTCATTCTAGTATAGGGCGGGTCGATTACGGAGTCGCACACCACCCGGCGCACTTCCGTCAAGAAGTACCGCAGTGGACGGAAACGTCCCGGGGCCTTCAGGGTCGTCCGTGACGCTGGGCCGGATTGAGGATGGTGCGGCACTTCTTGGAGTGAGAACTGCGGGTGGTGTGCGACTCCGTATCAGGAGTCGACGAGCAGGATCTCGCTCTCGTCTTGTGCGATGAGGGAGACGGCGTGCTCGGCCGTGACGCCGATGCCGTCACCCGCGGTCAGGCCGACCTCGCCCAGCTTCACTTCGCCTGTCACGATGTGGAGCCAGACGCTCCGTCGTGGCGCGAGCTCATAGGCCAGGTGCTGCCCGGTGTTCAGTATGGAGGAGAAGATCAGGGCTCCGGGTTGGATGTGCAGTGATCCATCGCGACCGCCTGGCGACGCGACGATGCACAGTACGCCGCGGCGATAGGCGACCGAGAAGCGCCTTGTCTCGAGGCCGGGCTCGAGGTCACCCGGCGAGGCGGGCAACGAAATGCGGAACACGTGTGCCCATTCGCTCCGCGACGCGTTCGTCTCGCGGTGGGGAAGACCGGGCGCTGCGGCCCTGCGCTGGAATTCGCCTGCGTGTGTGACACCGGAGCCGCCCCTCGAATCTTCGTAGGCAAGCGCCCCCTCGAACACATAGGTGACGATTTCGGCGTCGTGGCACGGGCGAACGGGTACGTCGGCTCCCGGCGGGAGGCGGCTCTCGGTCAGGGGCGTCGATGCCCCAGACGCAGCGAATGGATGACCACACATCTCGCTCTCCTCCTCCAACGAACATCTCCGATTGCCGAGTCGGCGTTGCGGTTAGCGTGTGCCCCGAGACTTCGGCATCCTGCGTTGCTCACGGCCCGTAGGGTGAATTCGAAGGCGTCGTGTACACGGCGACACGGACCAGGGCACCGATGGGAACCGGGGTGTCACACTCAGGCGCACGGCTTCGACCCCGTTGCCCGAAGGTGGCGCCGCCGATGGCCAGGCGCGTCAGGGCCTGCGCGGCCAGGTGGAACACGCTTCGCAGGTCAGCGCGGTATCCCTTCGTGTTCCGATTCATGAGGGTTCCTCCATTCGGCGGTCAGAGCGAGCTGGGCCGCCGTTCCCGGGGATGACAGGTACAAAGGGTCGCATTGGGCCTTGACCGCCTCTCGGCTCACTTGGAGCCGCGAGCCACGCCTCCCAGACCGACGATGGTGGCAAGGCCTCCGCCGAGCAACAGCCAGATGGACTTGTCCGTGGGCTCTCCCGTGAACAACCGCGAAAAGCTGGAGCTCATGGAATCGGCCTCGATCACGCCGAGGACCAGGAGAACGATTCCAACGACGACCAAGACGAGTGAGATGGGCTTGTTCATGGCGAGACGGATCGTATTGCGGTCAGTCGGGTCGCGAGGCTCACGATCCGGCGGTCGCGGGGGCGGCGAGCGCCTCGATCCGCTCGGCGAGGTCGGAGACAAAGTAGCCCATGCGGTTGTCGAGGTCGTCGGCGGACTCCGCGAGTTCAAGGCCTACCGCGACGCGCTCGACGACATCGAGTCTCGAGCCGAACGCGTGCGCTCCCGGTGGCGACCTGTCCGATGGAAGCCTGCCTGTCGACGAGCTGGACCTTCAGGCGCTTCAGGTCGTTGACGGTGGAGCTTCGCGACCGGGTGGTTCTCGCGGGAGGTGCGAAATCGGCTTCTGGTCATCGGAGTCGTCCTTCTTGTTGTTTCCGGCTGAGCGCGGAGAGCAGCGAAGCCACCGGGGCGACTGGGCTGCACCCCTTCTTCGATGAGGGCACTTTCCGTGCCACTGGCGACGGTCCGTAGCCGCGGAGCGCCTGCACTGGGTTGTTTCGCCTGCCAAGTAGATCTGTCGGCGCCGTCGAGGAGCTCCGCGGCTCCGCACCTTCGCTCTCGGAGGGCCGAACAGAGTCAAGCTGATGCAGCCTTGGTCATTCTGATGGAGGCGTGAGACCACCTCAGCGTAGCTCGCCCTGCGCCCCCTCGGTGGCGGTGCCCGTCTCCTCCAGCAGTGCCGCGATCACGTCCTGCAGGTACGCGTGATAGAGGTTGCCGAGGTGCCCGCCCGCCTCGGAGAGCGTCAGGCGCGAACCGAACGTCTTCCGTAACCAGGGTAGGTCCTCCGGTCGCAACAGGAAGTCGTTCTCGTTGGTGAGGACGCGCACGCGTCCGTCCGCGTGCAGTGCGTCGCCGATGGCGCGCAAGTCGCTCTCCGCGAACAGGGCCCGGGCTCCGTCCTCGTCGAGCGTCACCTCGCTCTCGCGCTCGGCGAAGTACGGCAGCACGAAGGCGTAGAAGTACTCCATGAACGAGAACTCGGACGCCTCTCGAAACGCGGGCGCCATGTGCAGGCGCGTACGCTTGGTCAGGAGCACGCCCGAGTCGTGGAGGTCCTGCGACTGCAGGATGATGAACTGCAGCTCGAGGCGGAACTTCATCCCGATGAGGAACCGCGACTCCACCTCGGTGAATGGCAGGGCCATGCCCGGATAGAGCTCGCCGTTCGACAGGTAGAGAACCTTCGCGAAGATCTCGTTGATGCGCTTCGCGCGCTCCTCCGGCGGATACTCCAACGGCGCATTGTAGAAGCGATCGAGCTGGAGCAGGGCGTGCTCGATGCTGATGGGCGGATTCAACGCGAGGTAGATTTCGAACTCGAGCAGGTCCTGCGCCTCCTCGTCGCCCGCGGTGCGATCCCGGCCGGCCGCGATCAGCAGGACCTGGTAAGCGCCCAGGGACAGGCCGCCGACGCGTCGCTCCTCGAAGCGTCCCGGGAAACGCGCCTCGAGGTCGCGGTCGATGGCCGTCAACGCCACGTGCAGGTCGTGCGCGTCGACCGGACCGAACCCGGGCGTGGTCACGCTGGCGCCGTGACGCATGAACTCCCAGTTGGTGGGGCTGGACACGGCTACCACCGAGTGCCCGTTCGCGTAGGCGATCTCCGCGAGCGCGGTCGTCGAATCGCCGAGGCGGTTGCCGCCGAACCCGGGCAGCGCGTAGAAGAGCGGAGCGGGCCCGGGTTGCAGCCACAGGCTGTAGGGCAGGGCGGGCCGCGCTTCGTCGATGCGTATGCGCTCGGTGTCGGCCCTTCCGGCGAAGTCCGGGTCGTCGGGCGTGAGGAAGATCGCGCTCAGCGTCTGCGTCGGACCGCTCTGGCTCTCGTGCCACTCGAAGTCGTTGACGTCGACCTCGCGCCGCAGCCTGTAGAGCGTGCGGCCGGGCTCGTAGGCGTCGTAGGCGGACTCGACGGCGCGGATGTCCGCCGCGACGCGGTTGCTCTGCTCGTTGAAGACTCGGGCGTACGTGGCGGGGTGGTAGTAGGTCGCCACGTCGGCGAGCGTGTCCGGGACCAAGCCGAGTGCGTCGCGAACGGTGCTGGCTCCGAGCAGCGGCAGCATGATGTAGGTGCTCGGCTTCCAGCCCCAGGTCGCGAAGGTTTGCCCGAAGTCCTCCGGATACGGGTGCATGCCCCAGCGCTGAGCGGGGTCGAAGAGCCCGAGAATTCCGACGGTCGAGTTGATCGCGAAGCGCGCGGACTCGACACCCGCCTCGTCCAGCTTGCCCTGCAGCAGGTTGTTCACGAAGTGCGTCGGGAATTGCAGGTTCTCGCCCGCCTTCGCGAGGCGCGTGCGCACCCACGCGGGCACGAAGAACCGATAGATGGCCGTCGTCGGTAGGAGGACCCAGCGCAGGATCTGGAAGTTCACGTAGGCGCTGACCCGGTTGAGGGGCTCGAGCGGGTCGTCCACGTGCGGGAACTCGACCTCCTCGGCCTGGAACCAGCGCGTGCCGGGGCCGGCGTAGGTCGACCAGTCCCGGCTCTCGTACGCGGTCGAGACGCAACCGAGGGACGCCGCCGCGAGCAACGCCGGCGCGAGCAGGCGGCGGAGGGCGACGGCGGAGAGATGCCGGAGGCTCAATCGCATGCGCGCCCTGTTCAGGCCTGTCGTCGGAGGCGTTCGACCGCTTCCTCGCCGAGAGGACGGTCGTCCTTCACGCGCAGGCTCTCCGCCCACTCGCGGTTGAAGTCACGGTCGAGGACCCGATGGACGGCAGCAGCGATCATCAGCGAGAGCACGGCGCCGGTCGTGGCCAGGAGCATGTCCTTGTGCGCATCCCAGACATCCCCCTGGCTGCCCAGGTAGGCCTGACCGACGTCATCGCTCATCACCAGCGCCACGCCCCATTCGACGAGCTCGTACAGCATCGACGTGGACATCACGACGTCCAGGGGCAGGAAGTAGCCCCAGAATCCGCGGGCCTCCGCGACCCGCACGAACAGCTCCCGAAAGGGGTAGGCGAGCAGAAAGCCGTAGGCGAAGTGGACGAGCCGATCGTAGTGATTGCGCTCGAAGCCGAGGTAGGAAGACAGCGTCCTGCCGGTCAGCTGGCGGAACCACGCGTCGTACGGCACCTCGGAGTAGGTGTAGTGCGAGCCGACCTCGTGCAGGACGAGGAACGCGAAGATCAGGGCATAGGAGACCTTCGACAGCCGCATACGACCGTACGTCAGGACGAGCGCCAGCACGCCGAGCACGGCGAGCGCGTTCTCGAGTGCCCAGTCGCCGCGGTGGGACGGCGCGATGCCCAGCAGCGTCGCGAGCAGGACGAAGGCGGCGAGCAGGATCAGCGGGAAGCGCATGGATGTGGCCGCTCCGAGGACCGGGGAACAGGCGGTCGAGAGGGGGCGGACCCTCGATCATGACGAATCTCAGTTCGCTCCGAGGATGGACCTCTCGATCTCATCGGGCCGCTCCAGGCAACCGGCGACGAACTCCCAGTTCACCGCCTTCCAGAACGCTCGCACGTAATCGGCTCGCGCGTTGCGATGGTCCACGTAGTACGCGTGCTCCCAGACGTCGCAGACGAGGAGCGGCATGTCTCCCGAGGTGATCGGGCAGCCCGCGTTCGAGGTCGGACGCAGCTCAACGGAGCCTGCCGGAGTGCGGACGAGCCAGCACCATCCGCTTCCGAAGACCCCGACGGCCTCCTTCACGAAAGCCTCCTCCAGGCTCTCGAGCGACTCGAAAGCGGAGGTCAGAGCCTGCGCGAGGGCTCCCTGCGGGCATGGCCGAGGAGCGGGCGCGATGCAGCGCCAGTAGAAGGAGTGGTTGAAGTGCTGGGCCGCGTTGTTGAAGACGTCCCCCTCGGATCGCCGCACGAGCTCCGAGAGACCCAGGCCCTCGAGCTCGGTGCCCGCGAGCAGACGATTCAGCTCGTCCACGTAGCCCTTGTGATGCTTCCCATGGTGAAGATCCAGTGTCTCGGCCGTGAGAAAGGGAACGAGCGCGTCCGTGCTATATCCGAGCTTGGGCAACTCATGGGCCATTGTTGATCACCTGCTGTGGCAGAGCTGTTTCTTGAATTCGTGAACGGCAGCGCGGGCGAATGGCGATGGAACCGTCAGGGGCAGGCTGCACCCGTCCTTCGATGAGCTCACTTTCCGTGCCACCGGCGCCGGCGCCGTCGAAGCGGTCCGCGGCTCCGCACCTTCGCTCTCGGAGGGCCGAGCAGAGTCAAACTGATGCAGCCTTGGCTCATTCTGATGGAGGCGTGAGACCTTCCACCGTGAACGCCGGGTGTGCAAGAGACAGCCGTGCTGACCCTGGATGCGGTAACGAGGGGCTCCTTGTCGACTTCGACCGGACAGCCGTGCGCGGCGGCACGAGCGTTGCGGTACCGCTCGACGAACCCAGTCGAGTCACTCGACACACCAAGTCGGAAAGAGACCTCCATGGATACCCGAAACGCACTTCTGCCCGCTCTTGCAACTCTCCTTGCTGGCTTCCTGATCACGGCCCCGACCGCGGCCCAGCAGGCGCAAGACCTCGTCGGCCAGGTCAAGGAAGCGGCCGCCACCAAAGCCCCCCTCGGCACACCGCTCATGTTCAGCGTCATGGGACTGACGAAGGACAACGTCGAGAAGGTCACGCGAAGCCTCACGTCCCTGACGGAGAACGTCTACGTCTGCTCGGGTTGCAAGCACGTCGCAGCCGCGGCCGGCAAGTGCATCCCGTGCGACGCCGAGCTAGAGGCCAAGCGAGTGCCGATCCTGTTCAAGGCCGTACCCTCCTTCGAGGAATCGACCATCCAGCTGACCCCCTTCGCCGCGAGGACGCTGAGCTACTCGCATCTCAAGGACGCGCTGACGAAGAACTCGATCGAGGTCGACGACGCGAAGTTTCCTCTCGCCGGACAATCGCGCCTCGTGCTGAGCGGGGGCTCCTTGGAGAAGGTCAAGACCATCCAAAAGGCCCTCAACGGCTCTGGGTTCTTCGACCGTGCCGTGGCCAGCTACGACGCTGTGTCGACCCAGACCCACGTCGTGGTCCATGCGATCGCGACCCCTCCGATGTACGGCAGGGTGGCCACCTTCATCGCTGCACTCGACACCAACGCCACTCTCGTGGACGTGACCTGGGGCCCGCAGCCGGTCGTCCCGCCTGCCAAGCCCTGATACCGGTGACGCTGGTCTCGTCCAGCCACCGCGAACCGCCTGACGACACACCCTCCCCCACTCCAACGAGCTTCCCCGTTCGTTGGCGGCCCTCCAGCGCTGCACCTTGCATTCGGCCGATAGAACGGGGGGCTCGTGTGTAGTCAGGTGACGGCCAGGCGCTCGGGGAAAAACCCCGGGCGCCTGGTTTTTTGGCGTTGCCCAGGCGCTGCTCGGAGATCGGGCTTCCAGGAGTAGAATCCCGGCAGCGAGATCGTCCGGCTGTGGCCGCGATTGCGAGCACGCCGGACGCCATCTAGGGAAGGTGAATTGGACGCACACGGATACCGGGCCGCCCTGGGTGTTCCAGCCCAAGAAACCACCACGGAGATGAACCCGGAAGGTGCTCCCGTCGCCGAGACCTCATTTCGAATCGTGGGGATCGGAGCTTCGGCCGGTGGTCTGAAGGCGGCCAGCGATCTTCTGCGCCATCTGCCCGCCGATCTGGACATGGCGCTCGTGGTCGTGATGCACCTCGACCCGAATCACCCGAGCAGCCTGGAGGGGCTCCTCGAGCGCGTGTGCCCGCTGCCCGTGCATGAAGTGACGGACGGCCTCGAGCTGGAGCCGGGCCACGTCTACGTGATCCCGCCGAACAAGTCCCTGAGTGTTCGTGGACGGGCCCTGCATCTCACTCCCCGCACGGTATCGCGCCGACCGCCGCGGCCCATCGACCAGTTCCTGCGCTCCTTGGCGGAGGAGCACGACGGCCGCGGAATCGGCGTCATCCTCTCCGGTTCCGGCTCGGACGGGACGGCCGGCCTTCAGGCGCTGAAGGACGCGGGAGGAATCGCGTTCGCCCAGGACGAATCGGCGGACTATGCCGACATGCCGTCGAGCGCCGTGTCCGCCGGCTGCGTCGACGCCGTTCTGTCTCCCGAGAGCATCGCGCAAGAGCTCGTCCGGATCGGCCGTCATACCACCGACTGGCTGTACGACGCCCCCGCAGAGGACGCTCGCCCGGAGGAGCGAGAGAACGATCTGGACGGGCTCGTCTGGAGACTCGGCCAAATCAGCGGCATCGACTTCATCCACTACAAGCAGACGACGGTCCGACGTCGCATCCAGCGGCGCATCCTGTTGCTTGGACTCGAGCGGGTGGATCAGTATCTGGCGTACTTCCACGAGCACCCCGAGGAAGCGGAGACGCTCTGCCAGGACATCCTCATCCACGTCACCGGGTTCTTCCGCGACCCTGAAGTCTTCGAGATGCTCGGTGAGGCGGTCTTTCCCGCGATGATGAAGGAGCGCGGCCCGGAAGGGCCCATCCGGATCTGGCTGCCGGGGTGTGCGACCGGGCAGGAGGTCTACTCGCTCGCGATCAGTCTCCTGGAGTTCCTCGGGCAGAGCTCCGCGGACGTTCCGATCAAGCTCTTCGGCACAGACGTCTCCGAGCAGGCGGTCGCCGTCGCGCG
>JAJDET010000219.1 GCA_029259655.1 Planctomycetota bacterium
CTCGACCTCGCCGTGCGCCCGGAACCCATCCCGGAGGCCGACGAGATCGCGTACGGCATCCTGGGCGATTGCCTGGCGGCTCTGGGTGAAAGGCTTCCGGCAGCGGCCGACTCGCTGGTCAGGTCGAACAAGCACCGCGCGGTCGCGCGCCCCAAGGACTGGGGTCGCGCGCTCCAGCTGATCGACAAGGCCGGCGGGGACGAAGCTCTGCTCGAGGTCGCGCTGGCGAACGCCATGGCCGCTACGCCCGATCGAGCCGACCAGTTCGCGGGCCGCTGGCGCGAGACGGCGGAGTCGCGCATGGACGCAGACCGCCTGAACGTCCACGCCCTGCGCAACCTGGTGAACCAGCGGACGAGCTGGGTCCCGAACAGCCAGATCGGCACCTACGCGCTGTTCCTGCTGGCGGAGCACTACAAGAGCGAAGGCCTCTGGCTCGGAACCTACTCCGCGGCCCAGGACGTACTGGACGAGGTCCCCTTCTTCCCGCCGGCGGTGGACCTGTTCGTCGAGTCCTGCGACATGACCGGCCGGACTTCCGACGCGATCGACCTGCTCCTCGCCCGCCTGCGCTTCCTCGGGAAGCACGGAGCGACCGTCGCGCGGCTCGACGAGTACCGCGAGCAGATGACCAGCGCGCAGCTCCTGGAGTTCATGCGGCTGGACCCCGACCGGACGGGGCTCGACACGATGGCCAGGGACCTGCTCGACCAGGACCGAAGCTTCGAGGCCCTGGTCGCCCTCGAGAGCAAGCGCGAGGTGCTGTCGCCGGAGGGGCTGTTCCTCCTGGGAGAAGCGCTCTCCGCGAACGGTCGCGGCGCTGAAGCGCTCGGGGTGCTGGCCGAGATCCCTCCCGACGATCCGTCCTATGCGCGGGCTTTCGAGCTGACCCTGGACATCGCCATCGGGTTGGAAGACCGGACCGCATTGCAGACGACGATCGACCGGCTGGTCGTTCCGAACACGCCGGTCGGAGACCTGCTCGTGCCCGCGGTCGAGGAGCTCCTCGTGGGTGGCCAGATCTTCCCGCCCCGACGGCTCGCGCTGTTCCTCGACTCCGAGACCTCCACGCGCAGTGGCCGCAACCTGATGCGGCTCGCGGCGATCCACATGCGAGTGGCCGGGCTCCTCGCGAAGAACTCCGGCGACGCGACGAAGAGCGAGGCCAGCTACGCGGAGGCGGAGGCCACGCTCGAGCGCGCCTATGCGTTCCGCTCCGACGGCGGCCCCGCCATCGGCCGCATCTTGCTGGCGCTCCAGAGGAACGACTCGAGGACGCTCACGGCGGAGCTCGCCACGTTGCGGACCGAGATCGCGGACGGCGAGTACACGCTGCCCCCCCTCGCCATGGTCGTCATCGGTCTGCTCGATGGCCGCACAGAGATCGCCCAGACCATCAAGGAACGCCTCGGTGGCGCGGGTGAGACGAGCGGCGTTGCCGTGCTGCTGAGAGCCATCGCGGACGAGATGATCGAGGCCGCCGAGCCCGCCATCGAGCAGCACCCCGAGGACATCCGGAACGAGACCGCGCTGTTCCTGCACGGAACCCTCGACGCCCCGCACGAAGTTCGGTCCGTCCTGGGTTATCTCCTCGCCCTTCACCACCCGGACTGGCACCACTGGCTCGTGTCGGAGTGCGGGCAGCTGGGGCAGGACCATGGGGACCTATGGCCCCGGTACCTCCGGGCAGCCGCACTCCTGCGCAGCGGATTGCTCGAGGAAGCCGACACGGCGATCACCGCGCTCACCCACAAGGCGAAGACGTTCGCGCCGGCCTGGGAGCTGGCGACGGAGCTCTTCAAGGAGTACCCGCCCACCGAGGAGGAGATGTACGAGTTCGCCAGGGACGGCTGGAACGCGACGAGCTCCACCGACGTCCTCGAGGCTCGAACGCTGCTCAACGGTGCCCGCCAGGCGCGCGAAGAAGGCCACCTCCAGGTCGCGCGTTCGAAGCTCGCGCAGGCGACCCGTCTCGCTCCCTGGTACAGCCCGCTCCTGTACGAGAACGCGATCCTCCGGCTGGCGGAGGAGAACCCCATCGGCGTGCTCGATGCCTTCGCGCGCTTCCTCAAGAAGCTCCCCGCGGAAGTGGGCGCCGCATCCCTGCCGAGAGTGCTCGAGACGCTGGAGGTGACGACCTCGGTGCCGGAAACGGTCCCCCAGTCCTACACCGACTGGCTCGGACGCCTCGTCGATGTCTTCCCCGAGAGCAGCCTGCTGGCCGTCCGGATCGCCGAGCGCGATCTCCTTGCCAACCTTGCACTCAACCCGGGCAAGGGCGCCTACCTGGCCTTCGCGCGGCTGGACTCGCTTCGTGAGGCGACGGATCGCGTCTCGGTCGAGACGCTCGGCCGCGGCGCCCTCTCCGAATGGCACGGGTTCTACCTCCGGGTGAGCCCGCTGCGCGGCGAGGCCTTCCTGCGCGACGAGCTCGAGGAGAACCCCGGGGACCCCGAGCTGTGGGCGATGCTCGCCGAGACCTACTACGAGCAGGGCCGCATCAGCGAGGCTCGCGCGGAGCTCGACGCCCTGCTCGGGATCTTGCCGAACGAACGCGCGCTTCGCCTGTGGATCCGGCTCCTGGCCGAGAACGGGGCACCGGTCCAGAGCGTCCGGCGCGCGACCGTGGCCCTCTCGAACCTGCTGGGGGTCGACTCGAACGACCCGGACATCCGGTTCCTGAACGCCCTCGCCGAGGTCAACGACGAGGGTTTCTCGGATCCAGAGCAGAGCCTCGAGAGCATCGAGGAGCTGTGGTCCCGGCACCCGGACTTCGAACCGGCCCTCGGGGCGCGCATCGGTCGCGCCCTCGGCATCGCGCTCATGCGCATCGGGAACGAGGAGCAGGCCGCGCGTGCTCAGCGCGTGTTCGAGGAGCTGTCGAGCTTCCCGCTTCCGCGGGACGAGCTGCGGCTGTACGCGACGATGGCGCTCATCGGCCCGAGCCCCTCCAAGGTCCAGGTCGATACGAAGGACCGGACCGAGGCCAAACCCGACAAGCGGCGCGGAGACCTGACGCGCAAGGAGTTCAAGGCCGAGTCCGAGGTCGCGGAGAAGCTCCGCGACGTCATGAAGACCCGACCGCAGAACGAGAAGCGGCAGATCCTCCTGCAGTTCGAGGCCATGGACCGCGATCAGAAGATCGCGTTCGTGGAGGGGCTGAAGAGGGCGGCCGGGGGAGATTCGGGCAAGCCCGAGGGCGAGGATGCTCAGGCCGCGCGCACGCAGGCCGTCTTCGATCCCGAGCAACGCGACGAGATCCGCGCATCGCTGCAATCCATGCGGGAGCTCCCGCCCAACCAGCAGGCCGAGTTCCTCTCCCGACTCGAGGAGCGGATCGGCGTCTCCAAGGGCCCCGAGTCGGCGCCGGATAGTGGCGAACCGCCGTCCATCCGGGACCGCCTGCAGGAACTGGTCCAGCCCTTTCCCAAGAAGACCATCCGCAAGATCCTCGAGGACTTCCGTGCGCTCGCGGACGAGGATCAACAAGCCTACGTCGACGACCTCGAGAAGCGACTCGCAGAGAGGCCCCCGGCGCCCGAGGAGCCGGCAGCGGAGGAGTCCGAATCGGAGGCGTCGACCGACGGGGAGGAGCCCCTGTCCCAGGCGGATCGCCTGGAGGAGCTGCTCGAGCCCCTGCCTCCCGCGGGAGCCCAGAAGATCCGCGACGACTTCGCCGCGCTGGCGGAAGAGGAGCAGGAGGTCTTCGTCGACGACCTCGAGAAGAGGCTCGCGCGCAAGGCCGCGCGAACCAAGAAGGGCGCGGGGGCCGAAGCGAACAAGGAAGCGGAAGCACCGCCGCCGAGCCAGCGCGATCGCCTGCGCAAGCTCCTCGAGTCTCAGCCGAAGGACGAGGTCAAGGCCACCATGGCCCGGTTCCGCAAGGTGCCGGAAGCAAAACAGGAGGCCTTCGTCGACGGCATCGAGGAGGAGCTCTCCGGGACCGGCGACGAGGAGTGATCAGGCCGGCGCGAGCCGCCCCTGCTCCACCAGCACGTCACGCAGAGACCCGAAGCGAAAGCGCTCGAGCATCCCCTCGAGCCTCGGGAGCGTCCGGTCGAGGTTCAGGTAGTGGCGGAAACGCTTGAAGGCCGGCGCGGGCACGCGCGGTTGCTCCTCGTCGAACTCCCAGGGGTGCAGGTAGATCGAAGCGGGGTGGCCGCTCCGCTCCAGCGACGCCACCGCGAGGCGCGTCAGGCGTCCCGGCAGGAGACGGAAGTAACCGCCACCGCCGAACGGCCAGTTCCTGCCCGCGAACCGGAAGGTCGACACGGGGAACTCCACGATCTCCGAGCCCGCCGCCGGGACCGTCGAGATCCCGGGCTCGAAGTCGGGAACCCCGTAGGTCGGGTGCCGGACCGGATGGATGCTCGAGTCGTACAGGTATCCCCGTTCACCGAGGACGTCGAACGCCCACCAGGTGTCCTTCGTGAGCGTGAACGTCGAGGCGCGAAAGCCCACGGGCCGCGGCACACCGGCTGCTTCCACGGCCGCTTCGGTGCGAGCGAGCTCCTCGATCAGGCCGTCGCGCCCGATGTCCCAGAGGAACTCGTGCCCGTACCCGTGGCTCGCGACCTCGTGGCCCGCGTCCGCGCAGCGCCGGACCAGGTCCGGCCGCCGCTCCGCCACCCAGCCGAGGAAGAAGAACGTCGCGCGGGCGTCGTGCTTCTCCAGGCTGGAGAGGATGGCCTCCATGCCGATGTCGAGGCGGGACGGGACCGAGTCCCAGTCCGCGCTGTCGAAGTATCCGCGCAGGTTCGCCACCTGGAAGAACTCCTCCACGTCGAACGAGAGTGCGTGCAGCATCGCCAGGTCAACCTCGCCGAAGACATGATGCGGCTTTCTGACTGACCCCACTAGCCCGCATCCCTCACGGGGTCGTGAGCCAGAGCGCCTCGAGTCGGTTCCTGCTGGTGCTTTGCGCGTGCCGGCCCCGCAGTCGACCTTGAACAGGTCGTCGAGGACGCCGGTGCGCGCAAAGTGCCGGCAGGAGCCGAGAGGCCGGCGCAGCCGGCCGTTCGTGGTGTTCTGG
>JAJDET010000220.1 GCA_029259655.1 Planctomycetota bacterium
TCGTGCCCTCGAGGCGCACGACGAGCGGGACCGCGAGTGAGATCTCCTTGACGGCCGCACACACGCCCTCGGCGATGATGTCGCAGCGCATGATGCCGCCGAAGATGTTGATCAGGACGCCCTTCACGTTCGGATCCGACAGGAGGATCTTGAAGGCCGCGGTCACGTTCTCCTTGGTCGCGCCGCCGCCGACGTCGAGGAAGTTCGCCGGCTCGCCGCCGTGCAGCTTGATCACGTCCATCGTCGCCATCGCGAGTCCGGCGCCGTTGACCATGCAGCCGATGTTCCCGTCGAGCGCGATGTAGGAGAGGTCGAACTTCTTCGCCTCGATCTCCTTCTCGTCCTCCTCGTGGAGGTCGCGCAGCTCGGCCAGGTCGGCGTGCCGGAAGTCGGCGTTGTCGTCGAAGTTGATCTTCGCGTCGAGCGCGAGGACGTCGCCCTGTTTCGTGGTCACGAGCGGGTTGATCTCGGCCAGCGAGCAGTCGAGCTCGCAGAAGGCGACCGCGAGCTTCTTCATGAAGTCGGCGCCCTTCGCCGTGAGGTCGCCGGTGAGACCGATCCCCTCCGCGAGCCGCCGGGCGTCCGCATCGGAGAGCCCCGTGGCGGGCGAGAAGGCCGCTCTCAGGATCTTCTCGGGGGTCTTCGCCGCGACCTCCTCGATCTCCATGCCGCCTTCCGAGCTCGCCATCATCACGGGCAGCTGTAGCTCCCGATCGATCGCGATCCCTATGTAGAGCTCGGAGTCGATGTCGCTCCCCTCCTCGACCCAGAGGCGGCGGACGAGCTGGCCCGCCGGCCCCGTCTGATGCGTGACGAGGGTCTTGCCCAGGATCGCCTCGGCTGCGGAGCGCGCCTCATCGGCGCTCTTCACGACCTTGACGCCGCCGGCCTTGCCGCGGCCGCCGGCGTGGATCTGGGCCTTGACCACCGTGACGGGTGTGCCGAGGGCCTCGTGGGCGGCGGCCGCCTCGTCCGGGGTCGTGCACTCGCGGCCCCGCGGGACGGCGACGCCGAACCTCCCGAGGACCTCCTTGGCCTGGAACTCGTGGATCTTCATGGGTGCTCCGCGGACTCGGGAGCGGAAGAGTGTAGCGGGCGACCGGCTCGACGAGGAGTGCCGCCACCGGCACGATGTGCGATTCCACGGTGGCGAACGCGATCCTCACAGACCGCGGGCTGCGCACCCTGGTGGGCCGCGAGATCCTCTGCGACGAAGCTCTCGCCGCCGACCAGGTGCAGCCCGCAAGCATCGACCTCAGACTGGGGAGCACGGTGCACCCCATCCGCGCCGGCTTCCTGCCCGAGCGGATGCCGGTCGAGGACCGGCTCGGCGAGCTCTCGACCGGCGCGCTCAGCCTCGACGAGGCGCGAGTCCTAGAGCCCGGGCGGGTCTACCTCGTCCCGCTCGAGGAGGAGCTCGACCTCGCGCCGGAGCACTTCGCGCGGTTCAACCCGCGCAGCAGCGTCGGCCGCTGCGACGTGTTCTCACGGGTGGTGATCCCGGGTCACCCGCGGTTCGACGAGACCCCGCCCGGCTACCGCGGGCGGGTGTGGCTCGAGATCGCTCCCCTGTCCTTCTCCATCCGCGTGCGCCGCGGCGACCGGCTGTGCCAGATGCGCATCGCGAGCGGGAACCCGGCGCTCGGCCACGACGAGCTCGTCGCGCGCTACGAGGAGGCGGCGCTGTGCCACGACGCGAACGGACCGCTCGCGATCGAGGACGTCCGGTTCGACGGAGAGGGCGGCCTCGAGCTCCGCGCGGGCCTCGAGGGGCGTACCCCGTGCGCGTGGCGCGCCGTGCCGTCGGCGACGCCCGTGCAGCTCTGCGGGAGCGGAGTGCACGATCCCGCGGAGTTCTGGGAGCCGGTGCACGCGACCGCCGGCCACTGCGTCCTGGACCCGGGGCGGTTCTACATCTTCGCGAGCCGCGAGCGGCTGCGCATCCCGCCCGACCTCGCGGCCGAGATGCTGCCGATCGACGTCGGCATCGGGGAGCTCCGCAACAACTACGCCGGGTTCTTCGACTGCGGATTCGGCTGGCACGAGCGCTCACCGAGCGGGACTCCGGCCGTGCTGGAGGTCCGCGCACACAGCGTCCCGTTCCTGATCGAGGACGGCCAGATCCTCTTCCGGCTCAAGTTCTTCCGCACGACACAACGACCGGAACGCTTGTACGGCGAGGACCGACCGACCGAGTCCTATCGCGACCAGGACCTCACGCTCGCGCGTGCGTTTCGACCGCCGGCGCCGTGTTAGGCTGTTCGCCCCCGACCACCATGTTCAACCTAGAGGTCTACTGCAGGCGCACGCTCAACACGATCCCCCCGAGAGGGTGCTCCCCCCTCCTCCGGACCCTCTCGAGGCCCGCCCCGTGGAATCCGACCGGCTCCGCGCGCGGGCCTCTGTCGTTTCCGGCGTCATGAAGCGCCGCGTCCTCATCGGCGCTCTCGCGTGGGCGCTCCTGATCTCGCTGGCGCACGTCTCGGTCAACATCGGATGGGCGACCCTCAAGGGCGAGGTCGACGTCCTGCGCGGCGTGAAGCGACGAGAGCTGATCGTGGGATTCCTGCCCGTGACATGACACCTCACCTGTCCGGTCACCAGTTGGGTGACCAAGCACTCGGACGAGGGGTCGCTCTTCCGCGCCCAGAAGTTCACGGACTGGCCGACCGTGAAGGAAGCGCTGATCTCGAAGGACATCGGAGGAGTGTTCATCCTCGCGCCGATGGCCATGCAGCTCGTCGCCGACGGCGTGCCGATCAAGGTCATCTACCTCGGGCATCGCGACGGGACGGCGATCGTGGTCGGGAAGGACGCGCCCATCCACGACTTCGAGGATCTGCGCGGGAAGACCGTCGCGATCCCCAGCCGCTACGCGAACCAGAACGTCCTCATGCATCGGATGATGAAGGAGTGGGACATGCCCTACGACTCCATCGACCTGCGCGAAGTTCCGCCGCCCGAGCATCCGATCGCACTGCGGTCCGGCTCGGTGGACGGCTATATCGTGGGTGAGCCGTTCGCGGCCAAGGCGGAAGTGGACGGCTTCGGTCGCGTGCTCTACCACACGAAGGACATCTGGCCGGAGTTCATCTCCTGCGTCCTCGTCGTGCGCCAGGACCTCATCGACGGTCGCCGCGGTCTGGTGCAGGAGCTGGTCGACGGGATCGCGAAGTCGGGCAAGTGGCTCGACGAGGACCCGGAACACCGGATGGATGCCGCTGCCGTCTCGGCCAAGCACTACTACTTCCAGCCACGCGAGCTCCTCGAGTACGTGCTCTCCAAGCCCCCGGACCGGGTCAAGTACACGAACCTCGCGCCGCTCAAGGACGACTTCGACGAGATCATGGAGCTCGCGCTGGAGATCGGAGTCCTCTCGCGCCGCGTCGAGTTCCTGGAGTACGCCGACGACTCCTTCGTCCGCCCGCTCTCCGAGCTCGACTGGGAGATGGATCGCCTGCCCGGCGCCGAGCTGATCCGTTGATCGGTCCGCTCCTCGTGCTGGCGACAGCGGCCGTCGGGTTGCATCTGTCGCAGCGGCTCCGCTCCGGGGCACAGACATGGGTCTCGCCGATCTGCGTGGCGGCCGTGCTCTTCGCCCTCTGGGATCTCGCCTGCGAGGTCTCCGAGACGCGCATTTTCCCGACGCCGCTCGACTCGTGGCACGCCTTCTGGGAGATCGTCGAGAGCGAACGTCTCTGGGGGGACGTCGTCGCGAGCCTCTTCCGCGTGACGTGGGGTTTCCTGCTGGCGGCCGGGATCGGCATCCCCCTGGGTCTCGTGGTCGGGTGGTCGACGCGCGCGTTCTGGTCGCTGAACCCGATCATCCAGGGCCTGCGACCGATCTCTCCCATCGCCTGGATCCCGATCGCGATCCTGTGGTTCGGGATCGGCGACGGCGCGGGGATCTTCCTCATCTTCCTCGCGTCCTTCTTCCCGGTGACGGTCGGGACCACCTCCGCGGTGCAGAACATCTCCCTCGTGCACCAGCGCTCGGCGATGAACTTCGGGGTGAGCGGGATCGATCTCTTCCGGCGCGTCGTGCTCCCCGCTGCACTCCCGCAGATCATCACCAGCCTCCGGATCGCGCTCGGCGTGGCCTGGCTCGTGATCGTGGCCGCGGAGATGGTCGGCATGGACTCCGGGCTCGGCTACCTCATCAACGACGCGCGCAACGCGGGCAGCCGCTACGATCTGGTCGTCGCGACGATGATCGTGATCGGCGTGATCGGCATCGTGCTCGACCTCCTCATCCGCCGGCTCGAGCACTTCGACGAGGTGCGCTGGGGGTACGTGAAGCGATGACCGAGCGCCGGCCCAAGGTGGTCTTCGAAGGGCTCTCGAAGAGCTTCCCCCAGAAGAGCGGGGTACGCCTCTCGGTGCTCGAGGACGTCGACCTCACGGTCGAGGAGGGCGAGCTGATCTGCCTGCTCGGGCCATCGGGTTGCGGCAAGTCGACGCTCCTCAACATCGCCGGCGGCTTCGAGGCACCGACGTCGGGCTCGGTCTCGATCGACGGCGTGAAGGTCGACGCTCCGCATCCGCGCCGGGTCTTCGTCTTCCAGGAGTTCGGGATCTTCCCCTGGGCGTCCGTGTGGGACAACGTGGTCCTCGGCATCCGCGCTCTCCCGGGCGAGCAGCAGACCGAGATCGCGCAGGGCGTGATCGACCTGGTCGGACTCACGGGTTTCGAGCGCACGTATCCGATGGCGCTCTCGGGCGGCATGAAGCAGCGCGTCGAGGTCGCCCGAGCGCTCGCGGTCTCCCCGGACGTGATCTACATGGACGAGCCGTTCGGCGCGCTCGACTCCCTGACCCGTCTCACGATGCGGTCGGAGCTCATCCGCATCTGGGAGGAGCGCCGCCCGACGATCCTCTTCGTGACGCACGACGTGGACGAGGCCGTGCAGCTCGCCGAGCGCGTGGTCGTGTTCTCCGCCCGACCGGGTCGGATCGCGGGCGAGGTCCCCATCGACCTCCCCCACCCCCGCGACCTCGGCAGCCCCGAGTACGGAAGCGTGAAGAACCGCCTCTACGAGCTCCTCGGCGTCAGCCACCTGATCTGAGGGTCGGGCGCCCGCGGTGCCTCGCGTACGGGTCGCGTTCCAGGGGTGACGAATGTCGGACGCTCGCAGTGAGTCGTGCGCGCTTCTCCTCGCAGTGCCGTACTCTCCGCGCACGGGCGGATGCCCGCGCGCGCGAGGAAGGCGCCTCAGCGCCGGTCCCTCGTGAGCCGACCGCCCTAGGCGGTGTCGGCGTGTTGTCCATGAGGTTTCTTCCGCCCGCCGGGAGGCATCGCGCCGGGTACCGGCGCATCCTCGGCGGAGTGACGTGGTGCCCGTAGTCGCGTATCGAACCAAAGGGTGACGAGCCGCATGCGGTCAGGCTCCCAGTATCGCGATGCTCGTCGGGCGAAGCCCGCGAGCGAGTGCGCATTGCGACGTCCCGCACCGACGTCCCCCACGTGTCGTCGCCTCCCGACGTCTCGCTTGCGCGGCGCAGCCCGCGCAAGCATCGCGAAGGCATATCCGCCCCCCCGACACCTGCAACCCGTGGAAAGCAACCCGTCCGAGGGCACCCCGACCCCAACCAATGAAGCCGCGGTACCCGCGGCGATGCCTCCGGCGGGCGGAAGAAACCTCATGAAACACGCCGACACCGCCTAGGGCGGTC
>JAJDET010000023.1 GCA_029259655.1 Planctomycetota bacterium
ATCCTTGGCGCGCGCTGATGCGCGCCAAGTCACAAGCGGCCGACTTGTCGGCCGCGTCTCTACGGCTCCTCGTCGTCCCCGAGATACCCGGCGGCGGCGAGGCCCTGGAGGTGCTCGCGCGTCAGGGTCGCCGTGCCCGCCGAGTAGACCGGCTGCATGAGCTCGCGCACGCCTTCGGCGAAGCGCGAGGAATCCTCCGCGCCTGGAGCGCTCTCGGTCGTCTCTCCGGGATCACGCGCCAGATCGAACTCCCCGTAGCCCGGAACGAGGTCCAGGCTCCCGGACTCCATCCCCGCCACGGTCTTGCGCGCCATCTCGAGCCGCGCGACGCCGTCCTTCGCGTTCTCCAGATCGCCGGGCTTGGGCCTGCAGATGAAGGCGTAGACCGGGCCCGGGTCCTCGTCCGCGCCGAGGAGCGAGCGGCCGCCCCAGTCGGCGTGCGCGCCCACGTCGAGGAGCTCCGCGACGGTGCGCGGAAGGTCCACGAGGCTCGCGGGGCGCGAATCGAGACGCGGCTCTATCCCGGGCCCTCGGAGGAGGAGCGGGATGCGCACGTTCTCCTCGAAGACACCGTTGCCGTGCCCGATCACGCCGTGTTCGCCGAACGCCTCACCGTGATCGCTGGTGAAGAAGAGGTAGCCGTTGTCGAAGTAGCGTCGTTCCTCGAGGTCGGCCAGGAGCTCGGCGAAGCCGCGATCGAGGTCCCCCACGCCGCCGCGGTAGAGGTCGTGGAACCGGCGCACCTCGGGGAGCTCGCCGATCGCGCTCGGCTCGCCCGGCGTACGAGCCGCGGCGCCGCGGGCCGCGTCCGCGATCTCCATGTGCTCGCCGGTCGGGATCTCGAGGCGGTCCGCGAGCTCGCGCCGCGTCTCGTCCGTCACCTCGTAGGGCTCGTGCACGTGGAAGGTGTGGACGAACAGGAAGGTCGGGCGGCCGTCGCCGGAATCGAGGAAGGAGCGCACGCCGCGCAGGGTGTCCGCGAGATCGCGCTCGGCCTCGTCGAACCACTGGAAACCCTGCGCCAGGCCGAAGCGGGCAGACACGTAGCGCGAGTCGGTCACGGCGCCCGTGCGGTAGCCGGCGTCCGAGAGACGCTCGGCGAGCGTCGCCGCGCCCTGCGACAGGAGGCTCCAGCGGGTGACGACGCCGTGCTGGTAGGGATAGAGCGCCGTCATCAACGACGCGTGCGACGGCAGCGTCCAGGACGCGGGCGACCAGGCGCGCTCGAACACGAGGCTCTCCGCCGCGAAGGCGTCGAGCGCGGGAGTGATCTCGACCGGCGATCCGTAGGTCCGCATGTTGTCGGCCCGGAACGTGTCGGCGAGGAAGATCGCGAGGTCGGGGCGTCCGGTGGGCGAGGCCTCGCGCGGTGCGAGGCGCGGGTCGATGAACGCGGTGACGGCCGCGCGTCCTTCGACCTCGAACTTCAGCCGCGCGCCGGCTCGCCGCTCGCGCGGGAGCTCGACGACGTGGTGCACGGCATGTGCGAGCTCTTCCGGACCGCGGCGCTCCTCGAACAGCACGCTGTCCTCGAGCGAGACCCGGAAGACCACGTCGCCGACCGGCTCGGTGTCCGCCTCGAGGTGGATCATCCCCGCGGTCGCGAAGAGGAGGACCGAGTCTTCCGGGACGTCGTGCTCGAGCTCGAGCTCCTGGCCGGGCCAGACGGAGAGCCCGGGACCGGAGTAGTTCCCGACCGAGAGCTGCCAGGCCCCCTCCAGCGGCTGGCCGCGGTACAGGTAGACCGAGTAGGTCGTCTCCGCCGGCGGCTCCTCGCCCGGCTCGAGCAGGAGGTAGAGCGAGCTCCGCACGCCGATGAAGGTCCCGCGCGGGAGCTCGGTCTTCCCGAGCCCCGAGTCGAGGAATCGGAACTCGCGGTCTCCACTGCGGAGCTCCTGGTGAATCCGGTCACCGGGAACGCCGAGGCTGGAGAGGGGCCGCTCGACGACCCAGATCCCGTCGAACGAGCGCAGCGTGGCGAGACTCCAGGCGCTCCTCTGGATCCGGCACTCCGCCCACATCCCGGCTCCGTCCACGTCCTCGCGAAGCGTGATGGGCGCAAACGGAGTCGTGTCGGCGTCGACGTCCCAGACGGGGTCCGGGAAGTCCGGAGCTCGCTCGACGCCGCGTGCGAGCGACACCCATCGCTCCTCGGCGCCGCCCTCCCGGCAGCCGGTCGCGAGGATCGCGAGGAGGGACGCGGCGAGCCAGGTCCTGGAGAGTCGGTCGACGGGTATCACGGGCACCGCGAGCCGCTGCGCGGGCGGTCTCAGGGCGCGGGGATTCTACTCGGCCCTATCGTCGCGGCCGAGGTCGACCCGGTCGCGGACCGGTCCGGCCCGTGGAGCGCGGTGCGCCGGAGAGTGCCGGCCCCGGGTTCGTCGAGGCCGGAGCTGCCGGAGCCGGGGACTTCGGAGCCTGGGCGACCAGGAGCTCGTCGATCACCTGTCCCTTGCCCCGCTGGCGCAAGCGCTCGTCGCGCGTGTTGTGGAGGTAGCAGTCCGGGGGATCGGGGGCCTCGATCTCGCCGCGCAGGATGACCTGGCCTCGATCGAGTGGAACCCGTGCCACGCCGAGCCGGCGGACGTAGCCCTCGACTGCGAGATCCTCCGACTGCAGCCCGTGCCGAAGCATCATCACGGCGCCCACGGAGCCCACGTGAATGCGCTCCCAGGAGAAGCCGAGCGCGTTCCTGGTATTCGTGGGATCTCCGTCCGGTCGATCGTATCCCTCGTCGGGTCGCGACGTCGGGGGCTTCCCCTGGACCGACGGCTGGACCCACACGCCCGCGCCGAGCAAGGGCGCACCGGCCGCCAGCTGAACGAACTGGCGCCGCGAGCAGGGCCGCGGGGCACTCATGGGAGCAGTTGCTCCTCGATCTTCCGCAAGCGCTCCGCGGCCTCGGCCGCGCGCTCGACGTCGAAGTCCTCGTCGTGGGGCCCGTTGGCCTTCTGTGCCCCCATGCGATCGTGGCGGTAGAGCTCACACGTTCCGTCCCCGACCGTGGACTGCGGTCCTGTGGGGTGCACCGTGCGGAGCTTCCAGTCCTCGTCGAGGATCGCGCGCTCCCAGTAGCGCACGACGTGCCCGTCGGGGTCACGCGTCGTCCCCGTCCGGCTGTCCAGGATGCCGCCCTTCGGATTCGAGGTGGTCCCGGTGACCTGGAAGCGTTCGACGTACACGAACCCGCGCGGGCCGGGCAGCGTGACGTCGGTGAAGAGCTGGCTCAGGTCGACGCCGTCGAACGTCTCCCGCGGGTGGACGGCTGCGGGGTCGACGCCTTCGATCGCGCAGATCGTGCGGAACACGTCGGTGACGTGCGCGAGCCTGTCGCAGGTCGAGCCCTTCTCGCCGGCGATGCCGGGGCCGCTCACGATCAGAGGGACGCAGGTCCCCATGTCGTAGGTCGTGCCCTTGGCCGCGGTGAAGGGAGGCTCCAGCGTCAGGATGCTCTGGCCGTTGTCGGACAGGAACCAGACCCAGGTGTCGACGTCCGTGTCGATCTCGGGCGCAGCCAGGAGCCGTCCGATCTCGTGGTCGAACGTCTCGCACATGGCGATGTAGGCGGCGACGGCGGACGGCGTGTCCTCCCAGCCGGGCGGGCGGCTGCCGCTGTCGTACGCCTCGACCACGGCCTCCATCTCGGGCGACAGCATGGGCGGGAGTCCCACGGCCTGGCGCTCGGCGGCAGTGGGCGGCTTGTGCAGCGGCGCGTGCGGGGCCGACAGGTTCACCGACATGATCCAGTCCGAGCTGCGCCGCTGCAGCCAGGCGCGGGCCTCGTCCACGATGACCGTCGTGTTGTAGTTGCGCGGGTCGCGGTTGAACGCGTCGTTGCCCGGCGGGTCGAGGAACGTGGTCTCGGAGGGAGGGTTCCCCGTATCCCCCACGAGCGTCGTGACGCCGTCCGTGATCTTGTCCCAGTAGTAATAGGTGTGCCAGCGGGGATCCACGAACAGGATGTTCGCCAGGACGCCCGCCCGCCACGTGTCGAAACCGCCGAAGGTGGAGTACGAGTCGACGCCTCCGTTGTCCTTCGTCGCGAGGTGCCACTTCCCGAACAGCGCCGAGTCGTGGCCCGCGAGGAGCTTCGGGAGCGCCGGCGAGCTCGGGTACGGCGGGCCCTCGCGCGTGATCTTGGCGTTGGCGCCGATCCCCGATCGGAACGCGTACTGACCGTTCATCAGCATCGCCCGTGTGGGCGAGCAGGACGGGTTCACGAAGAAGTTCCGGAAGCGGATCCCGCTCGCCTCGAGGGCGGACAGGTTCGGCGACTGGGGGGGATGGACGGACCCGATCTCCTTCGCGTAGCTCTCGACGGCGGTCTTGCCCGCGTCGTCGACGGTGATGATCAGATGCTTAGCCAAAGGTGCCGACCCTGAACGGCGCCTAGCCTACGGGAGGATGCGAGAGTCCGGAAGGCCGTTTCACCGCTTGGACGGCCCGGGATGCCCAGGGGATCCATCCGCGGCGCAGAAAGCGAATCAGAGGGATATCAAGGCGCTGCCACGACGTGACTTGCGTCCCCGTTCCCGCTCGCAGAACGGGACAGGATCGCGCGAAACGTGCGGTCCTCGAGCTCGAAGTCGAGCTCCATGCCCGTCTTCTCGGCCAGGCTGCGCGAGAGCGCGAGTCCCAGCCCCGATCGATCGCGGTCTGCACGCGCCCGGTCCTTTCGCCAGAAGGGCTCGGACAGCGTGCGCAGGTCATCGGGCGCGAGCTCGGCGGATTCGTTCTCGACCCAGAAACGCCAGCCGCTCTCGGAACGCTCGAGACGGCACGCCACGGTTCCCTGCGCGGGCGAGTAGTGGAGCGCATTCGAGAGCAGGTTCGAGACCACGATGTGCACGACGTCGCGGTCTCCTTCGACCAGGTCGCCGCAAGCGACGTCGTTGTCCACCTGGAGCCCGCGCTCGCGCTCGACGGTTACCAGCGAGCGCAGGTGCTCGCGCACGATCGCGCCGAGGTCGACGCCCTCCTTGTCGAAGGCCTCCGCCCCCATCTCGAGCCGTGCGAGCTTGAGCAGCGTGGAGACCGCGCGCCCCATGCGCCACGCGACGTCGCGCAGCGTCCGCAGCGCCTTGTTCTGTCCCTCGTGATCGCGGCTGTCGCGCAGCGCGACCTCCGACACGGTGAGCAGCTCGCTGATCGGCGTGCGCAGCTCGTGCGCGATGTCGGCCGTTGTGCGGCGTTCGCGCTCGAGCGCCGTGTCCACGCGCCGGATCAGCGCATCGGTCTTGTCCGCCACGGGCTGGAGCTCCAGCGGGAGGTCGCCGACGTCGAGCCCCTCGGGCAACTCCTCGACACGGATCGCGTCCAGCGCCGCCGCGAGCCGGGTCGCCGGTTCGAGGCCGCGGCGAACGGCTCGCCAGGAGAGCGCCCCGATGAGCCCCATGAGCGCGAACGAGACGACGAAGCAACCGACGAGCACGTTGCGCTCGGCAAGGACGAGCTCCTCGCGGCCGCCCGCGATCGCGATCAGCACCTTGGCTCCCGGTGGAGCGTCGGGTCCCTCCTCGGGGTACACGTGGTGTACCCGCACGAACTGCGCGACGTAGCGCCCGACGCGACCGTCGGGGAGCGGAGCGGTCCAGTGGCTGGGCTCCTCCGTCGGTTGCAGCGGGACGTCGAGATCGGTCTCCCCGAGCGTGTTGGAGCGCTCGATGAGGCGACCGTCCGACAGCCACAGCTGGAAGTAGGCCGGGAGCAGTCCCTCGACCTCCAGGACGAGCTCCGGGTCGTACTCGGGCATGAGCTCGTCCGAGAACTCGAAGGAGAGCTCGTAGCCGTCCTGGAAGAGTGCCGAGGCGAAGGCCTGAACCCGGTCCGTCAGGTTCGCGTCGAACTGTGCCTCGAGCGAGCGCACGACCGCCACGTAAACGACGACACCGGCCGTGACGAGCACGACGACCGACCCGCCGAGCAGTCGGGACAGGAGGTACGAGCGGATCGACTTCACTCGCCGGACGCTTCCTGGAGGACGTACCCCCGCCCGCGCTTCGTCTGGATCAGATCCTTCCCGTCGGGGCCGAGCTTGGCTCGCAGGATGCAGACGGCGGAGTCGACGGCGTTGCTCGAGGGGAGCTTGTTCACGCCGTAGATGTGATCCTCGATCTCCTCGCGGCTGACCGTCTGGCCGCGGCGGAGCGCGAGGTACTCGAGCAGCGCGTACTCGCGCGCCGTGAGGTCCAGGACCTCCCCGTTCATCGAGGCCTTCGTCTTGACCAGGTCGACGGTCAGGTCACCCACGCGCACGAGCGGCGACTGCTCCTGGTAGCGGCGCCTGACGAGCGCGTGCAGGCGCGCCAGCAGCTCCTCGAAGGCGAAAGGCTTGACGAGGTAGTCGTCGGCGCCGGCGTTGAGCCCGCTGACTCGATCCTCGACGCGGTCGCGTGCGGTCAGGACGAGGACGTGCGGCCGGTCCTCCTTCTCGCGCAGCACCTCGAGCACGCCCATCCCGTCGAGCTCGGGGAGCATCATGTCGAGGACGAGCAGGTCGTAGGGATTGTTGCGCGCGTAGGAGAGGCCCGACTTCCCGTCGCCTGCGACGTCGACGGCGAAGCCCTCGCGTGCGAGCCCGGCGCGCAGCGAGTCGCGCAGTGCCTTCGAGTCTTCGATGATCAGGACGCGCATCAAAGGCTCGGTTCTAGCCCGGACTGTTCATGAGCCGCGAGGCAGAACGCCTCGATTCGGTTCCTGCCGGTACTTTGCGCGTGCCGGCCCCGCAGGCGACCTTGACGGGTCGTCGAGGACGCCGGGGCGTGCAAAGTGCCGGCAGGGGCCGAAAGGCCGG
>JAJDET010000221.1 GCA_029259655.1 Planctomycetota bacterium
GTCGCGCTCCTCGCGCAGGAGCTCCTCGAGCTCCGCGTCGTCCTGGGCGCTCGCGGCCCCTGCCTCGACGGGCAGCCCGAGGGCCACGGCCAGGACGGCCGACAGGGCAGGAAGGAGGAAGGAAGCGGCCCGACGGCCGCCGTCGCCATGCGCGAGGGTGAGTGTTTCCATTTGCCCGAGGCCTCCGGCTCCTGTATCCCGGGGACTCATGGTACGAGCGTCGCTCTCCAACGAGAGCGTCCGCCTCCGACCCCCTACCATCGTCCGTGCGACGCCCCTGGCTGTGCCTCCTGCTCCTCTTCGGAGCCTGCGTGACGCCCTCTCCAGGCGGATTACCGCCGGAGCGGGTGCCTTCCAGCTCACGTAGCCTGCCCCGCCCGACACCGTCCTGGCGCTTCCAGCCCCTCTCCTGGGAGAAGCTCGCCTCGGTCGAGGCCTGGCTTGCCGGGGAGGGCCGCTGGGCCGCGCCCGAGCAGCGCATCGAGGCCGAGCTGACCCTGGCCGAGGGCCGCTCGACCTTCGCCCTGCGGGACCTCTCGCGGGGCATCGGCGAGGGCGTGTCGGACCGCGTGGCGGCCGCGCGGTCCGGATTCCGCCGGGTCCTTTCGACTCCCAACGCACGCCCGGGCGACCGCGCCAGGGCGACGCGCGGCCTGGCCGGGCTCGAGAACCTCGCCGCTCCGACCGGCGCCTCGGTCACGCGCCTCTCGCGCGCGGGCTGGAAGGCCGTCGGGGCCAACCCCGCCCGGCTCACGACGAACCAGGGCGGCTGGTCGCGGGTGACGATCCACCACTCGGCCGAGTACGCCGGCCTCCTGCGCGGCAAGGGCGCGGGCGAGACCGGACGCGTCCTGCGCAACATCCAGCGCTATCACATGGAGCAGAAAGGGTACGGCGACATCGCCTACCACTTCCTGATCGACCCCTCCGGTCGCGTCTTCGACGGACGCAGCCTGCGCTGGCAAGGAGCCCACGCGGGAGGGTCGAACAACGTGCGCAACATCGGGATCTGCCTGCTCGGCGACTTCGACCGAGAGGCGCCCACGCGCGCGGCCCTGACGGCCCTGGCGGAGCTGACGCGGGGTCTGCGGACGCAGTACGGGATCGCCGGCCGCGATGTCCTGGGGCACGGCGAATTGAAGACGACGGCGTGTCCGGGGCGGCACCTCGCGAGCTGGTTGAGGAGCTATCGGGGGACGGGGAGTCGGCTCGCGGCCGCGAGGTAGGTTGCGCGGTGCCTCGCGAAGTCGTCGCGTTCCCGGGGTGTCGAGTCTCGGAGTCGCGCGATGCCAGCGTGCGCCGGCGGATGCCGGTGCGCGCGAGGTAGGCGCTTCAGCGCCGGTCCCTCGTGAGCCGACCGCCGTAGGCGGTGTCGGCGTGTTGTCCATCTGGTTTCTTCCGCCCGCCGGGAGGCATCGCGCCGGGCACCGGCGCATCCTCGGCGGAGTGACGTGGTGCCTGGCGGAGGGGTCGCTTTCCACGGGTGACGAGCCGCATGCGGTCGCACTCCCTGTCGCGATGCTCGTCGGGCGAAGCCCGCGAGCGAGTACGCATTGCGACGTCCCCCCCATGAGTCGCGCACGGGTCGACTGACCCTCCCCCGTTTCGGTGGACACCGGACTTAGGGTGACAATTCGATCGGGGCGCGAAGCGCCATCCGACTGGATCGGGGGAGCCGCGCGGAGCTGAGCCATGCGAAGCTCGAGCGCAGCGCGGCGTTCCGGGGGCAGAGCCCCCGGGAGGGGGGATTCCAAAGGGGGGAGACTCATGAGTTGTTGAGCGATCCCCACGTCGATCACGCGGCCTCCTCGTCGGCTTCTGCCGGCGTGCGATACCCGAGAGAGGAGTGAAGCCGCTGGCGGTTGTAAAAGACCTCGACGTAGTCGTGGATCGCGGCGCGAGCGTCCGCGAGGTCTGTCCAGCGCGCGTGATGCGCGAGCTCCTGCTTCAGGGTTCCGAAGAAGCTCTCGACCACGGCATTGTCGTAGCAGTCACCCCTCCGACTCATGCTGACTTCGATCCCCAGGCCCTCGAGCCGGCCTCGGTAGGACGTGCTCGCGTACTGGCATCCACGATCACTGTGATGCAGCAGATCCTTGGAGGGCTCGCGCTTCCCGAGCGCGCAGATGAGCGCCGTCTCGACGAGCTCTGTACGCATGTGATCGGCGAAAGCCCAGCCCACGACCATCCGCGAGTGAAGGTCGAGGATGACCGCCAAGTAGCCCCACCCGTCCATCGTTCGGATGTAGGTGATGTCGCTCGCCCACACGCGATCGGGAGAATCGACGTCAAACTCGCGATTCAGCGTGTTCGGGGCCACCGGATGGCTGTGATTCGAGTCTGTCGTCCGGCGGAATCGACGACGGACGCGCCCTCGCAGGCCATCGCGCTTCATGATCCGCTCGACACGCTTGCGACCGACACGGATCCCATCGCGGCGAAGCCCCCGATGCACACGTGGACTTCCGTACGTCGATCGACTCGCCGCGTGGACCGCGCGAATCCTCTCGCTCAGCTCGGCATCGGCAGCCTCACGAGCACTCGTCTCACGACGCACCCAGGCGTACAAGCCACTGCGCGAAACGCCCAGCACTCGACACATCAAGGCAATTGGATAGTTGGCCTTCTCCGCCCAGATCAGCTCGAACTCTGATCCAGATCCTTCGCGAAGTAGGCGGCGGCCTTTTTTGCGAAGTCGCGCTCCATCTCCAGTGTCCGCACTCGGCGTCGGAGCTGCCGGAGCTCTTCGCGTTCCTCCGTCGTCAGGGCGCCCTCTGGACCGTTTCCTTCATCGATGTCGGCTTGCTTCACCCAGTGCCGGAGCGCCGTCTCCGTCAGATCGAGCCGGCGTACGACTTCGGGGACGCTCCCGACCTCTCGGACCATCCGGACTGCGTCGGCCTTCTGTTCAGGACTGAAGCTGCGCCGTTTCCTCTTCGGCATGTGGATATCCTCGCGCATCGCGCGATCTTGGGTGTCCACCAAACCGGGGGAAGGTCAACGGCATCGAGATTCGCCGAGTGTCGTCCCCGACGTTCTCCGGGTTGGCTGGTGTCGATCCGGTCCTGATGGAGAAGGTAAGCAAGCCGCAGAGCAGCGGGCTCTCCGTGGCGATCCGCGGTTCGCGATTCTGGGCGACGTGGCTCGAACACCCCGGAGACATAGTGGTCACGGACGGACGGGTCTTCGCCGCCTTCTTCCAGCCCACGCCGGTTGCAGAAGCGGAGCTGGTTTTTCGAGAGGTCGCTCCCTATTCCTATCAATCGGGTTGGGGATCGGTCGTCACCCACCACTTGCCGGCGACTACTAGCGAAGACTACGCATCGAGGGAAGTCTCGCTCGTATCGAGCGGTGCTCACTTGTCCATCGGGTACATCGCGGACAGCGAACACCTGACCACGTCGCACTCTCAGCCAACCGACCCGGATCCGCCCCCGGGTGGACGGGAACTGTTCTGGAGCACTAGCCACATCGGATCCGATTACTACGGGCCGCACTTCACGCACGCGGGCCGCCCGCATCTCGTCTATTCCTACGAGCCGGACGGGAAGGTGTACGCCGCACATCGGCTCGGCGATCGGATAATCGGAAGGTGGTCCGAGTCTGTGAGCAAACCGTTCAGTTCGCCGAGATTCGGACTGGCAGAGCACAAGAGGTCGATCGTGGCCATGGCGCTACTGGTCTCCGACCTGCCCACGATGTTCGAAGCTCCCATCGATCTGCCCCCGCGGCCTTGAGGATCGGCCTTCGGGTACGGGCTCCGTAGGAGCCGGCGTTGACGGACCGCCATCCGCTGGAGCTGCAGCGACGGCGTCGGCCGGCACCGCTTGCGAGTACGAGGACACCGGGTTCTTCAGCGGCCGGGAGTTCGAGGCCCGGTCAGGGCTTCATGATCTGCTTCGTGCTGTAGGTGCGCCCCCCGGTGAAGGCCTTCGACTGGAAGCGCTGGATCCTGCCCGGGATCACCGCGAGGGCCCCTGGCTACCTCAGCTCGAGGAGCATGGGGATCGTCTGGGTACCCGGCTCGAGGACACCAGCAGCCGCGCGTCCGGTGTCCACGCGGACCTCGATCTCGAACACGCCTTCAGGAAGCGAGACAGCGAAGCGCAGCGCTCCGATGGGCTCGAAGAAACCGGCTCCACTCCAGCGCTCTCGACCCAGCGCGTCTCGGGCGACGGCGCGGAACTCTCCCGGCCGCGGGTCGCCCGCCGGGAATCCCAGCTCGACCTGGCGGACGAGAGCGGGAGCGAGCTGGACCTCCAAGCGCTTCTGCTCACTCGCCTGGACTTTGACTTCGACCGTGCGCGACACGATGCCTCTCCCCTGGACCGACAGGAAGCGCGCTCCGGCTGCCAGAGGCGGCGACCGGAACGCGACGCCAGTCCGCTGGCCGCGACCGAGTCGTGTTCCATCCGCGGAGGTCCACGTGACTCGCAAGTCCTCGGGGAGTCGAGCTCCGGAGAAGACGACAGTCACGAAACCGGACGTCGGCAGGATCCGCGTGCCGAGCTCGAGTGTCTCGCCCGCAGTCAAAGTCCAGGACCCGAGGTCGAGCCTGGCGGACCCTTCGGCCTCGATGCTCAGTCGCAACGTCGCGGCTTGCAGGCGAAGGTCGAAGCGCCCTTCCGGGTCGAGCGTGAGCGTGGACCCCGCGTCTCGCTCCAGGTCGTGGATGATCAGGAAAGCGCTAGCGGGCGGCTGGCCGCCCGGGCCCAGGACACGGCCCCGCAAGGTTCCCTGACCTGCCTCTTCGTCTTCCAGGACAACGACCAAGGGCTCCAGGCTCGGCCGCACTCCATGCCGACGGACCACATCGGGTGCGCGTCCGAGACGCCCGTCCGGCAGGTCGAGTGCAGGGGCCTGGACGAGCAGAAGGTGATCGACGTCGCGTCGGGTCCCGAAGGAGAAGTTCCCCCGGTCGTCGGTGAACGTGTATTCGACGCCACGCCCGAATTCGTTGTCTTCGCGCAGGGAGAGCTCGCGCTTGCCCACGGGGTCACCGAAGGCGTCGAGGAGGACCCCGGCCACAGTCGGTATCGGCTGCAGCCTGGGTGACCACTCGGAGTCCGCGTCGCTCGAGAGCAGGAGCTCGATTTCAGCGCGAGTCTCCTCGTGTCGTGCGACCAGCCGAGCGCGCCCGGCACTCAGGCCTGACAGCACGTAGCGCCCCGCGTCATCGGTGAGAGTCGTGGCAGCGACGAAGCGAGGTACACCCTCCACGCCGACGCGGGCCTTGGCCAGCGGCTCGCCATCCAGGTCCAACACGCGTCCGGTGATGCGCGCCTCCGGACCCAGGCGGAGCGTCACCCCTTGTCGACCCGAAGCGAGAACGGTGAGCTCCTGCTGCACGGCCGAATAGCCCGTCGCACGGGCCATGAGCGGCATGGGGCCGGGCTTCAGTCCCTCGATCGTGAAGCTGCCCTCGATATCCGTCTTCGTGCGACGCGGGCGCGGCCCGTCCCAGTGCGCGTGATCGAAACCGACGAGAACCTGTGCTCCGGCCAAGGGGTTGCCGTCCGGAGCAAGCACGCGTCCATCGACGGCTCCGCCGGAACGATCGAGCACGATGTCGTGTTGAACGACGCTGCCCGGCGCCGCATCAAGATAGCCGGCGCCCGAGGGTGCATGGTCCGGCGCAAAGGCGAAGAACCAGTGCATTCCGTCCGGCTGCAGACCCGCCAAGCGATAGTGCCCCTGTGAGTCACTCCTGGCCAAGACGTGACCGTGCCTGCGGGACCATGGCTCGCTGACCCACAGGCTTCCACCCGCAATCGGCCGTCCTTCGGAGTCGACCAACCGCCCCTCGATCGTGTAGCCGACCGGCAACTCGAGCTCGATGCGTTGCGTCTCGCCGGCCCCGAGCTCGACCCAATCGAGAGAGTCACCGCGCCGCAGGAGACCGGCGCCGACCGAGTCGGCCTGGAGCTCGAGCGTCGCCCGGCCGAGTCCATCCGTGCGAACGCGGATCTCCTCCGCGAACGGGTGTCGTGGCGCATCGGTCTCGATCAGGACCCACTCCTCCTCGCCCGGCGAACCGTCCGCGCGGACCACCACGACTTCCAGGGTGCCGGTCGAAGGGAGCCCGGAGGCGGGCGGCTCTTCCCTTGGGCGATCCGGGGAACCGGCAATCGAACGGCGGGCGTCAGACGCTGAGCCTCCCGTTTCCTGGAACGCTGGAGGAGGAGGGGCCGGCGTAGAGAGGACGAATTCGAGCGGGTCGACTTCCTCGTTCGAATCGCGCACGAGGAACACCAAGCCGCTCACCACGGCGGTCGCTCCGACCAGGGACAGGGCGGTCTTCATCGCGTGTCTCCGAAGGGAAGAGGAATCCTCGAAGACCGTCGAGTCCGGTGGCGCGGAGGCCGGGGCAGTTTCGGGAGTAGCCCACGCCAGGAGCGCCAGACTCCAGGCGTCGCGGTCTCCCCCGTTTCGTCTATCGAGTGCCTCACGCAGCCTCTCGCGGGCGCGCTTCAAGCGCTGGCGGACGGCTGCCGGTGCGAGCCCCTGGCGGCGGGCAATCTCGACCGCGGGTAGCTCCTCGAAGTAGTGCAGCAAGAGCGCCGAGCGGTCGGGCTCATCGAGACTCAGAACGGCTCGGACAAGTTCCTGTTGCAGCTCGACCCGGTCGACCAGCTCGTCCGGTCGGGGCAGGTCCTCCGACATGCGCCGTTCGCGCTCGCGCCGCCGGACCTCGCTGCGACCTCCCTTGAGAACACGGTTCCGAAGCACTCGCACCAGCCACGGACCGAGCGGTTTTCCTGACGCCGGGGGGTGCTCGAGGGCGGCCAGAAACACATCCTGGACGGAGTCGTCGGCTTCGGAGGATTCGGCCACGAGCCGATGTGCCAGAGCGCGAATCCACCCCTGCTGTGCCAGGAGCTCGTCGACAGAGAGCGGGTTCGTTCCCATGACAGCTCTAGTATCCCGCCACCTCCGCGAGCGTGACCTCGAGTTGCCGGAAGTCTCAACGGAAGAGAAGACCGAGCCCGTTGGGGCCCAGTACCAGCAGTCGCTCTCCTGCAGGCGCGGACGATGATCGTGTACTTCCCGTCCGGGAAACGCCGGTCGCCATGGTCGGGGCCCGAGGCGCCCTGGTTGGACCCGTGGGGTCGCCACTCGGATGTCACCGCAGCAGTGCCCTGTGATGTGTGCGCGCGGCTCGAACACGACGGCCTCCGGGGCATCGTGGCGCGTGAGGAAGGCACCGACGATCGCGTCCGCCACGGTGCGGCGGTGCACGCACGCCCGGAGACATGCCTCGATTCGCTCGGCGACTGAGGAACGAGGTTCCGTACGGCCCGACTCGTCACCGAAGCTGCCCCGGCGCGACGCGTCGCGTCGGGGCAGCTGCATGACAGCGGTCCTACAGGCCGGTGCAGACGTACACGCAGTCGAGACCGCAGTCCTCGAGCACGCATACGATGTCGCCGAAGACGATCACCTCCGCGCAGCCGCAGGCATGCGGCGGGGGCGGCTTCGGCTTGCCCTTGCCGCCCTTGCCGGCGAAAGCGGGCTCTGGGGTCGCGATCGCGAGGAATCCGAACGCAACGGCCCCGAGC
>JAJDET010000222.1 GCA_029259655.1 Planctomycetota bacterium
CAACTAGCAGCAGATTCGCCGGGCAAGGCCCCTACGAGTTCACGCGCGCAAGCCGGCGAATCTGCTGCTAGTTGTCGCGGCTCCGTACCGTCATCAGTCGCGCTGGTCCGCGTAGCCCAGGTTCGAGATCGCGGCCTCTTCCTCGGGCGTCATGTCGCGCGCCTCGGCCTCGAGCCCGCCCGCGGTGGCACGCCAGCGCTCGAGCTCGCCCCGGAACCGCTCGAGCAGCTCGGGTTCGGTCTCGGACAGGTCGTTCTCGAGCCCCGGATCGGCCTCGAGGTCGAACAACCAGGTCGCGCCCCGTGCGACGCGCGGCGCAACCGAGACGCGCCGCCCCTCCGGATCGCGCCGTGGCTCGTGCCCGAAGGTCATCTTGTCCGTGAGCGTCGTCACGAAGTAGTGCCGGCCGTCGGTGCACCCGACCTGGTGGTTGCTCGAGTGCTCGAACCAGACGAGGCGATCCGGTGCAACGCCCTGTCGGGCCGCGCGCAGGAGACTCTCTCCGCGCGAGGGCAGGCGGTCGAAGACGCCCGCCAGCTCGAGCAAGGTCGGCGCGACGTCGACACCCGACACGAGCGCCTCGATCTCGCCCGACAGCGACGCGTCGGGCAGCCGCACGAACAAGGGAACGCGCGTTGTCTCGGGGAACAGACCGAGGTGGTTGAAGAAGCTCCCGCGCTCGCCGAGCGACTCGCCGTGGTCGGCGGTGATGATCCAGACCGTGTCGTCCGCCCGCCCCGCCTGCTCGAACGTGACCTCGAGCTCGCCGAGGAGCCGGTCGGCGTAGGACACGCCTGCGGCATACAGGAAACGCGCGTGGGCGAGACTGGTCGTCCCGGTGAGGAACTCCCGGTCCGGCGGCCAGCGGTCGAGCTCGGGCAGCGTCGGGGGCGTGACACGCCGCGCCGGCTCCTCCGGGGGATACTCGCGCAGGAAGTCCTCGGGAGGCGCGTAGGGCGTGTGGGGGTCGTAGAGGTGGACCCAGAGAAAGAGCGGCGCATCGGTCGTCTCCGCGATCCAGCGCCGCACTCCTTCGATCGTCCCACGCCCGTCGAGGTGTGACCGATCGCTCGGCTGAAGGAAGCGGTCGAACCCGCGCGCCAGACCGGTCCCGAGCCCGAGACAGGGCTGGCTCACGGCAGCCGCGGTCAGATAGCCGGCGCCGCGCAGGCGCTCCGCCACGGTGATGGCGCGCTCAGGCAGGCGCGAGTAGTTGTCCACGACGCCGTGATCCTGCATCGCGACCCCGGTGAAGAGCGACGTGTGCGAGGGCTGGGTCGAGTTGGTCGGCGCGTAGGCGTTCGAGAAGACGAGCGCACCCTCTGCCATTCGGTCGAGAACGGGCGTGTGGCGTCCCTCACCGACCGCGTCGGCGCGCGTCGTGTCGAGCGTCACGAGCGCGATGTCCGGGCGCCGATCGCGAACCAGCTCACCGGTGATGCGGGGGTTGGCCCAGAGGACGCGCGCGCGAGCGGGTTCGGACGTGACGTCGCCGCCGGTCTCGAGGGAGAGCTCGACGACGTCGCCGGCGTAGCGCGCGAGGTCGCACTCGATCGGGCTCCAGCCTCCGCGCCGGGCCGTGGACCGGCCGACCTCCCGCCAGGTTCCGCTACCGGTGCGCAGGCGCACGCGGACCTCGACCGCGTCCACCTCGACGCTTCCGGTCAGAGCGAGGGACGCGGCGAAACGACCGCTCCGCGGGACGCGCGCCGCGGCGACGAGCGCCCCCGCGTCCGAGGGGAAGACGCGCCGCGCGTCGCGCTCGATCGCGACGAGCCCGCCGTCGTTCTCGTGCGGCTCGTCGCCGAGCACGAACCCGACCTGGACGAAGCGCACGGCGCGCAACCGACCGGAGGCAAGGCTCACGCGCCAGCGACCGACGTCGCTCCCCCACCACGCCGGATGCTCGCCGACGCTGAACTGCACGGTCTCGACGCCGTTCCCGCGGACGCGTGCTGCCAGGTATTGCCCGGCGGGCCACTCGCGCTCCGGCGCGGTGTCTTCGCTCGGCCGCCACTGCAGGTAGATCGGGCCGGTAGCTCCGACCTCGACGTCGAGCTCGACGACGTCGACCTCGCGCGCCCCGACCGCGAGCTCGCCCGTGAGGGAGCCCTTCCAGTCCGAAGCCACGCCGTCGACGCTCGGAGTGTCCGGGTCGCCGAAGCGCCAGTCGCCCGTGAGCTCGCGGACGACGCCCCGCTTCGCACTCAGCACCGCCGCCGACGAGCGACCGTCGGCGAGCGTGAAGTCGAGGTGCTGCACGCCGATCGCCGGCTCGCCCCCGCCGCACGCGACCAGGGCCAGAAGAGCGGGACCGACGAGCGCGCGCGCGGTCACGGTCCGATCAGCTCGCGGCCGGACCGCCCTTGAAGAGCGGCAAGAGCGTTCCCGCGACCTTCTCGTAGAGCTCCGCCGTCGCGCGGACGTCGCGCAAGCAGTACTCGCCGATGTCCTCGATCTTCCCCTGCCGATAGGCGCGCGCGACCTGCGAGCCGTCGATCGAGCCCTTGGGGCTCTCGACGTCGAAGCGGCGGCACCAGTAGTCCAGGTTCAAGCGCTCGCGGTAGGCGCCCTGGAACGAGAAGACGTCGAACAGATCGCAGTGCTGCGCGATGTCGTAGCGGTACGGCAAGAGGTTCGACGTCGGCTTCACGCCGAGTTGCGCGGAGCGAATCATCAGGATCGGTCCGTCGTAGCCGCGGCCGTTGTAGGACACGAGACGCGGCCGCTTGTTCCCGACGATCTCCCAGAAGCGCTCGAGGATCTCCTGCTCGTCGCCGCGCTGGATATCCGAGTGCTGGACCTTCTCCCACTCACGCTGAGGCGTGCTCTCGCCTTCGAGCAGGAGGAGCCCGCGACTCGCCTCTACGTTCCAGAGCCCGATCGCGATCACCTTCCCGAGTCCGGGGAAGAGCGCCGTCCGCTCGGAGACGGCCTCGCGCTCGGTCTCGTCGCGAGCCCGGTTGAGCAGGTAGCCGCGCGTGATCTCGTCGACTTCCTCCCAGGGGAATCCGGCGACCTCGATATCGAAAGCGATCGTGTGACTCACGGCTCGCTCATTCTCCCACCGCGTACCCGAGCTTGCTGAAGGCTTCGTTGAACTTCTTGTCGAGGTCGGCTGCGGGGAGTCGTGAAGGAGTGGCCGGCCGGAAGCTCGGGTCGGGGTTCGGGCCCGTGACCACCGGGTTCGCCGCGCTCCAGGCCTCGTCCAGGACCGACGCCAGCTCCGATTGCGCCCGCAGCGAGAGCCAGTGCTCGGGGACCTCGACCCCGAGGAGCCGTAGCGCGAGGGGCGCCACCTCGAGCACGTGCCCGAGGGTGCCGCTGGCAGGGTCGCCGAGCAGGCTGCCGAGGGACCGGACCTGGGGCCCGCGCGCGGCGAAGAGGCCCGGCGGGCCGTCGCGGTGGTGCCCGCTCTGGCCCGTGGTCGGATCGTCCAGGTCGTCGGCGTGCATCCCGTGGTCCGAGAGCACGAGGACGTTCGCGTCGTCGGGCGCCGCGGCCAGGATCTGGCCGAGGAGCCGATCGGCCTCGATGTGCGCGGCCTCGACGTAGGTCGCGAAGTCACTGCGCGCCGGCTCGGGCACCTCGTACCCGTAGGCGTCCGGCTCGTGATAGCTCCAGAAGCGATGCCCCGCGACGTCGGGCAGCGCGAGATACGCAAGGGTCAGGTCGGCCGGGTGCTCGCGCTGCAACAGGACCGTCACGTTCGCCGCCGTCAGGTCCGCGGCGTAGGTCCAGCCGAGGTCGGTGACCGACTTCTCGGTGATCGGGTCGAGCGAGCCGGGCCTCGGGAATGCGCGGTACAACCGGTCGCGCACCTCTTCCACATCGCTCGAGAAGACCATCGCCGGCTCGATTTCCTCGAGCAGGTCGGGCGGCCAGACCTGGTCCTCGAGGTTCTCCCAGACACCGGGCTTCCAGATGATCTCGGCTTGCGCCTGCGCCGCGTAGCTCGAGAGCATCCGCCCGTTCACGGTTTCCGCGGGCCAGGTGTTCCACCAGCCCACGCAGTTGACGGTGCGCCCGGCGTCGGAGACGAGGTTCCAGAGAGCCGGCACCTCGCGCGCGTTGCTGGTGAACGGCTTCCCTTGCCCGTCGTGGAAGAAGTCGATCCCGTGGGCCTCCGCGAGTTGCCCGGTCGCGATGGTCGTCCAGATCACGGGCGAGTAGGTCGGGACCATGCTCTCGATCCGCCCGACGACCCCCGCCCTCGCGAAGGAGGCGAGTGTCGGAAGCCTGCCCTCGGCGAGGAGCCTGGCGACAACGGCCGGTTCCAGGCCGTCGATCCCGACGATCAGAACCGGGTTCGATCTCCCCGCGCCCCCGCAGGCGCCGGCGAGCATCGCGAAACCGGCGAGCGCGGTACGAAGTACGAACCCCATGGGCCGGGGTTGTACGGAAGGTCCTACCCCCCCGCCAGAACCTCTCCGCCTCTCTTCCCCGAGCCCGTGCGCGGCGGCGTCTTCCCTGTTATCGGTCGGTCGCCACGCTCTGCGCGCCACGCACCCGCCAGGCCCGCCACGAGACATACATCCCGAGCAACAGGAGCCAGGCGCTCCCGAGCAGCGCATCGCGCCACGGCACGATCTCGTCCACATCGCGGGTGTAGCACCCGCCGCCTCCGCTGCTGCTCGGCACCGAGAAGGTGAACCCTGCAGCCAACACCATCGCTTGTCCGGTGGAGGTGTCCCGCGCCATGACCGGAACCACGCCACCGGCGTGCCCCGGAGTCTCGACGTCGAGGTTGTTCGCGTCGACGAACGTCACGCTGGTGGCGGCGAGGCCGCCCTGCCCCGTGTCCGGGTCGACGTCGAACTCGACCGTGGTGTTCGCCGTGAAGCCGGTTCCCATCACGCGCACCGTATCGCCGCCGGCCGCGGCTCCGCTGACCGGATCGACGGTGGCGACGTCGGGGTCGGACTGCGCGACGTAGGCGAACGCGCTCTGCGCGAGGGACCCGCCCGGGTTCTCCACCTCGAGCACGTACGGACCGCCGGCGACGCCTGCCTGCGTCGTCACGCGCACCGTGCTCGCGCTCTCGAAGGTGACCATCGGCTGGCTCACGCCGTCGATCCGGACCTGGATCCCGGCCTGAAAGTTCGAGCCGGTCAAGACGACGTCGCTCCCACCGACGGACGTCCCGGCCGTCGGGAAGACGTTGTCGAGCACCGGGATCACGTCCGCGGTGTAGCCGTTCGTGAGGCGCCCCTCGGTCCCCGACGGATCGACGACGACCACGTCGTGAGTGCCGGTGAGCATGGGAGCGGTCGTGAGTGTGATCGTCGTCGCATTCACGACCGTCGCACCCCCGGCGTCGCCGTCGACGTAGATCTGGTCGCCGATGACGACCCGCGCGCCCGCGTTGAAGCCCGTTCCCGTGAGCGTGAGGGCTGACCCGCCCCCGGACTGGCCGGTCGCCGGGTTGCAGTTGGTCACGGTCGGGGACGGAGCGACCACCTCGATGGCGGCCGGGAGGATCGCCAGCTCGGAGAGTCCGTTCACCACCTGAGCGTCCACGTGCCCGGCAGGCGTCCCGGGCGCCACCGTGAGCTGGAAGTTGACCTGGGTCCCGAGCCACACGACGGGCGAGACCGTGAGCGCCGGGTCGCTGACCGTCAGGGTCGAGCCGTTGACGAGCCCGGTCCCGCGCAGCGAGACCACGCGCAGCGTTCCATCCGCGATTCCGGGGACGGGCAACGCCTCGCCGGCCGCGCCGAGGTTGATCGCGACGTCGGCCCCGACGAGGAGCGTCCCCATGGCGACGGTGTCCGTCGGGCCCAGGACCGCCGGAGCGCCGTAGATGCCCGGCTCGAAGTCGGTCTGAATCGTGTGTCCGGCCGTCAGGTTCCCCGCCGACACGGGCGAGTCGAGCGGAGACGCGTACACCGTGTAGGTCCCGGCGGCGAGACCCGTGACCGCGTAGTCGCCGATCGCGTCGGTCAGGTCGGCGCCGGCGGTCCTCCCGCTCGCATCGC
>JAJDET010000223.1 GCA_029259655.1 Planctomycetota bacterium
GCACGCGCAAAGTACCGGCAGGAACCGAATCGAGGCGTTCGGCCTCGCGGCTCAAGAATAGTCCGGGCTAGCCGTCGGCATCACCCTCGGCTTGCTCCGGCGCGTCGCCCGCCTGCATGCCTTCGACTTCCTGGACCTGGCGACCGAGGTCCAGGGCCTTGGCCTCGGACTTCTTCGCCTTGCGCTCCCCGTCGGCCGCTTCCGTTTCGCTGCGATCGGCCTCCTTCCGCGCGGCCTCCAGCTCCTCGGACGGTGCGCCGGCCGCGCGCAGGGACTCGAGGTGTTCCGCTCCGGCTCGAGCGGCTGCGCGCAGCTCGTCGGCCTCGGCGCGTAGCTTGTGCGCGCGCTCATCGGTGTCCTCGTGTGCGTCGAGTACGCGGGCCACGTCGGCCTGAGCGCCCTCGTCCGGCTGCGCTTCGAGGTCGATGTCCCGCGCCGCCAGGACGAGCGCCATCGGCGGAAGTCCGTCGAGCGAGGTCGGTAGCGCCTCTCCGTCGGCGTCACACAGCCCCTGATCCCCGATGCGAAAAGTCACGAATGCCAGGGAGGTCTCGTTCGACGCTGCGCGCATCGTGGTCCAGCTCGCATCCCCGACGATCACCACCTCCGCGGCGATTCGCGCATCGTCCAGCTCGGCGCGCAGCGCCACCAACGTCTCGGCTTCGGAGCTCCCGGGCGAGCATTCGGCCAGCACCCGCAGGGTGGCGTCCGACCAGGGCTCGCGGCGACTCGCCAGGTAAGCCAGGAGCAGCGCGAGCTTGCTGCTCGCGCCCCCGCGCCACCAGACGTCGATCCTGCGCGGTCCGCCACCCTCGACGGTCAGGCCCTCGAACGCCTCGCTGCGCGCCGCAAGGACGACCGCGTTGCAGCCATTGCGCAGAACGGTGCGCAGGTAGCTGCCGTACGACCGCATTGCCGGCGCGTCCTCGGCCGTCTCCTCTCGGTCGAACCAGTTGAATAGCGCGATGTTCGGGCGAATGGGGCCGAGCCCGGATGCCTGGAGCAACACCGGGAGCGCTACCTCCAGATCGCTGGTCGTGACGACCCGCACGAACGCCTCGAGCTCTCGCTCGCGGATCTCGATCGCAAGCAACTCCTCGGAGCGGAGCGATTCCGTCCGGACGATGACGCCTTCACCCTGAACGAAGCGCACTGCCGTGGTGAGGCCGCTGCCGCCCTCGATCCAGGAGGCGAAGCGAACGATGCGTTCCCGCCGCGCCGGATCGTCGGAGAAGGCCAGCACGACGGGCCGCCAATCGCGGTCGTGCTCCGTGATTCCGCCCATCCCGTGCAGGCTCGAGCGCACGCGCTGGAACAGCGCCGAACGGCTCCCGTCGGCCCAGCGATCCGGACCACCGGCCCGCGCGAGATACTGATGGATCACAAGCAGCACTGCGATTGCGATCGCGCTCGCCATCGGGTCGATCGCCAGCATCGTCCCGCCACACACGAGACAGCCGAGAAGGCTCGCCCGCGGGCGATACCAGCGAAAGCGCGGACGGAAGGAAGGACTGGCGGCGGAGGCCTCGTAGTAGGTCGCGTAGTTCAGGAGCCCGTAGGAGATCAGGAAGAACATCGAGACCACGGGGGCGACGACGTTCAGGTCCCCGACGACGACCGTCACCGCGGCGATCGCGAAGCTGAGGAGCACGGCCCGACGCGGGTTGTCGGATGCACCCTCGCCCTTCGAGAAGGGCTTGAGGAAGCGGAACAGGCGGTCGCTCGCCAGCGCCTGCAAGATGCGCGGCGCGCCGAGGAAGGACGCGAGGGCAGAGGAGAGCGTGGCCGCGAAGATGCCCACGCTGATCAGGCCGGGGACCAGAGCCACTCGGCCCATGGCGCCGTAGTCCGCCACGAGCTCTGCCCCGGGGAGTGCTCCCGCGAAGAGAACTGCTCCGGCGATGTAGATGAAGATCGACAGCGCGACGGCCGCGAACGTACCGGTTGGCAGGCTGCGCGCCGGATCGCGCAGTTCGCCCGACATGCTGACGCCCTGGGTGAACCCCGTCACAGCGGGGAAGAACAGCGCGAAGATCGCCCAGAACGTCAGGTCTCCCGACGGCGACCAGTTCGCGGCCAGGACGGCCGGATCGAATACCTGCACCGCACCGACGACGAAGGCGCTGATCGCGAGGAACAGCACCAGCATGATCGCGTACTGGAATCGAGTGGCCCAGTCCGACCCCATCCAGGACAGCGCGAACAGGGGCAGCAACGCCGCTCCCGCGACCGCGCGCGGCGGCAACCAGTCGACGAGCGCGGTTACACCTTCGGCGAAACCGATGGCATAGAAGGCCACCGACACCGACTGGGCCAGGAAGAGGACGATGCCGATGGCGCCGCCGAACTCCGGACCGAGCGTGCGAGAGATGAGGTAGTAGTCGCCGCCGCCCCGTACCTTGAAGTTGGTCGCGATGGCCGACAGCGAGAGCGAGGTCAGCACCGAGATCAGGTTCGCCAGCAGGATCACCGCCAGCGCGCGTCCGAGCCCGGCGTTTCCGACCACGAACCCGAGCCGCAAGAAGAGAATGATCCCGAGGATGGTCAGGATGCTGGGCGTGAAGACGCCAGCGAAGGTCCCGAGCCCTTTCGGGGCCTCTTCGTCTGCGCGTTCGGCAGGCTCGTCGTTCGTCACGGCGTCGTGATCGTAAGCGCGGCTCCGCCCCGAGGGTGAGAGAGAGCCAAGAGGACCCCCCCCTAGCGCAAGGGCCGGGGATACTTCGGTCCGCTCGGCCTTGGCCTGGCCACGGGTCGGGTAGGAGCCGCCCCGGGATCGTCGTTCTCCTTCGGAGGGTGAGCTTCCCGGGGCGTTCGGGGCGCGGAGGTCGGCGCCTCGGACGGGGGAGGCGGCTCTTCCTTCTTCTTCGGGTGACTCATGGTCGTGGCGCACAGTCGCGCCTGCATTCGATATCGGGAGCAACCAACGTGCCGCTTGCTGCGGGGAACGAACGAGACTCCCGCGCCATCCCGAAAGAGGGCTTCGCGAAGGTCCTCGAGGCGTTTGCATTCAGCGCAGCGCGCACACGAACGGCTCTTCCGCTCGGAAGTCGGAAGCCGACCACCGAAGGGGTCAGACCGCGGATTCCGGAAAGCGCACGGCACCACTTGGTCATGGGGAGACGCGCGCCAAGGCCGCGGCCGCGAGGCTCAGCGTCAGGAAGAACCCGCACATGTCGGTCACGGTCGTGAGGATCGGCCCCGACGCCAGAGCCGGGTCGAATCCGAACCGGCGGAGCAGGAGCGGGACGGCTCCCCCGATCGACACGGCGACGACGGTGTTCGCCGCGAGGGCCCCGCCCACGACGACCGCGAGCCACAGCTCGCCCTGGTAGAGCCACGCCACGATCCCGATGAGCAGCCCGAGCGCCGCCCCGTTGATGAGGCCGACGGACAGCTCCTTCACCAACACGCGGCCCACCTCGAAGGGGCGTACGAGCCCCAGAGCCAGCTCGCGGATCGTCACGGCGACGGCCTGGCTGCCCGAGCAGCCGCTCATGTC
>JAJDET010000224.1 GCA_029259655.1 Planctomycetota bacterium
AGCGCGACCACGTTCCGCGTCACGGTCAGCAGACCCCTGTAGACGGCGACCTAGCCGCCGGGGAGCCCGAATGCGTTCGGCACGCTCGGCCCGTCCACCAGCCGGAACTCCCAGTTCGCGGTCAGTCCCGAGGCCGTGGCGATCCTCGCACCCAGGCGCTGCAGCATCGCGTGCTCCGGACCGCTCGTGATCAGGGGGAACTTCCCGGTCTCGTCTTCGTAGGCCTGGAGCGACATCGGGACGAGGACGCTCTCGGGTATCCAGGCGGTCTGCGAGCGGCCGGTCTCGCCGACGATCTGGCACGAGGCGACGAGGGAGAGGGCGACGAGAGGTGCGAGAAGGCTCTGGGGAGTCATGCCGCACAATGTACCGTCGACCGCGCGTCCGCGCCTTCTCACCCGAGCCGGATCACGGTCCGCCCGGCGGCCTGGGCGACGCGGCGGTCTCGGGCGCGGGGATCATGGCGACGAGCTTCCCGATCGTGAGGCCCTGGACGGTGATCGAGAAGATCACCACGACGTAGGTCGCCGTGAGGATCAGGTCGCGCGACGGAAGATCCGTGGGCAGGAGCAGAGCGAGCGCGACCGAGATCCCGCCGCGCAGTCCGCCCCAGGTCATCACCTTGATCGCGTGCGGCGTGAAGGAGCGCAAGGGGCGCAGCACGGTCACGGCTCCGCCGACCGCGAGGAAGCGAGCCACGAGAACGAGCGGGATCGCAGCGAGCCCCAGGACGAGGTGGCTCACCTCGAAGGGAACGATCAGGACCTCCATCCCCACCAGCACGAACAGTACGACGTTCAGGATCTCGTCGATGAGCTCCCAGAAGGTGTCGACGTGCTCGACGACCTTCGGCGACATCGCCGTGCGGCGTCCGGTGTTCCCGATCAAGAGGCCGGCCGTCACGACGGCCAGCGGGCCGGAGCTGTGCAAGCTCGCCGCGAGCGCGTAGACGCCTACGCATAGCGCGAGCGTGATCAGGACCTCGACGTGGTAGTTGTCGACGGTGCGGAGCATCCAGTAGGCGAGGTAGCCGAAGGAGAGCCCGAGCACGAGGCTTCCGATGACCTCGATGGCAAAGAGCTCGGCGACCGCACCCGCGTCGATCGACTCACCGGCATGGCCCGCACCCGCGAACGCGACGAGGACGGTGAACACGACGACGCCGATCCCGTCGTTGAAGAGCGATTCTCCCGCGATCTTGTTCTCGAGCGACTTGGGCGCCTTGGCGCGCTTCATGATCCCGATCACCGCGATGGGATCGGTCGGAGAGATCAGCGCGCCGAACAGCATCGCGTGCAGGAAGGGGAGCTCGATGCCGAGCGCTCCCGCCGCGAGCCAGAAGAGCGCGGCGACGAGCAGAGTGGAGAGCAGGACCCCGAAGGTCGCGAGCCCTCCGATGATCCACTTGTTCCCGAGCAGGTCCCCGATGTCGACGTGCAGCGCTCCGGCGAAGAGCAGGAACGCGAGCATCACGTCGAGCAGGGCGTGGGAGAAATCGATCCCGCTCAGGATCTCGACCACGGGCTCTCGCACGGGAACCCCGAGCGCGTGCATGACGTGCAGCCCGAGCGACATGCCGAGGGCGGCGAGCATCACGCCGATCGTCGTCGGGAGCCCGACGAACCGGTGGTTGCCCCAGGCCAGAACCGCCGCCGTCACGAGCATGAGGGCGAGGATCTGGAACGGCTCCATGGATCGCCCTTGTAGCGGGGCGCGGATCCGACGGCAACCGGCGCGCCGCGCTTAGAATGCGCCCCGTGGATGCGCGCCAGGTCGAGGAGTTGATCGGAGCCGGTGTCGCCGTCGAGGTCGGCGTCCCGGGAGCGGTCGAGGGGGAGCTCTACCCCGAAGAAGAAGCCATGATCACTCGCGCGGTGGCGAAGCGGAGGAATGAGTTCGTGGCCGGTCGCGTGCTCGCCCGACGGGCACTGGCACGCATCGGGGCGCCTCGCGGCCCTCTCGTCACGAACGGTGGACGCGCGCCGGTCTGGCCTGCGGGCTTCACGGGCAGCATCACCCACTCGCGCTCGTTCTGCGTCGTCGCCGCCGGCGCGGTCGCTCCGGCCGGCCTGCAGAGCGTGGGGCTCGACGTCGAGGAGGCCGTCGCGGTCAAGGACGAGCTCACCCGCAAGATCTGTACGGAGCGCGATCGAGTCTGGCTGTCCTCCCGACCCGCGGCGGACCGAGGGCTCCTCGTAAAGCTCGTCTTCTGCGCGAAGGAAGCCTTCTACAAGTGCCAGCACCCGCTGACCGGACGCTTCCTCGACTTCTCCGACGTCGACCTCGAGATCGACCTCGACCGCGGCGCGTTCCGGGCCCATGTGGACCCGGAGAAGGACGAGCTCCCGGACGCACTCGGCCTCGAGTGTCGCTTCTGCATCACCGAAGACCTGATCGTCGCAACAGCACGGGCGGAGAGTGGACCATGACGCTGCCGAAGAAGCTGACGGAGGAGGAGATTCGCCGGAGACTGCCCGAGATCGCGGGCTGGGACCTGATCGACGAGAAGCTCCACCGCGAGCTCGTCTTCGCCGACTTCAGCGCGGCCTTCGGCTTCATGGCGCGGCTCGCGCTCGCGGCCGAGAAGCAGGACCACCACCCCGACTGGTCGAACAGCTGGAACCGCGTGACGATCGACCTCGTGACGCACGCCTCCGGCGGAGTGACCGACCGCGACTTTCGACTGGCCTCCGCCGCGAACGCGCTGCTCGAAGGCACCTGAGTCGCGACCGCGGCTCAGCTACCGCGGACGCGCGCCTTCAGCGCTTCGAGCACCGCGTGCACGAGCTCCTGGCGGCGATAGGGCTTGTGCACGAAGGAGTCCGGCCGGTCCGCTCCGGTCAATCTCTGCATCGCCGCTTCGGCGTCGTAGCCGCTCGAGAGCACGATCGCGAGGTCGGAGCTCTTCTGGCGCAGGGCGCGCAGCGTCGCCTCTCCACCCATACCGGGCATCATGAGGTCGAGCACCACCACCGCGAGCTCGTCGGCGCGCTCCTCCTGAATCTCGAGTGCGTGCTCGCCGCGTTCGGCGATCAGGACCCGGAACCCCGCCCGCTCGAGGATGCGGCGCGAGACCTTTCGCACACCCTCCTCGTCGTCGACCACCAGGACGAGCTCCTCCGCGCCGACGTGATTGTCGCGCGAGTCCGCACGCCTGATCGAGACGGTCGGCAGCTCGCTCGCGGGAATCAGGATCCGGAAATTCGCGCCCTCGCCGGGGGCGGAATCGACGGACAGGGTCCCGCCGTGGCCGCGAACGATACCGAGTGTCGCGGCCAGCCCGAGGCCCCGGCCCGTCGCCTTCGAGGAGAAGAACGGGTCGAAGATCCGTTGCTTGGTCTCGGCGGCCATGCCGTCACCGGTGTCGGACACCTTCAAGAGGACGTAGGGTCCGGGCTTCACGTCCTCGGCGAACATCGTCGTCGAGAGCGTTCGCTCGTCGCAGTCGACCTTGCGGATCTCGACGACGATCTCGCCCTCCTCCTCCCCGATCGCCTCACCGGCGTTGGTGATCAGGTTCATGAGCACCTGGCGGATCTGGTTGACGTCCACCTCGACGGCGGGGAGGTCGGGCTCGAACTCGCAGCGCAGGGCCACGCGCTTCGGAATGGAGACCTCGAGCAGGTGGATCATCTCCTGCGCGAGCTCGGAGAGGTCGATTGCCTCGACGCGGAAACGACCGCTTCCGGAGTACGCCAGGAGCTGGCGACAGAGGTCGGCTGCCTGCTGCCCCGCACCGACGACCTCCTCGATGAGCTCGTGTGCGGGCGTCCCGGCGGCCTGGTGAGCGAGGGCGAGATCGGCGTTCCCGAGGATGGAGACGAGCAGGTTGTTGAAGTCGTGAGCGATTCCACCGGCGAGAACGCCGAGGCTCTCGAGCTTTTGCGCGTGGAGGATCTGTCGCTCGAGGCGTTGCCGCTCTTCCTCGGCGCGCTTTCGCTCGCTGACGTCGACGATGCACGCGAATGAGCGAGCGAACGCCCCGTCCTCGTCGTACTGCGCCATCGACGTCAAGAGGGTGTCGAAGACCTCCCCGTCCTTCGTGACGAACTGGTGCGGCACTTCGCGAGCGATCCCCTCCTTCACGAACTTCGGGAGGCCTTCTCCCTCCGCCTGACGCTTCGACTCCTCGCTCAGGAAGCTGGTCCCGCTCCTGCCGATCACCTCGTCTCGCGTGTACCCCATCCGCTCGAGCCAGTGCTCGTTGACCTCGACGATCTTCCAGTCGGCGTCGATGGAGTGGAGCATCACGGGAGTGAGGTTGTAGAGCGTCCGGAAGCGCTCCTCGCTTCGGCGCAGCGCGACCTCCGTCTTGCGCGTCGCCGTCACGTCCCGAAACGACCAGACGCGGCCGACGACTTCCTCGCCGCGTATGAGCGGAGCCGAGAACCGTTCGAAGATGCGGCCGTCTTGGAACGGGATGACGTCGAGCTCCTCCTCCCTCGACCCGTACAGGCTGCGGATGCGATCCGTGAACGCCGTGGGGTCGGCCAGCTGCTCGAGCACGAACGCGATGAGCTCCTCGTCCAGGCCGCGGGCGAGCAAGTCGGGGGGAAGCCGCCACAGCTCCGCGAAGCGGCCGTTGGAGGTGATGACCTTGCCCGTCTCGTCGACGACGAGAATGCCGTCCGCCGTCGACTCGAGGACTGCCCGGAAGAACTCTGCCCCGATCGCCATTCAATGATCCTTGAGCTGGATCTCCTCGGCCGAGACGATCACGCCGTCCTCGATCCACAGTTCGGCCGGAGTCGAGATGACGTACTCGACCGAGTCCGGAAGGTTCACGTGCATGACGTGAGCCCCCTCGGGCATGAAGAACACGGCCCGGTTCTCCTCGGAGTCGTGCTTCTCCCGGACCCGAACCAGGGTGATGAACATCGCGTCGGGCGGCGTCCGGACCATTTCCTCGAGGTGCTCGGCACAGTGGTCACAGGTCCAGCGCCACAAGACCCACAGCCCCTCGGGCGGCAACGTCCCGATGTCCTCCTCGATGAGGTCCGCGAGCGGAGAGTCGTAGATCGTCTGGCCGACCCACTCGTCGATGTCGAGCGGGAAGTACAGCGGGCGGGCGGAATTGCCGCCGTCGGGCGGCAGCTCGGTGACCTCGCGATCGAAGATCCACGGGAGGAGCGCGACCACGAGGATTCCGGGGACGAGCAGGCGAAAGGGAAGTCCGCGCGACGTGATCCGCCAGGGACGCGCGACGAGCATCAGGACGAGCAGCGCTGTGTCGATCCCCGCCATCTGCCAGGGCGTCAGCGTCACCTTCGAGCCGAGGCATCCGCACGAGTCGGCACCCTCTGCGATCTGCGTGGCGAGGATCACCTCGAACAGGACATAGAGGAGGCCGACGGGCACCCACGCGAGGCGCGGACGCGTGAAGGCGAGGAGCGCGAGCGCGAGCTCGACCGCGATCACCGACCGGTAGACCAGTCCATCGGAGAACGGGACCTCGCGCACGATCTCGGGCAGGTCGGCGGGCGTGCCGAGCAGCAGCTTGAACAGTGCGCCCACGAGGATCCAGGCGGCGGCGAGTCGCACGGCCGCGGCCGGCAGGAAGGGGCTTTTTTCTGAGGTCATGTCCGTGGTCGATGTACGGCGGCCGTCCAGCGACCGCGAGCCGCAGGCGCCGGAGCGCGTTGGGCCCTTATAAGAGGAAGAGGCCCCGGAAGCGCCCGCGGCGCCGGGATCGGGGCGGGAATTCAGGTTGCGGAGAGGCGCTGTCGATAATACTATCCAACGTAGTACTAAAGGCCGCCGTATTCGGCAGCCCCCCCCTTCCCCCATGCCCCGCAAGCAACTCCACGAGCTCGGATCTCTCCAGCGCGACGTGGTCGAGACGCTCTGGCGCCTCGGCGAGGGCACGGTCCACGACGTCCTCGCCGCCCTGGGCTCCGACCTCGCCTACACGACCATCCTCAGCGTCCTGCAGAAGCTCGAGAAAGCCGGCTGGCTGGAGCACCGACGCGAGGGCCGTACCTACGTCTGGCGTGCCGCGCGTTCCCGTGAACAAGAGGGCCAGAGCTCGCTCGGGAAGATCGTCGATCGCATCTTCGGCGGGAGCCCCATGGTCGCCTTCGAGCACCTCCTCGAGGATGGCCGCCTCGAGGCCGACGACCTCGATCTCCTGCGAAGGCTCGTGGACGAGAAGCGGAAGGAGCTCGAGGGATGAGCGTCTTCGACACGAACAGCTTCGCGGTCTACGCCACCTGGCAATCGTCCGCCTGGCTGGCGGCCGGACTGCTCGCGGCGGCACTCCTCGCGCGAGCTCCCGCGCGGGCTCACGTGGCGCTCGTCGTCGCGATCCTGGCAGCACTCGCGACTCCCCTGTTGAGCGCGGTCGGCCGGGCCATGGGGCTCGGGCTCCTCGCTGGGTCACCGGAACTGCTCTCCGCGAGCAGCGGCCCGTCGCCCGACATGACTGCCGCCGGCGCGGCGGCTCTCTCGTGGCTGACCCTCGGCCGCGCGCTCGGAGTCGTGTGGTGTCTCCTGACGATCGCGGCGGCGGTCCGACTCGCGACGGGGATCCGCGCGGCGCGAATGATCGCGCTCGAGGCGCGCCCCCTGGCCGACGAGAGCGCAGCTCGGATCGCGCACGGAATCGCCGCCGAGCTCGGCATCGCTGTCGACCCGGAGCTCTCGTCCTCCACGGCCGTGACCTCCCCCGTCGTCTGGTCCTGGGGCGGACATCCGCGGATCTTCTTGCCGCAGCGATCGCTATCGCGTGAGCATCTCGCGCCGATCCTGTGCCACGAGCTCGCCCACTTCGCGCGCAAGGACCACCTCGCGAGCCTCGCGGGTGAGCTCCTCGTCTGCGCGTTCCCCTGGAATCCGCTCGCCTGGATCGCCCGCCGCCGCCTCGCAGCGGAGAGCGAGCGGGCGTGCGACCGCTACGTCATCGCGACGGGCGAGGAGCCGGCTCGATACGTCGAGGCCCTGCTCTCCCTCTGCACCGGGAGACGCGCGGCGGTGACTTCGCTCGCACCGTCGGCGGTCGGAGCCAGGCGCGCTCTCGCCAGGCGCCTGCGCGGAATCCTGGACCTCCAGCGGGACACGAGACACCGCGCGGGTCGGACGTTCCGCCTGGCGGGGACCGCGATCGCGCTCGCTGCCTCGACCGGGATCGCGCTCGCCCACCCGCGCACTCAGTTGCTCGAGCCGATCGAGCACGTGTACGCGAGTCTTCCCGCCGAGCTCTGGGAACAGTGCGAAGCCGCGACTCCCGGCCTGTGCGTGCTGCCTGGCGAGCTCGACCTGGGTGAGGTCGAGCCGGGCGGTACGGCGGCCGGCTCGCTGTGGATCGCGAACACCGACGAGCTCCCCCACGAGATCGTCGAGGCAAAGCCGACTTGCGGGTGCCTCGCACTCATCGACCTGGCCGGGCGAATGCTCGCCCCGGGCGAGGTGGTCGAGCTCCCGCTCACGATGCAGGCTCCGAACGGTCGGGGTCAGGAGAAGGTCCAGAAGGTCATCGTCCTCACCGAGGACCTGATCCCCATCGAGGTGGAAGTCAGGGTCTCCACCTCTCCCGCCGCGAGCGGATAGTCCGCACGCGCGAATCCCGGCGCGATCCGCGCCTGTTCGAACCTCTAGAAACGGAGGCATGGAGATGTTCTGCATTCACTTCGCACTGTCCTCTCTCGTCGCGCTCGCCCCGCCGGGCGACGTCGCCGTCGAACCGAACTCGGCACGCACCCCGGTCGTCAGGGTCGTTCCCGAGGCGCTCACGCTCGGTCGGCACACACCGGATTCCGAGGTCGCGTCGAGCGTCTGGCTGGTGAACACAGGTGAGAAGACGGTGACACTGACGACGGCAAAGTCCGGCTGTGGCTGCCTCGAGCTCGGCGAGCTCTCCACGCGCGAGATCACGCCGGGAAGCGCCCTCGAGGTCCCCGTGCACGCGCACGTCCCGAGCCGCGACGGAGAGCACAAGTCCGCGCGGATCGACTTCCTCTTCGCGGACGACACGAAGCTCGACGTCGCGGTGTCGATGGTGGCCGACGCCGAAGCGCCCGAGGTCCCCACGGCGGAGGAGCACGACCTGCTCGCGGCCGCGCCCGCGATACTCGCGCTCCCCACTCTCCGACCGAAGGAGCGCCACGAGACGGCGATCTGGATCGTCAACACGAGCGAGAAGGCGCTCCACGTGACGGCGGTCGAGCCGGGCTGCGGCTGCACGGTCGTCGACTTCTCGCCGACGACCTTGCTCCCGGGTGCGGCGTTGAGGATCCCGCTCGTCGTGACGGCGCCCGCGAGACCGGGCGCGCGCAAGAAGGTGCTGCGCGTCTTCGTGGAGGGAGCGAAGCCGCTTCGTATCCCGCTGACCTACGAGGTCACCGAGAACGAAGAGTAGCTCTCTCGTGCCCGTGCCCGTGCCCGTGCCCGATGGGAACGAAACGTCTCCGTAGGCGAATCGCTGCGGATGGCAGCGGAGGTGTTTCGCGTCTGCTTCGTTCCGGCCTATCGGAGCCTGAAACGCGTCAATCGGGCACGGGCACGGGCACGTTTGTGAGAGCGGAGCGAGGGACTGGCTCCGTTCTCACTCCTGAAACTTCCGACGCTCCTTGATCCGATCCTTGTTCAAGAGGTACACGAGCGACAGCTTGTGGTCCTCGCGAATCTGCTGGTAGAGCTTCCCGGCCTCGGCCCGCTCACCCGTCGCCCACAGCGCGTCGGCGCGCTCCAGGATCTCGGCCGGATCCTCCCGGTCGCCGCCGCCGAGCCCGATCGCGTCGCCCAGCCCGCGCGTGAGCGCGGTCTTCGCGAGCTCGTCGATCAGACCGCTCCACTCGAGCTGAGGACGACTCGCCGTTCCACCGAGCGGAACACTCAGAACGTCGCCCTGGAGGTACTTCAGGAAGTCGTAGCGTTCGACGAGACTCGTCGTCACCGGCACGTTCCAGACGAGATCGAGGGTCTCGTCGAAACCGACGGAACCGGTGAAGGTCGTCTCGGTGTCCGCGATCGTCCAGGTCCACGGGTTGTCGTAGAAGAGCCGACCCCCGTCGATGCGGAAGCTCATCGGACGAACGCGGAGCTCCTTCGCCGCGTCCTTCTGGAGCTCCCCCTTCAGTCGCTGGAGCAGCGGGGAGCCCTCGATCGCGATGTCGCGCACCTCGAGCTTCCCCTTTCCCGTGAAGGCGGAGAGCGAGAGCGCCGCGAGTCCTTGCGCGAGCTCTTCCCACGCGAGCGGCACACCGTAGGAGAGCTCGAGCTCGGCCTCGACCAGACCGTCGAGCCCGCCGTCGAGCTCCTCTACCTGCGCGAACATCGGGTGCACGAACGAGAACAGCCTCGCGACCTCCGGGTTTGCGCGAACGGCTCCCGCGCGGACACCGAGACGGACACTCGGTTCGCCCTCGGCGAGCTCGCCGGGGTTCACCGCGCCGTCGATCACGAGCTCTCCTCCGTTCGCGCCGAGGATCCCCTCGAGGACCATCTTTCCCGCGTCGAACTGCGCGACCAGGTCACCGGCCAGGCCGAAGCCCATGAATTCGTAGTTGCCGAGGCCCAGCTCGAGCGTGCCGTCCAGCGCTCCGAGCAGGGACGCCGCGTCCATCTCCCCGGGCTTCCCTGTGAGCTCGAACGAGATCGGTCGGGGCTCGCTGCCCGAGAGTTCCCCCGGCAGGCGCCCGGCCAGCATCGCGCCCAGCTGGTCGGGGACGTAGGTCAGGTCGCCGACGAGGCCGTCGAACGCGAGGCCGTCCTCCCCGGATTCGATCGTTCCCGTGATCGTTCCGCTCAGGACGTCCGAGTCGAGCGCGAGCTCGGTCAGCTCGACCTTCGAACCGACGAGCTCACCGCGGCCGTCGCACTCGAAACGCGGCGTGGCGATCGGAGCCGCCGGCTCGCCCCCGGCCGGCTCGGGTGTGAAGACGACGTCGGCTGCGCGAACGGAGAGCGTGAAGGGGAGGGCGTCTCCCCCCGTCTGCGCGGTTGCGTCGAGCCCGATGCGCGACGTCTCGAAGGAGCTGCCCTCGAAGACGAAGCGCTCCGGCGTGCCGGCTAGCGTGAGCGCGAGGCCCCCATCGTCGTCGCTCCGCAGGATCCCGTCGAAGTGGACCCGCCCGGTCACCCCCGGCGGCTCCGCGGTGAACGCCGCCAGGAGCGGACGAACGCGACCGAGGTCCGCGTTCAACGTGAACTCGGTCGCGAGCGCCGGAGGACCGTCTTCCCCCGCGACGGGTTCGACGCTCGCGCGGAGATCGAGCGGACCGCTGACCGTGAGCTCGGGAATCTCGAATGCTCCGCGGTCGAAGTTCACGCGGGCCGAGGAGTGCAGCTCGTCGAGCCCGTCGGTGAGAACGAGCGGGTTCCCGTCCGCCGCCAATCCCGCGAGGTCCGTGATCGCGAACGCGAGGACGGCCGAGGTTCGTCCGAGAGCGAGGTCGATGGAGAGGTCCGCGGATCCGTTCACGGCTCCGGTCAGCTCACGCTCCGCGAGCGCGGGCGTCCAGGCGCGCGCGAACTCGGCGACCTCGTCGAGCTTCGAGGCCAGCGTCAGTCGCCCCTGAACTCGCGCTCCCTCTTCGCCCCGGATCGTCGTCCCTTCCCAACCGAGCTCGAACAGGTCGTCGGCGGAGACGGTCAGACGCTGTGACCCCGGACCTGAATCGGCCGACGAGGCGATGCCCTCGCAGGAGAGACTCTTCACCTCGAAAGGCTCACCCTCCGGCCCGCGGAAGGAGAGGTCGAGCGCGGTCACGCTCACTTCCCCGGTCGGGCCCGTCGTCGAGTCGAGACCCAGACGAATGGCTGCCGCGAGCCTACCGTCGAGCTCGTCGAGCGGGACGAAGCGTGCGAAGAGAGGACGCAGGCCGGAGAGCAAGACCTCGCCCAGCGCCAGCGAGAGCTCGCCGCGCGGTGCGATGCGACCGCCCTCGGCCATGACGATCGCACCGTCGAGGTCGAAGGCGCCTCCGCCCGAGCCGGCTCCCGACAGGAAGCCCTCGCCCGAGAACTCCGCCGGGCCGTCGAGCGCGTCGAGCGTGAGCTCGAAGGCGACGAGTGCGAGCTCCGTCGCCTGGTCGCCGTCGTGAACGACGACCTTGGCGTCGCTGACCTTCACCCGCGCCGCGATCTCGGGGAGCGGCTCGACCTCGTCGCCGCCGCTCCGACGGCCGGATCCTGCGCGCCGCGGCTCCTCCCGGGGGAGGCTCTCGACGTTCCAGCGCCCGTCCTCGTCGCGGCGCAGGTGGAGCTCGAAACCCTCGACCGTGAAGTCCACGTCGTATCGGCCGCGCAGCGCACCCAGCACGTCGACCTTCGCGTCCAGGACGTCGAGCCTGAGGACGGGCCGCTCGTCGAGGTCGTCCACCCTGAGCCCGCGGGCCCGCACGGAACCGCTCGGGCGAACCGCCAGCTCTTCCAGCGAGGCTGTCACGTGGTAGTCCCCTTCGAGACGGCTCGCGAGGACACCCGGCCCGAAGATGCCCACGGCGAAGGGCACCGCGAAGGGCAGCGCGACCAGGAAGAGCGCGGCGGCGATCAGGCCGCGGAGCCACCATCGGCGGCGCTTCAGGGGCTTCTTTTCCGGGTCGGTCACGTCGTTTCTTCCAGGTGCGCGGGACCATGCTACTCGCCGCGCGAGGGGAAGCGAGACGCGGCTCCCTCAAGTGGCGGGCCGCGCGGGGTCGATCCTCCGTCCGGGGAAGTCACACCCGGCGCGCCCTTGCCCGCCAAGGGACAGATGGGTTCCGGGGTACCGTCACGCGGCGCTCCGAGGGAGGTCAACGATGAGCTGGACGCTCCTCTTCGGAGTCGTCCTGATCCTGGGTCTGTCGCTGTTCGCCGCTGCATCACGTCGCGCGGAGCTCTCCCGCATGGGTGGCTCCGTTCGCGAGCGTGATCGGGCTCTCCGTATGGGGAGCGAGTCGGTCCAGCTCCAGCACCCGGTCGTCGACCTCGCGCGCTGCCTCGGCTGCGCGACCTGTGTGGCCGTGTGCCCCGAGGACGGAGTCCTGGAGATCGTGCACGGGCAGGCCGTCGTCGTGAACGGCGCCCGCTGCGAGGGAGTCTCGGCCTGCGAACGCGAGTGTCCCGTGGGAGCGATCACGGTCGCGATCGCCAACCTGGAAACGCGTACCGACGTCCCCGTCGTGGAGGAAAACCTCGAGGCGGCCGGAACGCCCGGGCTCTTCCTCGCCGGCGAGGTGACCGCGCACGCGCTGATCAAGACCGCCATCGAGCACGGGAGCGCCGTGGGCCGCGAGGTGGCGCGACGGCTCGCCGGACCGACGACCGCGCGGAAAGAGGGCGTCCTCGACCTCGTCATCGTGGGCGCAGGTCCCGCCGGACTCGCCTGCTCCCTCGAGGCCAAGAAGCACGGGCTCGCCTTCGTCACGATCGACCAGGAGGCGAACCCGGGCGGCACCGTGGCGAAGTACCCGCGCCGCAAGCTCGTGCTGACCCAGCCGGTCGACCTGCCCCTCGCCGGTCGGATGGAGAAGAGGACGTACACCAAGGAGGAGCTGGTCGAGCTCTGGCAGCGGACCGCGATCGAGCAGGCGCTCCCGATCCGCGGCGGCGAGGTGTTCCGCGGCCTCGAGCGCGACGACCGAGGACGCTTCCTCGTCCAGACGGAGTCGGGCGTCTACACGGCGCGCAACGTCTGCCTTGCGATCGGGCGGCGAGGCGTGCCGCGCAAGCTCGGCGTCCCCGGTGAAGAGCTACCGAAGGTGGCGTACAGCCTGCTCGACGCGGGCTCGTATCGCGACCGGCGCATCCTCGTCGTGGGCGGCGGCGACAGTGCGGTCGAGACCGCGCTGGGTCTCGCAGAACAGCCCGGCAACGACGTCGTGCTCTCCTACCGGAAGGGCGCCTTCTTCCGGATCCGATCGCGGAACCAGGAACGGCTCGTTCAGGCGAACGCCGGCGGGAAGCTGCGCGTCCTGCACCACAGCGAAGTCGTCCGCATCCGGCCGGAGTGCGTGGAGCTCGTCGTCGAGAAGGACGGCAAGCGGCGTGAGCTCGAGCTCGTGAACGACGACGTGTTCGTCATGGCGGGAGGCCTGCCGCCCTTCGAGCTGCTCGAGCGCTCGCAAGTATCCTTCGACCCGAGCCTGCGGACTCTTCCCGAGGTGCGCTCCGGCGCGAACGGCGCCGGGCTCTGGAAGGCGCTGAAGGTCGGCTTCGCGCTGTCGTCCATCGCGCTCCTGTGGGCGCTCTTCCACGCGGACTACTACGTGCTCCCGGCGGCGGAGCGCCCGGCTCACGACAAACACGGGTGGCTGCGGCCCGGAGCGGGCGTGGGCTTCGCCTTCGGCGTCGCGGGCGTCGTGCTCGTCGTCGTCAACCTGCTGTACCTCGTGCGACGCTCCCCGCGCTTCCCGCTCGTGCGCGGCACGCTCCAGGCCTGGATGACGAGCCACCTTGCGACCGGAGTCCTCGCGTTCCTCTTCGCGACGCTGCACGGCGCCATGGATCCGCGCGACACGGTCGGAGGACAGGCGTGGTGGGCGCTCGGGTTCCTGCTCGTGACCGGAGCGATCGGTCGGTACTTCTACGCCTGGATTCCGCGCGCGGCGAACGGTCGCGAGCTCGCGCTCGAGGAGATCAAGGCACGCCTCGGCGGCGTCGGGAGCGAGTGGTCGGACTCGAGCCAGCGCGCGTTCCGCGAGCGCGCGCGCGAGGAGGTCTCGCAGCTCGTCGAGACCCGCCAGTGGCGGAGCTCGTTCGCCGGAAGGGTCCTGGCCATGGTCGGCCTGCAGTTCGACCTCTGGCGGGTCCTGGGCGGGATCCGGAAACGCGGCAACGAAGAGGGCATCGACCCCGCGCAGGTGAGCGAGACGATCCGCCTCGTGCGCCGTGCCTATCGAACCTCGCTCGCGGCCGCACACCTCGAGGATCTGCGCAGCGTCCTCTCGAGCTGGCGCTACTTCCACCGCTGGGTCGCGGCGCTGATGGTCGTCCTCGTCGTCGTCCACATCGTGTACGCCGTGCTCTACGGCGAATCGTCGTTCCTCGGAGGTGGCGAGTGAACAACGCGCGCTTCTGGGTCGCCGCGCTCTCCGCCACAGGAGTGGTCGCGCTCTCGCTCGGCTCGCTGGGTCGAACGTCGCCCGGCCCGTTGACGGCGGTTCACTCCCAGGAGGCGGGGCTCTCGGCGTCGCGCGACTGCTCTCAGTGCCACGGCGCGATCACGACGACGATGACCGAGGCCTGCCTCGAATGCCACGAGCCGGTCCGGCAGCAGATGGAGCTCGCGGACGGACTGCACGGGACGTTCGAGGAGAAGCTGGCCGGCTCTTGCGCCTCGTGCCACAGCGAACACCACGGCCAGAGCTTCGACATCATCAATCGTCGGAGCTACGCGCTCGCAGGGTCCACCGACCCGGACGCGTTCGACCACACGCTGGTCGGGTTCCCGATGGACGGGAATCACCTGGAGCTCGAGTGCAACGAGTGCCATGCGAACGCTGACGTCGAGG
>JAJDET010000225.1 GCA_029259655.1 Planctomycetota bacterium
ACCGTCTCGGGGCCGTAGGCGCGGAAGAGCCAGTTCCCGAGCTGTCCGTCCGACGAGGCGTTCACACCCGACTGGGAAACCACGGAGACTCCTGCGAGAGGGACGCCGTGCGGATCGACCACGCGTCCGGCGAGCGTCGTCCCGACGGTCGCGGTCGTGGTCGTGGCCGCGGCTGTCACGGCAGGCGGGAGTACCCGGCGGGCATCGACTTCCCCGGCAGGTTCCGCGAGGAGGAACGGCTGCGAGCTCCGCTCCGGCTGCGAGGCTTCGTGCTCCGCGACCTCGGTGCCGCGCGAATCATCCGGCGCGAGAACCCTGAACCCCACCCACGTCGCAGCGACGAGAAGAGTCGCGGCGACGAGTGCTGCGCTCACACCCCGTGCCCCGCCCTCGCGCGGAAACGAGAGCACGACGCCTATCCAGGACCTGTTCTCGTACTCGCGGTCCATGCGGCTTCGCAATTGCTTCAGACCGCGGGTCATCCGCGTGTACACCGTTCGAACGGGAACACCGGTGCGTCGTGCGATCTCGCGAGGCGGAAGCTCCTCGATGAACCGCATCCGCATCGTCGTGTGATACGGCTCGTCGAGCTCCTGCACTGCCAGAGCGAGTCTGCGGAGGAACGTGTCCTCTTCGTTCGCCGGCACTCTCGCGTCTTCTTCCGAGACGGCGGCGACGAGCTCGCGTCGCTTTCGCCGCGTCTCCTGATACTTGAGGCTGCGCGCCTTGAGCCTCAGGAGCTCACGCCACCAGCGCGTGGACGTGCCCGGGGGGTTCGGCCTGCGCCCGAGTGCGGAGAGGTAGACCTCCTGGACCAGGTCGTCGGCGTCGTTCTTGTTCTCGAGCAGTCGGCGGGCGAGCGCACGCAATTGCTCGTCGTGCTCGAGCAGCTCGTCGACCGGAGACCTCGCCATCCCCTCAAGGGTACCTTCCGCCTGCGGAAGCCCGCCTGCGGCCCGCCCGAGCCGTTTTCGCGTCAGGTAATGACGGAATAGTTACGAATCCCGGCGAGAGCGGGAGTCCCGAATTCGAGGGTCTACGATCGGATTCGGGGGGCTACGGTCTGGGGTGGAAAGCGCGGCGACGGCTCCGGTCGAGAAGCCGTCGCCACGCTCCTTGGCCTCAGAACGGGCAGTTGTAGGTGCAGACGAACTGCTTCGGCGCAACCTGGTCACAGGTCGCAAGGGTGCAGATGTACTTGCCCACCTTGATCTTCTTGGCGCACGTGCACTCCGGATCGATCGGGCTCGGGTCTCCTTTCCCCGATCCCGCGACGGCGGACGAGGACACGATCGTGAGCATTCCGAAGCCGGCGACACCGAGCAGAGCGGCCGCCCCGAGTTTTCGAAGTCTGTTCATTGCAGCTGAGCTCCCGATGGGGAGATGGGACCAATGTCGGTGACGAATTCTTGCGCGCGCACACGACGCGAGTCGACCGACGGAACACTGTCATGGTAGTTTCGTCAGTCACGCCCGATAGGGCTGCAAGGCGTAAGAGAAACGGAGAATGCGCGGCTCACGAGTCGACGAAACTCGTCACGAAACCGATCTTTCTGGAGGAGACAGCGCCGTGGTGAAGACAGGTGTCAGCCGCACATTCGTGACGCTCCTGATGGTCGTCTGTATCGCGCTGGCGGCAGAAGTCGTCGTGCTCGCGAAGGAGAACCGCCGGCTCCGCGGCGACATGGAAGCACCGGCGGAGGGGCTCGGCGAACCGGAGAGTTTTGCTCCGGGCGATTTCCTGAATCAATTCGAGCTCCGGCGACCCGACGGCGGCGTGGAAGTCGTCCCTTTCGACGGCGAGTTCGCCCGCACGCTGCTCCTCGTCTTCGCCGAGGACTGCGGAGCCTGCTCCCTGGTGCAGCCGGAGTGGGCGGAGATCCTGGATGACCTCTCGGATGGAACGCGGATCTACTCGATCCAGCTCGACCGAGACGAGCAAGCCCCGCCGAAGGAGGACTTCCTCCCGCTTCCCATCCACACCCTGACCGACGTCGAAGGCCTTCCCCTGGAGAAGTTCCTGACGGTCCCGATCACACTCGTCGTGGATGCGGCGGGCATGATCCTCTGGTCGCGCTACGGGAACCTGGGGCCCCTGGGCTCGGACTCGCTTCGAGCCGCCCTCGCCGAATAGGCGTTCAGCCGCGGAAATCCTGTCCGCGGGCCGGCGCACAGGGTCGACCTGTCAGCGTGCGCCACCAGGAGGACTTCCCGAATGAAAGCCGTACTCGTCGTCGTGTGCTCGACCCTCGCCGTGCGTGGACTCGTCGCCCTCCCCCCCGAAGTGAGGCCTCCCGACGAGGAGCAACGGGTCGAGGCCGCTCTGGGTCTGACCCTGGAAGGCTTCGAGACCCTCGACCTCGGGAGCGAGGAGTACCTCGCACGCGTCGCCGCGGCAACCGACGTCGGCGTGGACGACCTGCGATCGGCCCGGCTCTTCCTCGCTCATACGACCGACGGACCCGTGCGCATCGCAAGCGTTCCGATCGAGGGGGAGACTGCAACCGCGCAGATCGCCGTCGACATGGGTCACGGCTTCGTCAAGGCGACCGTTGCGGAGCCGGGCGATTCGCCGAGTGCGGAGTGGGCTCACTTCCTCCGAAACTTCGAGTTCTACACGGTGCCGCGACTCGAGCGAGCGTCGCCGCGCTCCCGCCTCGCAGAGCTGCGTGCGGAGTCCGTCGCGCGAGACGATGAGGACGGCGCGCTGATCGCGGGCCTGCTCGAGCTCCTCGCGCGCATGAACGAGAAGGCCTCGGTCTTCAACCTCCCGCGCGAGGGACGCACGATGTCGCCCGTCGAGGAGGCCGACATGATGAGCCGTCAGTACACGGCCGTCGCCGCGCTCGCGCCCGCCCTGAGTCCGATTCTCGGGGGGTTCACGGAGGACTTCGAGCGCATCGCGCGCGACTCCTCGGACCTGACGGCCAGCTTCGCACGCGCCATGGAAGCGGGTGACCCCGAAGCCATGTCCTATCAGCGACGCATCATCCAGAACTGCAAGGCCTGCCACGAGCACTGGAATGCCGACCGTGAAGAGCAGCTCGAGGCGACCTTCACGCGCACGCGTAGCGACCTGGGGATCGGCGACGGCTTCTACGAGATCGGCCACGACCTGCGCATCGCGCACCACGACCGGGAGCGAGCCCAGCGCGTGGCGGATGCACTGCGCAAGGGTGCGCTGCTCCTGGACGTGTACAACTGGTGAGCGGTGTCCCGGTGCGAGCGCCGGACGTTCACGTCGGCGTCGACGATGAATCGGTTGGCGAGGTCATCGAGGTGAGCTCGTCCAGGAGCATCGCGAGGCGACCGAGCTCCACGAGCGCGGTTTCCATGTCGTCGGTCCTGCCGGCCTGCTCCAGCGACGCTCCGATCGCGGAGATGGACGGGAGCCCGAAGCTCTCTCCCGTGCCCTTCATGTCGTGGCCGAGGACGCGAACGACCTCGAGATCGTCGGAGCGCAAAGCGTCGCGCAACGACTCGAGGTCCTTCCGACGATTGGCGACGTACTGGGGAAGGACGGCCCACACTTCCTCGGGGATGCCCTCGAGCGGCCCCGGGGCCCTGCCGGCGTAGGGGATCAGCGCTTCCACGAGAGTGCGCCTCGAGATCGGCTTCGCGAGGTGTTCGTCCGCGCCGGCTGCACGGCATCGCAGGCGGTCCTCCGGCATCGCGTTCCCGCTCACCGCGAGGATCGGCGTGCGTCCCACGCCGCGCGCGCTCTCGTCTTCGCGGATGGTGCGGATCGCCGTGTACCCGTCCATGACGGGGAGCTGCAGGTCCATGAGGATCACGTCGTACACGCCGTCGCGAGAACGCTCGACGGCAGACTCACCGTCACTCACGCACTCGACGATGTAGGCGGGATCCGCGAGGTAGGACTCCACGAGGAAGCGGCTGTCGGGCGAATCCTCCGCGAAGAGGATCCGTACGGTGCGCTCCGGCGTCGGAAGAGTGTCCTCATCGGCGACGCGGGAGGACCTCGTCCATTGGTCACCGGAGGCGATCACCTTCAGCGCATTGGCGAGGTCCGACCTGCGAAACGGCTTCGTCAAGTGCCCACCCAGCTCGAGCTCCCCGCAGATGCCGAAGCTCTCGCCGCCGCAGTTGACAGGTAGCGTGACGAGGACGCGTTCTGCAGCGTCGGGATCCTTCCCGATCTCGCGCACGAGACCGAGACCGGAGCCCGAGGACGCGCCCAGATCGACGAGAAGGGTATCGAAGGGGTGCCGGCCGCCTTCTTCCTCGTGCCACAGCGCACTCGCCTCGTTCTCATCGTCCGTGTCTGTGACGTCGCAGCCGAGTCCCTCGAGCACACGACGGACCGAGGCGCGCTCGATCGCGTCGGGGAACACGAGCAGGATGCGCAGGTCCAGCAAATCCGGCCGAGCAGCCGACGCCGGCACCCGATCGCGCATGGGGATGACGACGGAGAACTTGCTCCCGACGCCGGGCGTGCTCTCGGCACAGACCTGACCGCCCATCAGCTCCACCAGCCGCTTCGCGAGGTTCAGGCCGAGGCCCGTGCCGCCGAAGCGTCGTCGGCTGGACGAGTCGACCTGGGAGAAGGGCTGGAACAGGAGTGAGAGGTCCTCCTGCGCGATCCCGATCCCTGTGTCCTGCACGGAGAAGAGGAGGTCCTCAGCGCATGGAGCTGCACTGATCACGATCCGACCGCGATCCGTGAACTTGACGGCGTTGCCGAGCAAGTTCGCGAGGACCTGTCGCAGTCGGTTGTGGTCTCCGACCAGGGTCTGCGGGCAGTCGTCAGCGATGTCGAGCACGAGAGTGAGCTCCTTCTCGTGCGCGGCAACCGCGAAGAGCTCGACGATCGTCTCGAGGGAGTGTCGCAGGTCGAAGGACTCCTCGAAGATCTCGAGCTTCCCCGCTTCGACCTTGGAGATGTCGAGGATCCCGTCGATCAGCCCGAGCAAGGACTGGCCCGCGTTGCGGAAGACATGCACGTAGTGATCCTGCTCCGCCGTGAGCCCGGTGCTCGCCAGCAACTCGGTCATTCCCAGGACCGCATTCATGGGCGTGCGGATCTCGTGGCTCATGTTGGCGAGGAACTCGCTCTTGGCCGCTGTCGCGTCGTTCGCCTTGTCGCGCGCACGTCCGAGATCGGAACAGGTCCGGCGAAGCTCGAGCTGGGTCACGACCTGCCGGGCCAGCACTCGCAGTGCGCGGATCTGGCCCTCGTCGAGATCACGCGGAACCCGGTCGATCACACACAGGGTGCCCAGCGCATGACCGTCGGGCGTGACCAGCGGTGCGCCGGCATAGAAGCGGATGTTCGGATCGCCGGTGACGAGCGGGTTGTCGCGGAAGCGCTCGTCGCTACCGGCATCGGGAACGACGAGCACCTCCTCCGGATCCAGGATGGCGTGGGCGCAGAACGCAATCTCGCGCGGCGTCTCGGTCGCGTCGAGCCCGACGCTCGACTTGAACCACTGCCGGTGAGCATCGACGAGACTGACGAGCGAGATCGGCGTCCCGCAGAGCTCGGAAGCGAGCTCCGTCAGGTCGTCGAAGGCCCGCTCGGGCGGCGTGTCGAGAACGCAATGGGAGCGCAGAGCGGCGAGCCTCTCGGCCTCGCCGTCCGGCATGGGCGGTCGGATCACTTTGGAACGGGGGTGGGGGTGGGACCCTGCGGTCCGGGGGTACGCGAACCTCTTCGGGTCCGGGTCCATCCGGAATTGATCCGAGCTCCCGATTCGGCCCCGGAGCCCTGACCGAGTCGAACCGGCGGGCCGGCAGCGGGGAATCCGGTTCGCACCGCCCTCGTTCTCGGGCTGCTAGAGCTCGGCTTCCACGGTCGTCACTGCGCTCTCCGGCCAGGCGAACGGGAAGGACGCGAACGGAGTGATCGTCGGAGTCGGACTCTTGTGAGGAACGGTCAGGCGAACCTTCACGACCTCGGGGGCGACGTCGACGAGAACGTATGTGGCCACGCCGTCGGAATCGGTGGTCGCGATACGAACCTCCTGGTCAAAGGGCCCGTCCTCGTCGAAGTAGGTGAAGTGTCCCTTGACGTCGGCTCCCGATTCGGGCGTTCCGTGGTTGTCCGTGATCAGCACCGTGCCGGTCCAGGTCGCTTCGCCTTTCTCCGACTCTACATCCAGGGTCATGTCGGCGACGCGCACCGAGTGGTCGCCGAAGAAGTCGTCCTCGATCCGATCGGCGCTGGTCGAGGCCACTCCGATCGGTCCGAGCCAGCCGACCCCGTTCTGGGCATAGGTCACGAGGCGGAAGCAGTACTCGACTCCGTCCTCGAGGTCGCGCAGGAACGCGGTGTGGTGCCGCTTCCAGCGGTTGCTCGTGAAGGGGAGCCACATCGGATCCCCGGCGTCCTTGTAGTGCTGGTCCCCTTCCCGCCAGTAGACGAGGCTCGACGGAGAGAAGGACTGCGTCTCCCAGGTCACCTTGATGGTGTTCGTCGTGGCGAACCAGGTCTGGATGCTGCCGTCCACGACCATCGTGGGACCCGCGGGCGGACCGGACGAATTCGAGAGCGGCTTCAGGTCGTAGGAATCCCACTGCCCGTCTCCGTCGGTGTCGGGATCGTCGGGGTCCGTGCCGAGGACCACCTCGTCCGTGTCGAAGATGCCGTCCCGGTCGCGATCGACGCCGATGCGCTCACCGGACCAGACGGGCACGCCGAGCAACAAGACCTCGGCCTCCTTCTTCGCGGCGGCTTGCTCGAGGGCGGCCACGGACAGGGGGGCCAGACGCGAGTCGTCGAAGACGAACGCCTCCTGGTCGCGGTCCCAGAGCAGGCCGACGTCGCGCCAGGTCCCGTCGATCTTCATCCGTCCGCGACCGCACAGGTCGGAGTTGTACAGGTCCGCCTGTGCAGTCATCGCTGCGATGTCGACGGGAGTCGAGAAGGCGAGCAGCTGAGAGTCGACGGCGGAAGGCGCGAGACCCGTGTCGAACTCGATCAGGGCCTGAGCGATATCGACCTTCTCCTCCTGCTCGAAGCTCCCGAAGCGGGAGACGACGAACTCGGTCGAGTCGAAGAAGTCACCGGCGTGGCTCGTGCCGAAGCCCGTGCCCGCGCGGAGATTCTCCCCGGCTCCGGGATCGATGTCGCACACGCCCGAGTCCTTCATCCACAGCGCCCTCAACTGCGGGACGAGCGGTGCGAGCCCGAACACCTGCGCCATGTGGTTGTCGGTCCCCAGCGGCATGGCGTGGCAGTTCCCGCACAGCTGGCCGGGCGCGACCCCGTTGTTCTCGTCGAACATCAACTCGAATCCGTTGAAGGCCGAGGGCGAGTAGACGCGGTCGAGAGCCTCGAACGGGTTCGGGGGATAGACCATGCTGAAGACGAAGTCCTGGAAGGCGTCGAAGCCATGCTCTCCGTTCTCCAGCGGTGCACCGCCGAGGAGTGACGCGAACGCCGGATTGAACTGGTCGAGATCTTGACGCTCACCGCGCCAGTGGAAGGGCGTCGTCTCGGGCAGGCCGCGCAGGTCCTGCGTCACCATCAGGCCCTTGGGATCTTCCCACAAGACGTCCGGCCCATCGTTCACGATCGGCGTCCGGCCGTGGTGCGAGGCCGACAGGTTCCAGCCGATGGCGTCCTTGCGGCCGTCGATGTGGCACGTGTTGCACGAGCTCACGCCTGCGCCGGAGTGGCTCGAGTCGACGAAGATCTGGCGGCCCGTCTTCACGGTGTCGTAGGTCGGGTCGACGAGATGAACCGTGAGCGGGGCTCGGGGAGCCGCCGTCTCCGCCCCCTCGAAGCGCTGTACGGCGTTCTCTCCACGGCTGTAGACGTACAGCCACCCGCGGCTCGCGTCGGGGTGCAGGGCGAGACCTCTCGGACCGCTGAGCGTGGCGAACGTCCCGACCGTGGTGAGACCGGCTCGTGCTCCCGTCCCATCGAGCTCGTAGACGCCGACGTTGCTCGTACCGTAGCCCGCGACGAAGAGTCTTCCCGCTCCGTTGCTGACGAGGTCCGTGGGCTGCGCAATGTTGGGCGGCGGGAAGCTCGACGTGTTCTGGTCCAGCGGCACGTGGGCGACCGCGTCGCCGGCAACGCTCAAGTCGATGAGCGTCAGCCGGTTCTCCGCGACGCGTCCTCCCTCGAACGACTCCTCGCTCTGGAACTCGTCGTTCCTCATCTCGAGGTTGGTGACGGCGAGAACGTCGGCTTCGGGAACGTAGATCGCGTTGAACAGCACGGTTCCGATTCCCTTGACGGCTCGCGAGGGTTGCGTCTCTCCGGAACGGACGACCATCGCATCGAAGTCGGCGAGCGAGAAACTGTCTGAGGGCGTGTCGAGCTTCCGCACGAGGAAGTTCTGGGAGCCGCCGAACGACTGGGTGCGGAACGTGGTCTGGTTCCCGGAGAGGTGCGAGAACACGAAGACCTCGTCGCCTCTCGTCGCCAGGCTGAACGGAGTATTCAGCGGCGTCATCCGGCCGTTGTGGGCGAGTGAGAGGTCGATGCTGTCGAGCTGCCTCTTCGAGTCGGCGTCGAAGACGACCAGGCGCTTGGTGTTGAAGCTCGTGACGAACGCCCGCCCCTGCTGTGCGTCGAACGCCACCTGCCCCATGTGATCGGCGTCACCCCAGCCGGCGGGCGCGCTGGTACCGGGATAGCTCGGGGACAGATCCGGCCGGACCCAGTGATGAATCCTCCAGTCCTTCGTGCTGATGACTGCGAGGGCTTGTTGGTGGCGCACGGTCACCCAGACCTCCGGGTGCAGGACGCCCACGTCACGAACGGCGATCGAGGCGATGCCCTGGCCGAGCACGACGGAGGCGACGGGAGCCAGGTCCTCGGTGAGGACCTCCAGCCGGTTGTTCGGTTCGTTCGCGACGACCACGAAGGGAACACCGAGGGCGTTCGTCGCCGTCGCGATGGGACGCACCATCTGCGTCTCGAGATTGACCATCTCTCCCCGGACGCTGTCGAGATCGTAGGGAGCCCAGGGCGTCGCCGGCCCCGGATAGGACGTACCGCCGTGCAACGGAGGGTCTTGCGCGGTGAGCGGGCAGGCGAAGATGACGAGGGCGAAGACAGTGCGACTCATGCCGAATTCTCCTGGGAGTGGACCGAGACGGTGAAGAGCTCGATTCCCTCGATATGACAGACCGGAAGCCGCGGGCGTCACGCGTTGCGTTTCGCCTTTCGCCTTCGAGGTGAGACGTGTTCTTCGTCGGAGCCGTCCACGCAAATCGCGTTCGTCGCGGATCACCGAAGTCCTCTTTTTGCTCTAGAATCGTGCTGCGCTCATGTCCCCGATCCGATCGACACCGCTGCGCGCCGCGAGCCTGGCTCCCGAGGTCTACCGGGAGCTGCACCAGCTCGCGGAGAGCCTCGTCAGGAGCCGGAGACACGATTCACCGCAGCCGACCTCGTTGATCCACGAGGCCTACCTGAGGTTGAGCAAGCCGGCGCGTTCCCGCTTCGAGAGCCATTCGCACTTCGTCGCGTCCGCCGCCCGGGCGATGCGCTGCGTGCTCGTCGACGAGGCGCGGCGACGACAGGCCCTCAAGCGCGGCGGAGGTCGCGAAGTCCTCCTCGTCGACGACTCGCTGGTCGTTGCGGCCTGCGAGGATCCGGAGCTCCTGGCGCTCGACGAAGCGCTCGAGCAACTGGCCGAGCTCGACTCGTTCAAGTCACAGATCATCGAGTTGAGGCACTTCGGCGGCCTGAGCGTCGAAGAGACCGCGGCCGTCCTCGACGTGTCCAGCCCCACGGTCAAGCGGCACTGGGCTCTCGCCAAGGCCTGGCTCTTCCGGGAAATCCGCAAGTGAGCGACGGAGCCGGCGAGCGTTGGCGTCGAATCGAGGCCGTCTTCGAGGCCGCCGTGGAGTTGCCGCCCGAATCTCGGTCCGCGTTCGTCGAGGCGGAAACCGTTGGCGACGATGTGATGCGTGGAGAAGTCGAATCGCTCCTCGAGGCCCATGCCGACGCCAGCCGGTTCCTGGTCGAACCGGCCTTCGAGACGGAAGCCGCGCACTCCGGCCCTTCGGCGCGGCGGACGATCGGCCCGTACCGAACCCTGCGGGTCCTCGGCACGGGCGGAATGGGAATCGTCTACGAGGCCGAGCAGGAGAGCCCGCGCCGCCGCGTCGCCCTCAAGGTCATCCGCGGTGGTCGTTTCGTGGAGGACCGCCGGATCCAGCTCTTCATGCGCGAGAGCAACACGCTGGCGAGGCTCACGCATCCCTCCATCGCCGGCATCTTCGACGCCGGGATCACTCCCGAGGGCGAGCACTACTTCGTCATGGAGCTCGTCGAGGGTGCCCCGCTTCAGGACTTCGTCCGCGCGAACGCGCTCGACGTCCGACAGCGACTGTCGCTGTTCCTCCAGCTGGCGCGCGCGATCGACTACGCGCATCGCCGCGGAGTCATCCATCGCGACCTCAAGCCGTCCAACGTGTTGGTGGTCTCGGACCAGGACGGGTGCGAACCGCGGGTCAAGGTCCTCGACTTCGGCCTCGCGCGAATCGTCGACGCCGACGTGTCCTCCGTCGTCGAGCCGACGGCGACCGGGCAGGTCATGGGAACGCTGGCCTACATGAGCCCGGAGCAGGCGGAGGGCAAGACCCGTGAGGTGGGCGTCACGAGCGACGTCTACTCGCTCGGA
>JAJDET010000226.1 GCA_029259655.1 Planctomycetota bacterium
AGGGCTGACGAGCCGCATGCGGCCGGACTCCCAGTATCGCGATGCTCGTCGGGCGAAGCCCGCGAGCGAGTGCACATTGCGACGTCCCCCACCCGACGTCCCGCACGTGTCGACGCCTCCCGACGTCTCGCTTGCGCGGCGCAGCCCGCGCAAGCATCGCGAAGGCATTCCGACTCCCCGACACTTGCAACCCGTGGAAAGCAACCCGTCCGAGGGCACCCCGACCCCATACCGATAGAGCCGCGGTACCCGCGGCGATGCCTCCGGCGGGCGGAAGAAACCACATGGCACACGCCGACACCGCCTAGGGCGGTCGGCTCACGAGGGACCGGCGCCGAGGCGCCTTCCTCGCGCGCGCGGGCATCCGCCCGTGCGCGGAGAGCACGGCACTGCGGAGTGAACCGCGCACGACTCACCGCGAGCGCGCGAGCTCGTCACGCCGCGTACGACGCGCGACCGCGAGACACCACGCCCCGACCACCCCGCCTCCTACGGGATCCGGAAGACCGAGATCCACGCGTCCTGGTACTCCGGCGGGCCGAGCTCACCCGCGTACTCGGCGACCAGCCTCACGGCAGTCCGACGGCCCAACGACCCGAAGCGGTCCTCCATCTTGTTCGCGGGGCGCACGTAGGTGGCGTCCGTCCCCGTCCGAAAGACGTGGGCCGTACGCGGGGTCTCCCAGGCCGGGTCGCGGTGGATGACGAGGTACGCAGCACCCGAAGATCGAACCGCGTCCGCGTCCTCGACGTCGACGTAGTTATCGAGGCGGAGGTCCTCATGCATCGTCCGACCGTGGAGCAAGTACGACTTCGCGAGGTGCCCGATCATCACGCGCTTCCCGTGGATGCGCTGGTAGAAGTGATAGGGCGTCGCGCTCCACCACAGGACCTGGGGGAACTCTATGATCGCGTCGACGTCGCCCCTCTCCTCGAGGTCGGAGTAGAAGGCCGGGAGGAACGGTCGCGGGTCCCCCTCCTCCGGCAGCCTCGGACCGCGCTTGCGGTAGTCGTACTGGAAGTCCTCGTGGTTCGTGAAGCTGTTCGTGCGGGCGAGATAGACGAACGGGATCGGGCCGGCGGCGAACAACCCCGCGAGAGCGGCTACGAGAAGAGCGCCCCGGACCGCGCTCGGTGCGCGACGCGTCGACCAGTGCACGGTCTCGAACAGCCCGAGGGCGACCAGCAGCAATACGATCCAGAGACACCCGATCGAATAGCGCGCGAAGATGATCGACGCCTGCGAGAAGAGCGGTCGGGTCACGAGGATCGCCGAGTACTGCGCGACGAGCGCGAGCACGAGCATCCCCGCCAGGAGCGGACGACTGCGGACGAAGGAGACCAGGCCGACCAGGAACGCCGCGCAGAAGAGCGCGATGACGACGCCGTTACCGGATCCCGCGAAGAGGCCGAGGAACGAGAGGAGGCTCTCGGTCGACGGGAGCCCGCCCTGCCCCGCCTTCGTCGACACCTCGGCGAAGGTCCTCGCCGCCGGCAGGAACCACAGTGAGATGCCCACGCCGATGCCCGTCCCGACCGCGAGCACGTCCGCCACGTCGGGTGTGCGCTCGGGCCGCCCTCCGAAGAACGCGCCCTTCACCACGAGCAGGCCGGCGAACAGGAGCGGCGCGAGCACCGTGGGAGCGGCCGGCGGATTGAAGTACGGCGTCAGGACCGCGAGCAAGGCGTACATCACCGCGAACCTCCCCGACCCGCGCTCGATCCACCGTGCACCGAAGAGGAGCGCCAGGCCGGAGAGGAGGAACACGATCGAATAGGGCCGGGCGTAGCGGCTGTAGTAGATGGCTAGCGGCGAGACCGCGACGAGAGCGGCGAAGAGCAGAGTCACCTCCGCGCGCGACCCGAGGTACCGCGCAGCGAGGATCGGGAGCAGCAGGACGGCGAGCACACCGGCGACGAGCGGCATGGCGCGCGCGACCGACTCGGAGAGGCCGATCGAGCCGAGCAGGAGCTTGTAGAGGAGGGTGAGTGGGATGCAGTTGTCCGCCTTGCGAAACGTCGTGAGGATCTCCGCATAGGGGGCGGAGATCGCAACCTGGAGCCCGTGCCACTCGTCGTCGCCCAGGATCTGACTCGAGAACTCGTGGAGACGCAGCGCGAGTGCGGCGAGGACGACCAGGCCGAGAATGAGCGAGTAGGTGCGAGCGCGCATCAACCGCCCTGGCTGCCACCGCCGGTGGGTCCGGGCCGCGTCCCTCGAGCGGGCCCGTGCGAGCCCGGCCGCCCGAGCAGCATCGTGCGCCCGTCGTCGTAGAGGACCTCGGTGTAGTGCTGCAAGAGGAACTGGTCGAGGTAGTCGTGCGCGGAGATGTACGCCTCGAACCGCATGATCTCCTCGGAGTGCCGATGAGGCTCGTTGAAGCCCGAGGGAACCACCACGAGGGCCGGCATGTCGGCCCGGATCTCCGCCAGGTTGTCATCCGACCACGGAGAGAAGGAGTACATGCCGGTGTAGTAGGCGTGCAACTTGCCGCTCATGCGGCGCTGCACGAAGAAGTAGAGCTGCGGAGCCACGGGGAAGATCAGGATGGACTCGTCGGGCTCCGTGAGCTCGAGAATGCGCAGGACCGGCTGCATGCGGGAGTCGCGCGTCGTCCGGTCGACCGGGTTGGCGAGCTCCTCGAAGTGCGGTACCGGTCGCGGGGTCGGCATCCGGAGCTGGATGCGGCCCCATAGCGGAAGGCCGGTCGCGGCAATGCCGAACATGCAGAGGTACAGGACTGCGGAGAGCCGGACCAGGTGGCGACGCCGCGTCGAACGCAGGAAGGCGCGCCGCAGGATCGTGTCGGCCAGGACGATCGAGCCGACGATCGTCGGTGCGAAGGCCTGCAGGATGTGGTGACCGTCGGTGCGGTAGAGAGCCTGGTGAACCGTCCCCAACCCGACGACCGCGCTCGCGAGGAGGATGCGCGACCGTGCGCCTCCACGTCCGCGAAGCTCGGAGCGCAGGCCGATCCACATGCCGGCCGCGATCGTGGCGAGCATCATGGCGGGGGCGATCGCCCGCACGCTCGTCGGCGAGAGGAGGTTCATCCAGTTGGGACGGGGGTACTGACCGCCCATCCCCGTCTGGACGGACATCGCCCCTCCGAAGGTCGAGTGCAGGAAGTAGACGCAGCCGGACAGGCCCTCGCGCAGCGCGAGGAACAGGAACCAGCTCCCGACGATCAGCGCGAACCCCGAGACGACGAGCCCCACGGCGATCGCGCCCCGCCGCATTCCACCGCACGAACCGGGCCGCGGCCGGAGCTCCACGAGGAAGCACACTACGGTCGACCAGAACGCGCAGGCCGACCCGAAGTCGGCCCGGAAGAGCCAGGTCGCGCCCACCACCAGACCGAGTCGGACGAGCGCACCTCCTCGGCGATCCGGGGGCGCTCGGAGCCAACGCTCCAGCGCCCAGACGATCAGGAGCGGCCACAGCCACATGTACCACTTGTAGAAGCGAGCCAGCACGACGAAGCCCCCCACCGAGGCGAGCAATCCGACCGGCAGACCCGAGGAGCGCGCGACGAGCAGGAAGATCAGGCTCAGAGACGCCGCGTATCCGAGGGAACACACGAACACCTCCCCGACCAGGGACCCTGTGGCCCAGTGGCTCAGCGCCGAGACGTAGATGACCGCCGGACCGTAGGGGTTGTAGGTGTCCACGCCGGGCGTCTTGCCGAACTGGACCTGGCTCCCCTGACCGAGCTGGAACCCGTGGTCCGAGTTCCTGAGGAAGTGACTCCGCCGCGGTGAACAAAGGAGCAGCAGGACGAGCCAGAACGCCAGGAGGGCGATCGCGAGGCGACGGATCATGGCGACGGTCGCCAGCCGAAGCGGTCGAGGTCGATCCTGCCGCGCGAGTCGAACTCGACTCCCTCCGCGAGGAGGTGCTCGCGCTGCTCGTGCTCGCCACCGCCGCGCGGCGAGATGCTGCCGGCTGCATTGACGACCCGGTGCCACGGGATCCCGGAGCGGGCCGGCAGGTCGCGCAGGGCGTGTCCGACCAGGCGCGCCCGACCCGCGAGTCCCGCCTCGGCGGCTACCTGGGAATAGCTCGCGACGCGCCCGGGGGGTATCTCGTCGACGGTGGCGCGGATCCTGTCGCCGGGTGAGAGGCTCGCCATCGGGCTCACGAGCCTACCCGGCGGAGGGCTCGACGTCCTTCCCGTTGGGCGCCGGCCACGCCACGAGCACCCGTCCCATGGGAGTGATGTCCTCGGGGATCGCGTCCCAGCGGATGCGGTAGCCCGCGCGCTCGAGGCGATAGGTGCGGTCGATATCGAAGGCGAGCGGAGCGCCGAGCCTGTCCACGAGCGTGGGAGGAGCCGTGCAACGGGCCGCCGGATAGCAGCAGGGCATGACGCCGACGGCGGAGGTGAGCGCGAGGGCGACGTCGATCGCGATATCGGTCCGGAGGCCGCAGGCATGGACGGCGACGACGCTCGTGCCCGGCTCGAGGGAGTCCGCCGCATCGCGCAGGCGCTGTTCGCGGTAGACGACCTTGTCCGCGACCCAGGGCCCGACGCTCTGGGCCGCGCGCAGCACGCGGTCGAAGCTCGGGGGACGCCTGCGGTCGACGAGCACGACCCGCTCGACCCGGCGTTCGAAGAGCGCGAAGAGCACCCCGGTCAGCCCGTGCCCGGCGCACAGGTCGGCGACGAGCGGGCCCCGCACGCGCCGGCGAACGCGCTCGAAGAACTCGCACGACTCGAAGAGCTCCTTCACCGGGAGCGCCCGCTCCCGGGCCAGGGCCCTGGCCAGGCGATCGATCAGGGTGTCTCCGGTGAAGTGGCCGAGCGAGCGCTCGTCCAGAGTGCTCCGGGCCCCGGCGCAGGTCGGGGGGACCCTGTTGAACTGCCGGAGGCTCTTGTAGATGGGAGGCGCCACGGGCTGGGAGGGGCGGGGACGGGGGATCGCGGGTGCGGGATTACGCCTCCCGAACATCCTGGAGGGGCCCGGAGGCCCCGCAGAGAAAGGGTCTCGAATGACCAGAGGACGCGCCGTTCGGGTGCGCATATCCTAAAATGCGCGACTGCGGACCGCGAAGGTGCCGTGCCGCGGGCCGCGCTCGCCCAACCACCGACCGAAACCGAACCATGATCGCTTCCGTCTTCCTGTCGTTCACGGCTTCCGCCGTTCCCGCCCCGCCGCCCGCAACCTTCCTCCAGGAGGCCGAGGCGCCCGACGAGTACCAGTCGCGCTTCGATACGGCCGGGGACGATCCCGCCGCCCTCTGGGACCTGCACAAGTGGTGCAAGGAGCAGGGCAAGATCATGCAGGCGCGCGAGTGCCTGAAGAAGATCGTCGAGGTCGATCCGGACCACGCCGACGCGCGCAAGGCGCTCGGCCACCACTTCTACGACGACAAGTGGTTCAAGAGCTACTACGAGCTCTCCGAGTACAAGCGCGCGGAGGAGAAGCGGATGCTCGAGGAGCACGGCCTCGTCCGCTTCAACGAGGAGTGGGTCCCGGTCGACGACGAACCCTACCTCCGCATGGGCATGGTCAAGGAGGAGGAGTCCGGTGCGTGGATCACCAAGCGCGAGCTCGAGACGCGCGCGATGGAGGCCAAGTACCGCGACGAGGGCTGGGTCCAGCAGACCGACCTCGTCTGGGTCCCGCCCGACGAGCAAGAGAACTGGGGAAAGAAACTCTGGAAGTGCGGCGACGAGTGGCTCGACCAGG
>JAJDET010000227.1 GCA_029259655.1 Planctomycetota bacterium
CCGGACTATTCATGAGCCGCGAGGCAGAACGCCTCGATTCGGTTCCTGCCGGTACCTTGCGCGTGCCGGCCCCGCAGGCGACCTTGACGGGTCGTCGAGGACGCCGGTGCGTGCAAGGTGCCGGCAGGGGCCGAAAGGCCGGCGAAGCCGGCCGTTCGTGGGGTTCGGTCCGCGTGGTCATGAATAGTCCGGGCTAGGACGTCAGCCCGTGCGCGATCACGTGCTCGACCGCCGTGCAGAAGCGGTCGATCTCCTCCATCGTCGAGTAGACGCTCGGCGACACGCGGATCCCCTCGAACTCGGCGTGGTAGATCGGCGTCGTCAGGATGCGGTGCTCGTTCCAGAGCCAGCTGTTGAGCGGTCCGGAGTCAACCCCTTCGATCTGGACGTTCCCGATGCCGCAGGAGAATCGCGGGTCGAGACTCGTATTGAGCCGCACGCGGTCGTGTTCGAGCAGCCGCTTCGCCCACGCGTCGCGCAGGTAGCGCAGGCGCGCCTCCTTGCGCTCGGCGCCGAGCCCGAGATGGAACGTGAGCGCCTCCCCAACCGCGAGCGTGTTCGCCGCGGGGTGTGTCCCGATCTCCTCGAACTTGCGGATGTCGTGGTCCTGCTTCTCGCTCGCGGCCATCAGCGGCCAGAGGTCCGCGATCTTGTCCTTGCGCACGTACAGGAGCCCGGTGCCGTGCGGCGCGAAGAGCCACTTGTGCAAGCTCGTTCCGAAGTAGTCGCAGTCGAGGTCGGGGAACTTGAACGCGAAGTGCGCGAACGAGTGCGCCCCGTCGACGATCACCGGGATCCCCCGCCGGCGCGCCATCGCGACCACCTCACGCACGGGCAGGATCTGTCCCGTGATGTTGATCGCGTGACACATCAGGATCAGCCGCGTGCGGTCGGTGATCGCCTCCTCGAAGAGGCGCACGATCTCGTCCGTATCCTCGGCCGGCGTCGGGATCGAGATCGCGGTGAGCTCGATCCCCTCACGCCGCGCGCGCTGGCGGAAGGTTGTCAGCATGCGCGGGTAGTCCTGGTTCGTCGTGAGCACCTCGTCCCCGCGCTCGAGGTCGAAGCCGAGCTGGCAGATCTGGAGGCTCTCGGAGGCGTTGCGCGTGAACGCGAGCTCCTCCTTGTCACAGCCGAAGGCTCCCGCCATGCGCTCGCGGAGCCCCTCGCGCTGCGGCTCGAGCACGCGCCACATCGTGTAGGGCGGCGCGCTGTTCGAGAAGTCGAGGTGGCGCTTCATCGCGTCCTGCACGAACGCGGGAGACGGGCTCACGCCGCCGTTGTTGAAGTTGACGAGCGTGCGATCGACCGTGAACGCGCGACCCACCTCGAACCAGAAGTCCTCGTCGTCGGGTCCGCCTCCCTCACCCTCGAGGAGCCCGGCGGGGAGGAGCTCCGGCCGGACGCCCGTGCAGGCGACGGCGGCCGCGGGGAGCCCGATGGCGCCGAGAAACTGTCGACGGTCGTACATGATCGATCCTTGACGGGAGTGCGGGGGGAGAAGGCATCATAGCCCCCGCCGTCGAACCGAAGACCCACGCCCGATCCAGATGCGAATCCCCACCTCTCTCCTCGCCGTTCTCACGCTCACCTTCACGGCCTGCGGCAGTGAGGCCGGCGCCGCCCACGACTTTTCCTCCGACGTCGAGGAGTGCAAGGCGAACCTGCGCGAGATCTTCGCAGGGCTCTCCGATTACGCGGAAGCCGAGGGACGCGCCCCCGAGAAGAGCGGCGTCGCGTTCTTCGCCGAGCTCATCGCCGGCGGCACGTGGGAGAACGACGAGGCGCACGCGCGCTTCCTGACCTGTCCGGGCGTGCCGATCGAGGCGCTCGCGATCGCGGGGAAGCCGCCGACCGAGTGGTTCGCGAGCCTCGACGGCCTGACCGGCGACTCCTCGTCCTACGCGGGCCGCGATCCGGTCAAGCACCCGCTGCCCGGCTTCCCCGGACCGGGCACCGAGGCGCTCATCGCCTGCGACAACCGGCACGGCGCGAATCACGAGGGCATCACGAACGTGCTGCTCTCCGACGGGAGCGTCTTGACGCTCGAGCTCGAGCGCGAGATCGAGAACGGCAACGTCGAGAAGGACGTGGAAGTCCTCGTCGTCGGTCCCGACTCGCCGCTCCCGGAGCTCCGAACGCTGAGCCTCGACTGAGCTAGACGCGCACGCGTGCCAGATAGATCGCCGAGGGCCGCTCGCAGATCCGGAAGTCCGGCCGGTCCTGGAACTCGTGCTGGCTGTAGTAGCTCACCGAGAGCGTCCCGTCCTCCTCGACGAGGAGCCCGCAGTAGGAGGTGTCTCCGCCGCTCGGGAGATCGAGCAGCGGGAGCGTGTGCTCGCCGTCGAGCTCCCACAGGCGTGTGACGTAGCCGCCGTCGCCGGACCGGTCGCGCCCGGCCACGACCAGCTTGCCCGCGACCTCGGCGATCGCCGGTGCGTGCATCCAGTGCGGGACGGAGCTCCGCAACCAGTCGGTGTAGGGCGGCTCCGCGAAGAGGAGATGCGTCTCGTCCCCGGTCCCGCGCACGACCGCGAGCATGCGCCCGTCGGCGAAACGATGCAGCGTGGCCTCGTTGCCCTCGCCGTCGCCGAGGAGTGTCACGTGGCGCTCCCACGCGATGCCGTCGGCGGAACGCATGAGCACGACCTCGAGCGGCGGATCGTCGCGCGCGACGTCCCGGCCGTAGGCCGCGCACCAGAAGTGGTCGCCGAAGCGCTTCGGTGACCACAGCCAGAAACTCGGCTCGGAGACGCGGACGGGGTGTGCGAAGTGCCGGCCGTCCGTGGTCCACGTCGCATGCGACCAGGTGCGCCGCGGCTTGCCGGGAACGCGGCGGTCGTCCGCGTCGTGCTCCTCGAGGTGAGACCCGAAGTAGACGAGCATCCGCCCGCCGTCGACCACGAGCTTCGGATCGCGGTCGTCGAGCCCGGTCGTGATGCGCGCGCGCTCCTCCCAGGTCGCGTTGTCGCGGCTCGCCAAGACGACGATGTGACCCGGAGGCCAGGGCTGGTGGCGGTGGCCGCTCCGGAACGCGAGCCACGTCTCGCCGCGCCAGCGGGCGAGATCGGTGACGGACGCGTGCGACCCGTCGTCGAAGACCTTCGAGAGCGAGAGGAGCTCGGCCATCGTCATCCCGCTCGCGCCATGCCGGGCGGCGCGTGTGTAGCGAGGCTCGCGAGCATGTGCGCCACGCGCAGCTCGAAGGTGTGTCGCTCGCGGACCGCCGCCCAGCCGCGTGCGGCGACGGCGCGCGCGCTCGCGGGATGCGCGAGGTAGTGCTCCAGTTTGCGCGTGAGCTCGTCGAGGTCGCGGTAGCTCTCGACCTCGACGCCGACCTCGAAGACCTCCTCCAGCGCGGGCGAGTGCTCGACGAGCGCGAACCCACCGCAGGCCAGGATGTCGTAGACGCGCATCGTCGCGATGTCCGACTGGTAGAGACGCCCGACGTCCAGGTTGACCTCGGAGGCGCAGTAGATGCGCGTGAGGTCGTGCGCGTGGGAGGCGGGGCCGCGGTAGCGAACGCCGTGCGCGGCGACGCGCTCCCAGCCGGGGTCGCCCCAGACCTGGAGCCCGAACCGGCCGAGGTTCGCGGCGTAGCTCAGGCGCTTCTCGCTGGCCGCGATCTCGCCGGCGAGGACGGCCGGATCGTGGGCTTCCCCCGAAGCGTTGCAGCGGTCGCGGAAGCCCGGCGCGTGCTCCTCGAGCAGCTCGGGCACGAGCCAGCGCGAGAAGTCGGCGCGCTGCGCCGAGAGGACGTCCTCGAGCACGTCGCCCGCACCGTGCCGCGCGAGGCCGGCGCGGAAGAGCTCCGCGAGCTCGGCCGCGCTGGCGGACAGGCTCGAGCCCACGAAGCTCACGCGGGCGGCGTAGCGTGTGCGCTCGCCGTCGTCGAGCTCGAGCGGCCGGCGCAGCTCGGTGTCTGCGGCGAGCGGGAGATACTCGACGTGCTCGAAACCGGCCGTGCGGAACTCGCGCGCGCTCTCGCGGCGGTACGTGAAGACACGCGCGTGCTCGGTCGGCGTCGTCGGCGGGCGCGGGGCGGTGGTCGAGGGGTCGATCTCCCAGACGATCAGCGGCGCGCCGATCCCGTGCGCGAACTCGGCGAGGCCGTCGCGGTAGTTGATGGAGGCGACGAGTCCCGGCTCGAGCGTTCGCGCCGTGTGGTCGAGCTCCTCGTGCGAGAGCCTCTCGGAGTCGAGTGTCCATACGGCGTAGCCGCGCGCACCGAGCGCTCGAGCGAGCGAGTCGACGTACAGGCCGCCGGCGCACACGAGGGCGCGCTTCGGCGCCGATCCACGCTCGACGAACGCGATCTCGTTCGCGTAGACGTCGCCGAGGAACGGGTGCACGACGCGCCGGTGATCGTGCGGTGCGAGCTCGACGAGATCCGCGCCGAGCCCGATGCGGAGGCGGCCGGCCCTCAGCTCGCGCGCGTAGTCGGTCCGGCCGAGGAGGAGTCGCAGGAGCCAGGGATCGCGGTCCCACGCGACGACCTGGGTGCCGCGCTCGAGCGCGCGATCGACCAGTTCTCCGCAGCCGACGCCGAGGACGAGGAGCGGGCGGTCTCCCGCGTCGCGTGCCGCGCGTTCCACGAGGCGTTGGGCGTCTTCGGGCTCGACGTCGAGCGGGATGTCCGTGCCGCGCAGCCGGTAGAACACGCGCTCAGCCCCGACGACGTGATCCCCTTCGATCGGCGCGCAGAGCCGCTCGGCGAGCTCGGGGCGTATGGAGGCAATCGCCTCGAGGTTGCTGGCGAACCGATCGGGCGAGGTGCCCGGCGGCCAGAGCGTGTCCGTGTCGGTCACGTGGGACTCCTTGCCCGGTAAGCTCCCGGGCGATCTACTTCGACCTGATCGGATCTCCGCGCGAATCTCCGTAGGTACCCCTCTTCCCATGTCCCAGGAATCCCCCCTCATCGGCGTCGTCACGGTCTCGGACCGTGCTAGCCGTGGCGAGTACGACGACCTCTCCGGCCCCGCGATCGAGGAGGCCCTGCGCGCGTACCTGGCGACGCCCTGTTCCTTTGAAAGGGTGATCGTCCCGGACGAGGTGCCGGAGATCGCGGCGGCGGTGCGCGGCTTCGCCGAGCGCGGCGCCGCGCTGGTCTGCACGACCGGCGGCACGGGGCCCTCGCCGCGCGACGTCACGCCGGAGGCGATGGACACCGTGCTCGAGAAGGAGCTCGCGGGTTTCGGCGAGCTGATGCGCCGCGCCTCGCTCGATCAGGGAGTACCGACGGCGATCCTCTCGCGCCAGACGGCGGGGATCGTGGGGAAGACGCTCGTCGTCAACATGCCGGGCAAGCCGGGCTCGATCCGCGTCTGCCTGGACGCGATCTTCCCGGCCGTCCCGTACTGCATCGAGCTCGCGGAGGGGCCCTACCTCGAGGGAAACCCCGACGTGGTCGAGGTCTTCCGCCCCAAGTAGGCGTGCGATACGGAGCCGCGACACTTTGCGCACGATTCGCCCGCTAGCGATTCG
>JAJDET010000228.1 GCA_029259655.1 Planctomycetota bacterium
CGGCTCCTGCCGGCACTTTGCGCGCACCGGCGTCCTCGACGACCTGTTCAAGGTCGACTGCGGGGCCGGCACGCGCAAAGCACCAGCAGGAACCGACTCGAGGCGTTCTGGCTCACGACCCCGTGAGGGATGCGGGCTAGGTCTGGGGCGTGAGGGTCACCGCGATGTTGTTCTGCGGGAACGACGGAAGCTGCGACCCGGCGACCGTCCCCTCCAGTGTCATCTTCGTCCGGAGCGGCGTGTGTCCGGGCCTGGTGAGCATGTACGTGAACTGGATCGTGTAGTCGTCGGTCGCCTTGGGGGCGGGCATGCTGCCCGCCGTGAAGTAGTACCGCGTCGGGTGGCCCGCAGTACCCCTGTCGTTCTTCGATGCGTCCTGCCCCGTCTCGTTCGTGGGGATGCTGTCTCCCTTGTGACCGAGCGCCTTGTAGGAGCCCGTGTTGGAGACGCTCCCGCCCGTCATGTCGAGCGTGATGCTCGCCGCGGTGCTCGTGAAGTTCGCTTTGCCCGACAGCTGCGTGATCCCGTCGAGGCGTCCACCTTCGTCGGTGACTTCGCGTTCTGCGCCAGAGCCTTCTTGATTGGTCATGATCTCCTCTGTTCCTCCCGTTCGGGAATAGCCTGACCGAAGGCTAGACCGGCTCCTTCGCAACCGTCAAGCCGGGGGCCTTCCAGCGCCCCAGGGGCCGTTCGGCCCGCGTCGAACCCGATCTCTCCGAGCTCGACAGGCAATCCCGTCGTTGCGCGCGTTGCGCGAGAAGGGGCGAGGTGGTCCTTCCGGTCACGCTCGGTCAACGGCCCTCCCCTCGCCGTCGAGCCCCAGTGCCGCCATCGGTGGGGCCGACACGCGGATTCGAGAAGCCCCTACCGGAATCCCGCGACCTCGGGGAGACTGGCGCGGTTCGCGAGACGTGTCCCCCAGGCCCGGGGAGAACGAGGCGGAGGAGAGCCCATGCAAGAGCGCACCAAGGTCCAGAGCGTCGTATCCCTACCCAGCCTGGCACCGTTCTTCCTCGTCCTCTTGACGGCGTGGTTCGTCGGCGGGGGGCTCGCTTCGCCGGTCCAGGATCCCGAGCTGCCCACCTGCGACGCGGGTCCGAGCCAGACGGTCGAATGCAGTGGACCGAAGACCCGCGTGCGCCTCGACGGCGGCGGGTCCACGAACCCCATCCCCGGAGCGCTCTCGTACTCCTGGACCTGCGACAACCCGTTGGTCGTGATCCGCAAGCCGAACAGCATCAGCCCGACGGCCATCGTCACGATGCGCAGTTGCGTCGTGGTGTGCACCGTCCAGCTCACGGTCACGAACCAGATCGGCTCATCCACGTGCACGACCACGATCCGGGTCGAGGACACCACGCCCCCGGTCATCGAGTGTCCTCCCGACATCACGCTCCCCCTGGGGGAATCGACCGCGCCCGATGCCACGGGTCGGGCGGTGGCTGCCGACGTCTGCGACCGCCACCCCCGGATCGGGTTCTTCGACGACACCTCGATCACGAACACGATCCTGCGGACGTGGGCTGCCAGTGACGGCTGCAACACCAGCACCTGCGTTCAGGTCATCACGATCATCGGCCCCGTGACTCCGCACTTCGACGTCAAGCCCGGCGCCTGTCCCAACTTCGTCGACGTGCAGGGCTCGAACAGCCCGCAGTCCGAGGGTTCGGTCAAGACGAGCCTCCTCGGGAACGGGCTGAACGTCGGCCAGGTCGACCTGACCACGCTCCGCATGGGGCGCCAGAGCTCGACCGACACTTCGGAGTTCGTCGAGCCCGTCTTCACGGCGCTGGCGGACTCGGGGACACCCTTCATGGGCGAGGACTGCGAGTGCCACGAGCTGACGGACGACGGCACGCTGGACGTCGATGTCGTCTTCGACCTGGATCAGATGGTCGAGGCTCTGCGCCTGGCCGACGAACCCGATGGCACCGAGGTCATCGTGGAGATCCGGGGCAAGCTCCTGACCGGGCAGTCCTTCAGCGCCACCGACTGCATCACGGTCGTCAATCCCTGAGGTGCCCCGGGGCCGGCGGCTGGTCGGGCGTCCGCGTACCGAATAGGATCTCCGCGAGACCTCCTCTCGGAGGCGAACCGTGACTCGCGAACCCAGAAGCCGACCCGGTGGCGGAGAGGCGACGAATCTCTTCGTCGGGTTCCTGTCGCGCCGCGCGGCCGGCGACGTCGTCGACTTCGAGCGATTCTGCGCCGAGAACTCCGAGCTCGAGGCGGAGCTGCGCGAGCTCGAGCAGCACTGGGAGGGGCTGGACGAGGTGCTCAAGCAGCTCGTGCTCCCCGGTCAGGTCTACTCCAAGGCCGGCGCCGTCACGATCAGCCCACCCGGCGGTGGCGACGAGGAGAGCGCGGACCTCTTGCGCGAAGTCCTCAACCGGCTCTCCGGCAGGCGCGCGTCGCACGCCCGCTACACGATCCGCGGAGAGGTCGGCGGCGGAGGCATGGGCAAGGTCCTGCGCGTGTGGGACGAGGACCTCCACCGCAACCTCGCGATGAAGGTCGTGCTGCGCGAGGGCGGCGAGCCGAAGGCCGGTCACACGGGCGCGGTCAACTCTCGCCTGCTCCGACGCTTCATCGAGGAAGCCCAGGTGACGGGGCAGCTCGACCACCCCGGGATCGTTGCCGTCCACGAGCTGGGCATCGATCCCGAGGGCGGCGTCTACTTCACGATGACGCTCGTCGCGGGCCGCGACCTGGAGAAGATCTTCGAGCTCGTTCGGACCGAGCAAGAGGGCTGGAACCAGACGCGTGCCGTCGGGGTCCTGCTCAAGGTGTGCGAGGCCATGGCCTACGCACACTCCAAGCGAGTGATCCACCGCGACATCAAGCCCGCCAACGTCATGGTGGGGCGCTTCGGCGAGACCTACGTGATGGACTGGGGTCTCGCGCGCGTGCTCGGGCAGAAGGACTCGAAGAACATCCGGATCCGGGCTTCCACCGAGCCGTCGAGCCGGATCGTGCAGACGGACATCGACGACGCGCGCGACACGGGGCGCGTCTCCGCGCTCGTGACGATGGACGGGGACATCGTGGGAACCCCGGCGTACATGTCGCCCGAGCAGGCGCGCGGGGATCTCGAGGTGCTCGGACCGGCGACCGACGTGTACTCGATCGGAGCGATCCTCTACCACCTCCTGACGGGGCACTCTCCCTACCTGCCCCCGGAGAAGGACCGCGACGCGCTCGCCGTGTGGACGCTCGCGCGGACCCACGCTCCGGACCCCGTGCTCGAACGTTCACCCGACGCGCCGCCGGAGCTCGTCGCCATCTGCGACAAGGCCATGGCGCGCGATCCCGCACAGCGCTACGACGGCACGATGGAGGTCGCGGAGGACCTGCGCGCGTACCTCGAGGGTCGCGTCGTGCGCGCCTACGAGACAGGTGCAGTCGCCGAATTCAAGAAGTGGGTCGTTCGCAACAAGGAGCTCGCCGTCACCGCGATCGGTGCGATCGCGCTGCTCGTCGGCGGATCGGTCACGACCTCGGTCGTGCTGGCCGGGAAGAACGATGAGCTGACCGATGCCAACGAAGAGCGGCGGCGCAGCGCGGAGGTCGCCGAGCGGCGCGCCGAGCAGGTGCTGCGGCTCTCGGACCTGACGCGCCTGGGCCAGCTCGAACGAGAGGCCGGGTCCCTGTGGCCCGCGCATCCGGAGAACGTTCCGGGGTACGAGGACTGGCTCGAGACGGCCGGTGCGCTCGTCGCGCGGCTCGACGTGCATCTGGCGACGCTCGCGGAGCTGCGTTCCTCGACGACTCCGATTCCCGCCGAGGCCGACGCTCGGTCCGGCTGGCGCTTCGAGCGCGCCGAGGACCAGTGGGAGCACGACACGCTCGCGCAGCTCGTCGACGAGCTCGAGGCGTTCGCCGACCCGGAGACCGGTCGCGTACCGGACGTCGAGCGCCGCCTCGCGTTCGCGCGGACAGTCGAGGAGCGCACGCTCGCCGGTGACGATGCCGCGTTCCGCTGGGCGGCGGCGATCGAGTCGATCGCGGATCCGGACGACTGCCCCTTCTACGACGGGCTCCGGATCGAGGCGCAGATCGGGCTCGTGCCCATCGGACGCGATCCGCGCAGCGGCTTCTGGGAGTTCGTTCACGTGCAGACAGGGGAGGAGCCCGAGCGGGATCCGGAGACCGGAGACCTGGTGCTGGCGGAGGAGAGCGGCCTGGTGATGGTCCTCCTGCCCGGCGGGACGTTCTGGATGGGTGCTCAGGCCGCCGAACCGCTCGGCACGAACTACGATCCCGACGCGGGCGGGAACGAGTTCCCGCCGCACCCGGTCCACCTCGACCCGTTCTTCCTCTCGAAGTACGAAATGACTCAGGCGCAGTGGCTGCGAGCGACGCGGACGGCCCCGAGCATCTACGGTCCCGACACGTTGCTCGACGATCGCCGGTACAGCAGGCTGCATCCGGTCGAGCACGTGACCTGGGACGAGTGCAGCGAGACGCTAGCGAGCCTCTTCCTCGAGCTGCCGACCGAGGCGCAGTGGGAGTACGCGGCGCGGTCGGGGACGACGACGCCCTGGTGGTCGGGCTCGGAGAAGGAGACCCTCCTGGGCACCGCGAACCTCGCGGACCGATCGGCGCGGCGCGTGGGGGCCACGTGGCCGGAGCTCGACGACTGGCCGACCCTCGACGACGGCTGGGCGGCGCACGCGCCCGTGGACACCTTCGAACCGAACCGGTTCGGCCTGTTCAACGTTCCCGGCAACGTGTGGGAGTGGTGCCGAGACGAGTTCGGGGGCTACGACGTCGAGGTCGGGCCCGGCGACGGCGAGCGCGCGGTCACCGGCTCGCCCTATCGAGTCAACCGCGGCGGGAGTTTCCAACACGCGGCCCGCAGCCTGCGCTCCGCACACCGCAACAACTCCCCGCCGGAGATGCGCCACAACCACCTCGGCGTGCGGCCGGCGCGGCGTCTGATGCGCTGAGCACGGGCCTGGAGGCGTTCCTGTCGCGCGCCGACGCGTCCCTCCGTGGAGTGGCTCTGGGCCGTCGCAGGGAGGTTTCGGAGCGGGACTACAATGGTCTCCGCCATGCTCACCTCCCTGCTGCCGCTCGCCCTGTTCGCCGCCGTTTCGACGGCCCCCGATCCGTCTTTCCTCGTGATCGTGCTCGACGACGTCGGGTACTACGACCTGGTCGAGGACGAGACGATCGCGACACCGGCGATGGACTCGATCGCATCGGTCTCGGCGCGCTTCACGAGAGCCTACGTCACTGCGCCGATGTGCTCGCCTTCGCGAACGTGCATCACCGGGGAGTACGGGCGTCGCCACGGCATCGGGCGCATCATCAGGACGAACGAGTCGAACGACCTCGATCCGACGCCCACGCTCGCGACCCGGCTCCGATCCGCGGGCTGGAAGACTTGCCTCGTCGGGAAGTGGCACCTCTCGAGCGGGAAGAACTACTCGCTCGCGAACGCGCCGTCGTTCTTCGGGTTCGACAACTGGCGCGCCGTGGCGACGCACAACATCCCGGACTACTTCACCTGGCAGCGCGTGGACGACGGCGTCACGACCCTCTCGACCGAGTACGCGACGGCCGCCCAGGCAGAGGCTGCTGTCGACTGGTGGGGCTCGACCCCCGGGGCGAAGTTCCTGTGGCTGTCGTTCAGTGCGGTCCACACGCCGCTTCAGACTCCCCCGGCTCCCTATTATCAGGGGCCGCCGCCGGTGAACGCGCGCCAGCGGATGGAGGCCATGCTCGAGGCCGTCGACAACCGCGTCGGCTTCATGCTCGAGAGCATGGACCTCTCGAACACCTACGTCGTCCTGTGGTCGGACAACGGCGCGAACAACGGCAGCTCCGAGGCGCCTCAGCAGATCTTCAAGCTCAAGCGGACGCTCTACGAGGGCGGCATTCGCACGCCGCTCTACTTCATGGGGCCGGGAATCGCGCCGGGTGATCGCACGGAGCTGGTCTCGACGGTCGACTTCTACCAGACCGTGCTCGACCTGGCCGATCTCGGAGGCGGCACGGTGGACTCGCTGTCCTTCGCGGGGGCCCTGGGGGGCGTACAGACTACACAGATGCGGCAGTGGATCTTCGCCGAGCGGTTCACGCCGAACTTCGACTGGGTCGCCGGGCCTCCGGCCAAGTGGCCGTCGCGCGAGAGGACGATCCGGCGCGCCGACGGGTGGAAGCTCATCGTCGAGGAGAAGAACGGGAAGGTGAACAAGCGTCAGCTGTTCGACCTGAACGAGGATCCGGAGGAGCGCCGACCGTCGCAGAACCACCGGGTCGAAGCGCAGCTTCTGACGCTTCTCGACCAGTTCCCCTGAGGCGGGAGCGCCGACCGATTTGCTCGCCTGCGCAGTCGCAGCGAATGGATCTCGATTGCGTGTCGGAACCGATCTCGTCGGGGGGGGGTGAAGTGCGTAGCTAACCCCCTGCCCGCGGAGCTCTTCGTGTCGTCCTTGCATTAGGACCCGGTTAGCCGCGACTCACATTAGCGAGATCTAACTTGCTGCGTCCGCGCACGCCTACAGGATGGAGGCGTAGAGTTCATGCAGTCACCAGGAAGGGGCTTCAGCGAGTCATGATTGTGAACCGGGTTCTCTTGGCCGTCGACGATTCTCCGGCATCGACGCGAGCGGCCGAGTATGTCGGCGGCTTCCTCCGGACGAGCGATTCGTACGAGGTGCACGTGCTCCACGTGCTCGATGGGGTTCCTCCCTTCGGAGCCGAGGATCCGGCGAGCGACCGTCGTTTCGATCGGCCCGACCTGGTGGAGAACGAGTGGCGGCGGAAGCACGCGCGCGCCGCACAACCGATGCTCAGGGAGATGAGCTCGCGGCTGGTTCGCGCGGGCGTGCGCGAGTCGTTCATCGAGACGGGGGTCTGCACTCCGGATCCGTTGCAGACCGTGACCGAGACCATCCTCGAGAAGGCTCACGAGCTGGGCTGCGGGACCGTCGTCGTGGGGCGCACGGACCTGCCCTGGTATCGGCGAGTCCTGCGCCGCCACATCGGCGACGAGCTCGTGCGGCGCGGAGACGGACTCTCCGTCTGGGTCGTCGAGTAGCCCCCGGGGCTACGCCGTCACGCGCTCCGCCTCTCCTGGCGGAGGGGTCGGAGCCGACGAGAGGAACCGGATGAGCGCCAGGACGGCACCCGTCCAGCAGAGGACGCCGGCCCAGAGCCTCCAGCCGGCACGCGCATGCGCCGTCTTCAGGCCGCGCAGCCAGCCGTACGAGCTCCAGGCTCGGAAGACGAGGTCCCGGTCTTGCAGGTGCCGACCGTCCTGGGTGACGCCGCCCGTTCCGGGGCGCGATCCGGGAACGCCGTGCAGGGTCTTGAGGGTCGGAGTACCGAGCCGTCCGTTGAGTCGCACGGTCTCGGGCGCGGTCAGCCGGTATTCATAGCTTTGCCCCGTGCTGCCGGAGACGGGCGGGAAGGGGAAGAACACGTAGCCCGACTCGGTCTCGGTGGGGCGCGGAAGCCGCGAGCTTCGGAGCGGTACTCCCTCGATCTCCGTCTCCCAGAGCTCGAGCAGGACCTCTCCGTTGCCGGAAGGCAGGGACTCGAACGCGATCGCGAGCGCTCGCAGGTTGTCGAGCGGGGACAGGAAGGTGTTCTCCACGGTCCGCGTCTCGATGACCTCGTCTCCCCAGCCCTCGTTGCGTCCGATCCGTCCGTGGAAGCGAATCCACGCGGAGTGGTTCGCGACCGCCTGCCCCGCCGCCGGAACGATCTCGAAGTGGAACCACCGACCGTTCGAGTCGTGGATCGGCTCGAACGGGAACGGAACGACCTGTCGCGCCGGCAGCGGGTCGGGGAGCACCGTGACGCGCCGGATGACCTGTCCGTCGGAATCCTCCTCGCGCAGTACGAGCTCGATCTCCACGCTCGGTTCGCGCAGCAGGGCCAGCGCGACGTCGACCTGCTCGAGTCCGGGTCCTTCGCAGAGGAACCGCTGGCCCAGGCGCGTCGCGCTGCGCAGGTGTCCCGCTTGCGTCACGAGGGGGACCGAGCGAATCGCGATGTCCGGGTGATCCCCCAGTGCGAGCCAGGCCGGGAGCAGGAGGCCCGCCGCGATTGCGGCCAGTCCGAACAGGATGCTTCGACCGAGCGGCATCAGCTCCCCCACTCCAGGTACTGGCTCGGGAAGAGTCCCGTCCAGAGTGCGAAGCCGTCGTAGAGGATCAGGCCCGCGATCAAGATGCGGGCGCTCCTCGGGCGCCAGCTCGCCGGAAGCGGTGCGATCCAGCCGACGGCGATGAGCGTGCCGATGGCGGGCAGCATCGGGAAGAGGAACCTCCCGGCGGCGAAGGCTTTCAGCATCATCGCCATGAGCTGGAACACGACGGCCAGCCAGCACAGCGCCACGACTCCCTTGTGGAGCCGCATGGGGCCTCGCGTCGCGGCGACGAGGCTCCCCACGAGACCGACCAGGATCGCAGCCACGACCGCGGTGTACATCGCGGCCGGAAGGCTGCGCGTGTACCAGTTGAACGCGCCGATGAAGGTGCGCGTGGTCTCGGGGAAGAAGTGCTTCCAGGTGTAGCGCAGCTGGCGGAGAGCGTTCTCGGGATCCGGGAGTACCGACGACCCCGTGATCTGCCAGTACAGGACGGCGCCCAGAGCGAGCAAGCCCCCGGCGACGGCTCCCGCGATCAAGCCCGAGCGCAGGCTTCCCCCCCGCTTCCGGAAGTGAACGGCGATGAGCAGGCACAGGGGTCCCGCGACTCCGATCGCGGTGGCCTTCGTGCCTAGCGCCAGACCGGCGCAGAGGATCATCGCGCCGATCTTCACACGGCCCGCGCGGCCGACCAGGATCAGCCCGGTGAGCCACAGCGTCGCGGCCGAGAAGACCTTGACCAGGACGTCGTTGCTCACGAGCCCGCTCTGGCGCGCGTGCATGGGGAGCCACGCGGCGACGAGCACGGCCGTGGCAGCGACCCATCCTTCCTTCGTCACCAGCCGCGCGAGTGCGTATGTGAAGAACAGGACGGCCAGGTAGCAGAGGAACGACAGGCCCCGGAGGAACCAGAGCTGTCGCTCGACGTCCTGGATTCCGAACAGCCGGAGCCCGACCGAGCACACGGCGTAGTAGAGGATCGGCTGGTTGGCTTCGGTGTGTCCCCTGACGAAGTGATCGAGCGTGGTTCCCCCGTGCTCCCACCCCGCGAAGTCGACCCGCCTCCAGAACTGGTTGCGGCGCATCGAGTCGACGATCAGGGACTGGGTCTCGACGACGTCTTCCGGGGCGGCCTGCGTGCGATTTCGGATCCGGGCCTGGGAGAAGGTCAGTCCTGCCTGGGGTTCGGACGACGCTTCTCCGTTCGCGAGGGCGAGGTTCCGCGCGTACTCGAAGTGCCAGGGTTCGTCCTCGCCCATCCAGAGCGGGAGGAGGAAGAAGTAGACGAGCCCGTGCAGGACCACCGCCGGGATCAGCCAGCCGACCGCCGGTCCGGCGCCTCCTCCCTCACGGTGTGGTTCGCGTGCTTCTCGTCCGTCCACGGCGTGACGCTGCCTCTCCGCCGCTCGATAGCATCCGCGACAGGGGCCGGATTATAGGTAGGGGCGGGGGGCGGTGATGCCTGCCGGTCGTCGAGAAGCCGGACGACCGGCCGGGCATCGCTGCATCAGTCCACGGAGCGGGGCGCCTTCCGGGGCGGCGCGATACCGGGCGGGCCGATGTTGCAGTCGATCTCGAGGACCAGGAGGTCGTCGATAGCGGCCTCGACGACGGACGGGGACATGGCATCGGTCGCCTGGAATCGCACGCGGACCTCGTCCGTGAGGTCGACGAAGGTACCCACGTCGAACGCATGCATGAACCAGCCGCCGACGGCTTCGGATCCGGTGGGGCCGACGGTTTCGACCAGCGACCATGTCTGGCCGTCGTCGTCCGATGCCCAGACGGTCAACTCGTCCTCGGCCGGACCGGTGTTCTCGTTGGTGGAGGCGTCCAGGTTCGAGTTGTGGAACCAGCGCCAGTAAGAGATGGTCGCCGCCTGGGCCCCGGAGAGGTCGATCCTCGGCGTCATCATGGAGGTCGTGCCGCGGTCGACGTCGTCGTCACCGGTGCTCCCGCCCTGCGATCCCTGTCCCGTCACGAAACACGTGCTTCCGCTTCCGGGCGTGTGGTCGTCTTCCGGCTGGGACGCCGTGCCGAGGGGGTCGAGCCGCTCCCACTGTCCGGAGAAGGCGTTGTCTCCCGGCAGACCGAGGACCCAGCCCTGGTCCGTCTCGGCGTCGTCTGCGTGCACGACCGAGGACTGGTACGCGACGACAGCGCGTCGCACGGCAGTCGGCGCACCTGCCGGGTGCCTCACCGGCACGCCGACCGTCGTCGAGGCCTGGATGTAGTACTCCACGATCGTTCCGCAGGCCATGGGATCGAACACACCCAGGAAGTCTCCGCCTCCTACGTGGATGAGCGGTGCCTCGACGGCCCCGATCCCGAAGTCGTAGAACAGCGAGGCCGAAAGAGGGTCCACCGCGCTTCCTTCGACGGCTTCGATTCGGACAGGGAACACGTGGCCGCTCGGCGTGATGCGACCAGGCGCTCGAGTTCCGCCGAAACCGTAGGTGAGCGGGGGCGAATCCGGCCAGACGACGAGGAGTCCCTCGGTCTGGTCGCTGATGATGACCTTTCCGCTCGGGAAGAAGGGGAACGTGCCCCAGGCTCCGTTGAAAGAACCGGCGTCGTTCGCCGGATACGTGTCCAGCCAGCCGATCTGAACCGGGGCGATCGGGTTCGTCGCGTCGAAGATGCGCAGGCCCGACGAGTACTCGGCCTCGTAGATCCGACCCTGATGCCAGAAGAGGTTGTGGTCGGTCGACGCCACGCCGGAGTCGTAGGTGCCGACGAGGTTCGGGAGCGTCAGATCCCCGACGTCGAAGACCACCGTCTCGTTGACGCCGTCCGTCTCGTCGTTCACGTAGAGGTACTGACGAGTACCGTCGAGCCAGGCCTGGTGCGTGTACGACTGGTTCGGATAGGAGCTGAGCGAGAGACGGGTCATCGCCTGCTTGTCCGTCACGTCGTAGATCTCGAGACCCGTGCCGCCCGAGGAACAGAAAGCGATCTCGAGGCCCGTGTAGGGACCCGAGTCGTAGGTGACGACCTGCGCATCGTGCGGTGATCCGAAGCCTGCGACGGCCGTCTGACCTGCGGTGACCGGATTGGACGGATCCGAGAGGTCCATGGCGATGAGACGGCCCGAGTTCAGGTTCGAGTCGCACAGGTAGAGGAACCCGCTGTCCGTGTCCAAGGACAGGTTGTGGCAGCGCGAGAGGCCGCCGGTCGTCACGCGCTGCACGAGAGTCACGACTCCCTGGTCGACCTGCGACAGATCGATGACGTCGAGCCCGCCCCCGCTCTCGTTGACTGCATACGCGTACGTGTCGTACGTCCTGATGTCGCCCCAGGGGCTCGACTGGTGAGAGATGCTGCCCACGATCACCGGATTCGCGGCATCGGTGATCTCGACGACGGCAACGGCGTTGTTCAGCCCCATCAGGGCGTACTCGCGCCCGCTCGGCGACGTGTAGCCCCAGCAGTCGTTGCCCGAGCTGGGATTGCTGGAGAAGGAGGAGAGGGGGACCTGCGCCAGCAGCGTCGCGTTCTGCGAGGGAAACTCTTCGGCAGCGCCGACCGGGGCGAAGAGCGTGATGACAAAGAGGCCAAGGGCCCATGTCGTTCGAGGCGAGGACATTCGTCGATCTCCGAGGAGTGAGGTGAGTGATCAACGCCCAGGATACGAAGTCCCGGTGACACCTGCTCGATCGACGGGATGAATGGTCGAGAACCGGAGCGTGGTCTTCGCTCGTCGGCAAAGATGGATGGCGGTTCCCCAACGACTTCGCCTACTGCCGGTGCTCATGATGCGTCGCGTTCGCGACACGGAGTTCGTGTGCACGTTGCAGCGACCACCACGTCAACGTGGTGAGCACCGGGCGGATGGCCGAGTCCCTCGCACGGGAAGTCGCTGCAACTCGCTGACGACGAGCGAGACCCCGCCCGGTAGCGGCCTGTTAGCATCGCCCCCGTCCAGAAATGCATCGAGGGCCCTCAGGAGCCCCCGATTCGCGCCCCCATCCCTTCAGGAGAAAAGCCCGTGCATCGCACTCCCTACCTTGCGACATGCGCTCTGGCCCTGCTGGCACTCGCCGGCACGTCCACGGCCCAGATTCAGAGCATCCGCTCCCCCGAACGCTCGTCGATCGTCCACGAGCTCGAGAACGGAGCTCTCATCGCCGTCGACGCAACGGGCGTCTACGGCTTCGACTCCCACCGCGACTACGTCCTCTCGGACTTCTTCGTTCGCCACGGATTGCGCTGCGGCACCACGCGGCCCTTTCCCTCACACGAAGCAGCTGACGGCAGTACTTCGGACTGCAGCGATACCTTCACGAATCCTGCTTCCGAGTACGAACCGCAGGGGGGTGCGACCTACGACATTCCCGTCGTCGTGCACATCCTCCGGAGGAAGAACGGTGCCGGGAACATCAGTGACGCTCTGGTACAGAGCCAGATCGACGTTCTCAACGAGGACTTCCGCGCTCTCTCGGGAACGCTGGGTGGGGGAGGGAACGACGTGAAGATCCAGTTCCATCTGGCCACGCTGGATCCCGCCGGCAACCCGACGACGGGCATCACGCGACACAAGAACAACACCTGGTATCAGGATGCCGGCAACTACGCCTCCGCCACCGGCTGGGACACGACGCGCTACCTGAACATCTACACGAACCTGGCCGGCGGAAGCCTCGGCTACGCGTTCGTCCCCAGCGGCGGCGGTGTCGCGGGAACCTTCTTCGACGGCGTGCGCATCTACTGGCCCGCCTTCGGGCGCAACGCGCCCATCGGGGCCCCGTACAACCTGGGTCGAACGGTCACCCACGAGGTGGGCCACTACTTCGGCCTGTACCACACCTTCGACGGGGGCTGCGCCTCGGCCTCGGGCTGTTCGGGCAACGGCGACCTGATCTGCGACACCAACCCGGAGTCGAGCTACACGCCGCAAGGCATCTGCGCCAAGAGCAGCTGCGGGAGCCCCGATCCCTCCGACAACTACCTGGACTACTCAGACGACATCTGCATGGCGGAGTTCACGCAGATCCAGGCCAACCGCATGCGTTGCACGCTCGAGAACTTCAGGTCCTCGCTGCTGCAGGACCCCAACGACCCGCCGGTGGTGACCATCACATCACCGTCGAACGGCCACACCGTCGATGACGGCACGTCGATCACCTTCGTCGGCTCGGCCAGCGACACCGAGGATGGAAGTCTCACGTCCTCGATCGCCTGGTCGTCCAATCTCGACGGTTCGCTGGGTAGCGGAGGCAGCGTCAGCGCGACCCTGTCGGTCGGAACCCACACGATCACCGCCAGCGCGACCGATTCGGGAGGCGCGACCGGGAACGACTCGATCAGCGTGACCGTCAACGGCACCGGTGGGGGCATCTCGCTCTCCGGGAACATCTACAAGGTCAAGGGCAAGATCTCCGTGGACCTGACCTGGTCGGGGGCCGGCGGTGCCCAGGTGGACGTCTACCGCAACGGGTCGTATCTCACGACGACGACCAACGACGGCGCCTTCACCGACGCGACGGGGCAGAAGGGAAGCGCCTCGTTCACCTATCAGGTCTGCGAGACCGGCGGCGGAGCCTGCTCCAACGTCATCAACGTCTTCATCTGAGCCTCGACGACGCACGAGCCGCGACGGGCCATGTGGCCCCGTCGCGGCTCGGGTCGCTGCACAGCGTAGAATGCGCGCACGCGATGGAGCGGATGCGCGAGATCGGTGAGCGCCTGGAGCGCCGTTGGCGGAGCGAGAACTACGACGAGCGGGCCTTCGTCGAGCTCGCGGCGGAGATCCTCGAGGAGAGCAACCTCCACGAGGGGTTGACGCCGTCCGAGCTGCTCTCGTGGCGCCTGTTCACTCCGTCTTCGGAGCGCGACTCCCCCGCGCCCTTCGGGCAGCCGCCGATCACGCTCTTCCGCGGTGAGCGGTTCTTCGTCGAGGCCCTGCTGTGGCTCGACGGCGCTCCGCACGCCCACCAGCACTGCTTCTCCGGGGCGTTCCAGGTGCTCGCCGGGAGCTCCATCCACACGCAGTACGACTTCGAGCAGACGAGACGGATCAGCTCTGCGATGCTCGTCGGCCGCGTCGTGCGGCGGAGCACCGAGTACCTCCAGCGAGGCGACGTGCGACGCATCGAGTCGGGGTCGTCGTTCACCCACTCGCTGTTCCACCTGGACCAGCCCTCGCTCTCGCTCGTGGTGCGTACGTACGAGGAGCGCGACGCTCTGCCGCAGTACACCTACTACCCGCCGTTCTTCGCTCACGACACCCTGCGCAAGCGTGGTCAGACCGAAGTTCGGCTCAAGTGCCTGGCGTCGATGCGGTGCTTCGACCCCGAGTACGACTCCGTTCTGGAGCGGTTCGTTCGAGAGCTCGACTTCGAGGACGCGTTCTTCGCGATCCGCCAAGACCTGCGGCTCTCGTCGTTCGACCTCGATCGCCTGGCGCACCTCACGGACGTGCTGCGCGAGCGCCACGGGGAGCTGGCGGACATGACGCAGGCAACGCTGGAGGAAGACGTCCGCCTGGGGAACATCACGTCGAGGCGCCATTCGATCACGAACACGGAACATCGCTTCTTCCTGGCGCTGCTCATGAATCTCGGGTCCTCGGAGGAGATCCTCGAGGCCGTCGAGACGCGGTATCCGGCCGATCCGCGGGCCACCGTGATGCGATGGGTCCGCGAGCTCACTCTCATCGACCCCGGGGGGGGAGTGGAGCTCCTGGAGATCCAGCTGGAGCGCGAACACGAGACGGGGTTCGCCTTCGACACGATGCTCCACGCGATGTTCGAGCTCCTGCTCGACAAGTCCTCCGTGAGCGATGCGTTCGCCGCTCTCTCCCGGCAGTTCGGATCGGAAGCGATCGAGTCGGAGGCAGAGGGCGTGCGGGCGCTGTACGACACCCTGAAGTCCTCGATGTCGTTCGGCGCGCTGTTCCGGTAGGCACGGCGTCCCGACGTGAGCTCGATGGCTCGAGGCAGCAGAACGCGGTTCCGGACGAAGGTGCTGCTCTCCGTGCTGTCACTCCTCGGGACACTGGCGGTCGCGGAGATCTCGATGCGCGTCGCCGGAGTATCCGAGGAGTCGTTCGGCGGGGCTCGAGAGGAAGTCCAGTTCCGCAGCCAGGGCGCTCGAATCCACGAGCGGTTCCGGATCGACGAGGAGCTCGGCTTCTGCCCGCTCATGGGGCCGGACCGTCTCTACGACGAGTTCGGCACGCGCCATCGGTACTCCGTCGACAGGCGTCCGGGCGTCGAACGCCTGCTCTTCGTCGGGGACTCGGTGACGGCGCAGGGGAAGATCGTCGGCGGGCTTGCGGCGCTCTACGGCGACGAGACCCGCGAGTACTGGAACGCGGGTGTCACGGGCTACAACCTCGTTCAAGAGCTCGCCTTCTACCGCCGCTTCAACCGCGCGATCGAACCGGACCACATCGTCCTCACGTTCCACAACAACGACTTCGGGACGACGCCGGTCGCGACGGTCGACGAGGACGGACACCTGGCCGTGTTCAGCCCGCGCGGATCGGGTGTGACGATCAACGCCTGGTTGTACGAGCGGCTCTTCCTGTACCGGTTCCTGGTCGGACGCATGATGCGGTCGGGCGGAGAGCGAGAGACCCTGGTCGCGGAAACGCGGAACGCGCTGCAGGGGTTCCAGCGCGTCGCCGAGGAAGAGGGCGCAGAGCTCTCCGTCTTGCTGTTTCCGATCCTCAAGCCGTTCGACGAGTGGTGGCCAGAGGAGAAGCAGTCGCGCGAGGACGCGCTCCGAATGCTCGAGGAGCTGGAGATCCGGTACTTCGATCTCCTGCCGCCGTTCCGCGTGAGCCTGGAGGGCGGCGCCGATCTGACCGACCTCCAGAAGGAGCCCGGCGACACGTGGCACCCGAGCGCCATGGCCGGAGCGATGTTCGCGCAGCATCTGCGCGAACGAGCTCTCTTCCGGCCCTGACGGCGGTGGACGAGGCACGAGCCCAAATCCCTTTGCGGAAGGCTCTTGCGCCCGTTCCGGGTGGCGATTGAAGGGTACACGGGCGTTTCCGCGTGTCCCGAGGTGAGGCGGGGCCGAGCCCCGCGAGCCCCCCGGAGCACGATGATGAACACCCCGAAGATCCTCCTCTCCCTCTCGCTCTTCCTCCTCCCCCTGGCTCCCGCATGTGGTGGTGGGGGAGGCGGCGGCGGAGACGGTGTCGCCGCGCCGACTGTCCAGGTCACCTTTCCGACCTCCGGCGCCGTGACGACGGGCGCCTCGATCACCGTGATCGGCGGCACCACGGCGGGACCCACCGCGATCGCGGCCGTTCGCGTCGAGGGCGTCGATGTCCAGACGAACGACGGCTTCGAGACGTGGTCCGTCAGGGTGCCCCTCTCGGCGGGACCGAACTCGATCGAGGTCGAGATCGAGGACGCCGATGGAAACCTCACGCAGATCGCCGGAGCGACTCGAGTCGAGCGCCAGATGGTGATCCTCCAGGGCCCCGTCGGGGTCGACGTGGACGATCTCCGAGGGAGCGTCTACGTCGTGGATCGCCAGCGGCTCTGCCGGATTGGACTCGGGGACGGGATCACGACGCTCATCTCGGGATCCGGGGTCGGGTCCGGAATCGTCTTCACGACTCCGATCGCGCTGGCCTGCATCGACGGAACCGACGACGTCTACATCGTCGACGCGGGCTACGACATCCTCTTCCACGTCGACGCGGCGACAGGGGAGAGCGAGTTCCTTTTCCTCGGCGGCGACTCCCTGGACGATCCGCGCGACATCGAGTTCGATCGGCGCACCGGTCTCCTCCACGTGGCGACCTCGCAGGGCATCGTCACGGTGGACCCCGTGGGTGATTCGGCGAGGCTCGTCTCGGACAAGGACGATCCGGGCCAGGGGCCGCGGATGCTGTCTCCGCTCGGAGTCGCGCTCGACGCCGTGACCGGTCTCCTGTACGTGCTCGACGAGTCGGACGCGTTGTTCGTGGTGGATCCCGCGACGGGCGCACGCGCGATCGTCTCCGCCGGCAAGGCGGCCGGGCTTCCGTTCCAGAACCCGACCGGTGTCGCGTTCGCGCAGAAGAGCGGGCTCCTGTACGTGACCGACACGGGGTACGACCTGATCGTCGAGGTCGATCCGACGACGGGCGCGCGCACGTTCGTCGCGACCGAGCCCGATTCCCTTCCGGCCGTGGCCCGCATCGCCGTCGATCCCAAGGGGCGCCTGCTCGTCACCGATTTCGCGCGTGACGCCGTTCTCCAGGTGGAACCCGCATCGGGGGAGCTCCGGACGCTCGCGACGTCGGCCCTCGGGAGAGGGCCCGGGCTGTACGACACCGTCACGCTCGACATGGCCGGCGAGTCGCTCCTGACCCTGCACTACAACCCGCCGTCGCTCGTGGCCGTCGACCTCTCGACCGGAGACCGCACGCTCGTTTCCGGGGACGGGCTCGGAGCGGGAGACGACTTCCAGGAACTGCACGACCTCGTTGTGGTCGACGGCGGCCAGTTCGCCATCGTGAGCGACTATGGCAGCAAGACCCTCGTCGAGGTGGACCTCCGGAGCGGCGATCGCCAGACACTGGCGGTGAACGACGGCACCGGGTTCTCCAATCCGGATCGGATCGAGCTGATTCCGGGAGACCGAGTGCTCGTCGGAAACGTGAACAAGATCCACATCGTGGACCTCGCGACCGGGACGCAGTCCCTCCTCACTCAGAACGGTGACGGAAAGGGACCCGACATGGGATTCATCCAGGACATCGTGTGGGATCCCGTCGGGGAAAGGGCGCTCGTATCGGGAGGTACGTCCTTCCCGGGTATCGTCACGGTCGACATCGACACCGGGAATCGCCTCGTGCTCACGGACGGCGATTTCCTCGCGGCGGGGGACGTATCGATGAGTGTTGCGAAGGAGCTGGCGATCGACAGTGAGGGCGGGCGCGTCTTCGTTCACGACTACATCGAGGATCGAATCGTCAGTGTCGACCTCGAGTCCGGCGCGCGCACGACAGCCGCGGGATCGAGCCGCGGTGTGGGTCCTTCGGTCAAGTTCATCCGAGGACTCACGTTCGACGCGAAGGGCGGACAGCTCCTGACCTACGACAGCCTGGAGTTCCTGGCCCTCGGTATCGAACCTTCGTCCGGGGACCGGGTCATCGTGTCGAAGTAGACCCTGTAGGCCCTTTGCGGCGGCTCGATGCCGTATCGCAGTATCGGGCTGCCGTCTCGTCGACGTGGGCTATCCTGGACCCCATGAGCGACGGGGACCCGTCCCAGAACGACGCCACCGGGCTGCTCCAGCGAGTGGTCGAGGGCGATCGCACGGCCGAGGACGAGCTCTACTCGCTGGTCTACGCCGAGCTGCACCGCATCGCGCGTGCGCAGATGGACAGGCAGAGCGAGGCGCACACCCTGCAACCCACGGCGCTCGTCCACGAGGCCTGGATGCGGCTCCTGCCCCGAGAGGTCGCGTGGAACGACCGCGAGCACTTCCTGTCGTTCGCCTCGCGTGTGATGCGGACGGTGCTCGTGGACCACGCACGGAAGCGCCTCGCCGAGCGCCGCGGCGGGGGTCGCGAACGCGTCTCGCTCGACGTCGCACTGGATCGCCACGAGAAACGCGGCGTCGGCGTGCTCGAGCTCGACGGGGCGATGGAGGAGCTCTTCGCAGAGGACGCGGCACTGGCACGCATTGTCGAGCTGCGCTTCTTCGGCGGACTCTCCATGGAGGAGTGCGCCCGCGCCGAGGGCGTCTCGTTGTCCACCGCGGAGCGACGCTGGCGCCTCGCGCGCATGTGGCTCCGGACCGAGCTCGAAAGGCCGACGAAATGACGGGATCCAGGCACGGAATGCGTTTGCACCTCTAGGACCGCCGGCAGACGAATCATGGACTCCGAGCTCTGGACCCGGATGCGACCCCTCCTGGAGGAGCTGCTCGAGCTCCCCGAGGGCGAGCGCCGCGCCCATCTGGAGGGAGCCTGCGCCGACGAGGGGCTGCGCGGGAGGATCTGGGCCCTGGTCGAAGCCGAGCACGCGGACGCGGACTTCCTCGAGCCCGGACCGACCGAGCCGGCGCGGCCTGTCCTTCGCTCCGGCGCCATGGCCGGGCCGTGGCGTCTCGTGCGCGTCATCGGGAGCGGCGGTATGGGCACCGTCTGGCTCGCCGAGCGCGCCGATCGCCAGTTCGAGAAGGACGTGGCCGTCAAGTTCCTGCACCCCGGGCTCGCCAGCGGTCCGCTCGTCGAGCGCTTCGCCCTCGAACGCAACGTCCTCGCCCTGCTCGAGCACCCCAACGTCGCCCGGCTCCTCGACGCCGGCGTCCAGCAGGGCGGGCTCACGTTCCTGGTCATGGAGTTCGTCGACGGCGAGCGCATCGACCGCTGGTGCGACCGGCACAAGCTCTCGGTGAACGGGCGGATCGAGCTCTTCGGCAAGATCTGCGCGGCGGTCCAGGCTGCACACGCGCACCTGATCGTCCACCGCGACCTCAAGCCCTCGAACGTCCTCGTGACGGAAGAAGGCGAGCCGAAGCTCCTCGACTTCGGGATCGCGAAGGTCCTGGGCGAGGGAGACCCCTCCGGTTCGGACCTCACCCGGACGGACCTCCGGCAGCTCACTCCGGGGTACGCGAGCCCGGAGCAGATGACGGGAGACCCGATCACCATCGCGACGGACGTCTACTCGCTGGGCGTCGTCCTGTACGAGCTCCTCGCCGGGAGCCGCCCCCACGACCTGGACACGCGGAACCCGGTCGAGATGGCGCGCATCGTCTGCAACGTCGAGCCCCGACCGCTCTCGACCGTGCCGGCCAAGAACCCCGCCCGGGTCGCGGCTGCCCGCGGCACCGATCCCGGGCGACTGCGTCGACGCCTGACCGGCGACCTCGAGAACATCGTCGCGAAGTGCCTGCGCGTGGATCCCGAGCGACGCTACGCATCCGTCGCCGAGCTTCGCTCCGATCTCCAGAACTATCTCACCGGTCTACCGGTGCAGGCGCGGCCCGACTCGGCGCTCTACCGGACGAGCAAGTTCGTGCGGCGCAACGCGCTGGCCGTGGGGGCCGCGCTCGCGCTCTTCGCGGCCGTCCTGACCGGAGGCATCGTCAGCCTGAACCTCTGGCTGGACGCCGAAGACGCGCGCGTCGTCGCAGACGACGAGGCTCAGCGCGCCCGCGCCGCCGAGACACGCGCGGACCGCCGCTTCGACGAGGTGCGCGGCCTGGCCGGGGAGCTCATGTTCGGGCTCTACGACAGGATCGAGACGCTGCCCGGCGCAACGGCTGCACGGGAGGAGCTGGTCGCCTCGTCGCTCGACTACCTGGATCGGCTGACGCAGGAGGCCGCCCTGGATCGCGAGCTCCTGTACGAGGTGGCCGAGGGTTACCGGCGCATGGGCGACGTCCAGGGCTCGCCGGCGCGCGCTAGCCTGGGGGATACGGCCGGCGCGCTCGAGAGCTACCGCAAGGGGCTGGAGGTCCTCCATTCCTGTCCACCGGACGAGGAGGTTCTCGGTCTGAGGGCGCGGCTTCACGGTCGTATCGGAGACCTCCAGCGCTTCAACGGGGATACGGGCGCGGCGCTCGAGAGCTACGAGCGGATGCGTGGGCTGGCCGAAGCGCGAATCGAGCTCGCACCCGATTCCGAGCCCGCCGCACGCATGCTGGGTGAAGTCGATTCGAAGACGGGCGACGTGCTGTTCAGCGTCGGCCGGACCGAGGAGGCGCTCGAGAGCTACGACCGCTCGCTCGAGGAGTTGCGCGGCGCGCACGGCCGCGGTTCCTTGCGAGACCGAATGTTGCTCCACGCGCAGATCGGGGACATGCACGCCTCGTTGCATGACCTCGAGCAGGCGGGGGTCCACCTGAACGAGGGCGTCTCGATCGCCGAGCGGCTCGTCGGCGAGTCGCCCCTCGATGCGCAGGCGCGGCGCGACCTGGCCTCGGTGCTCGCGAAGCTCGGCTACGTGGAGCTGTCCGCCGGGCGTCCCCGGGACGCACTCGCCCACTACCAGGGTGCGCTCGGAATCTCCGAAGAGCTGGCCGAGGCCGATCCCGCGGACAGGATCGCCTTGCGCGACCTCGGCCTCGCGCACGGGAAGCTCGGGGACGCGCTCCAGAAGCTCGGAGAGCTCGACGCCGCGCTCGGCTCCTATCAGCGGGCGCGGGAGATCGCCGGGGTCGCGGGGCTCCTCCTGGAAGACGCGCAGAGCGGTGAGCTCGGGCGCGACCTCGCGCGAGCGCTCCTGCAGTCGGCGACCATCGAGCTCGAGCTGGATCGAGTCGACGACGCGTTGCGCGATGCCGAGGAAGGCGTGCGTCTCCTCGAGCAGACCGTCGTCTCCGATCCGGACAACACGCTGGCCATGCGCGACCTGTGCTACGGCCACGGGCGGGTGGCCGAGGCCTCCTGGAAGCTGCACCTGGCGCACGACGCCCTGGACGCGGTCAGTCGGTGGCGGGAAACGGCGGAGGTCCTCGTGGCCCGCGACGGGTTGCCCTGGGATCGCCGGCAGCGGCTGACGGCCGAGAACCTGGCGGCGACTCTCTACGAATCGCTCGCGAACGACGAAGACGCGACGACCTCGGAGCGCATGGAGTACCTCGCGCACGGAGTGCAGGCGTTCGAGCAGAGCATCCAGTGGGCGCGCGAGCTCGAGCGGCAGGGACTCCTGCGACCCGAGGACCCCGATGAGAGCGAGCTCGAAAAGGGTCTGCTTCGTTGCGAAGAGGCACTGACGTCGAGCTCGACTGAAGCTGCCGCGGCGAACCGGTAGCCCGTCGACTGGCGACGACCGCGGGTACGCCTACCGGAGTCGCGGGAGTGTGCTAGGTTCGAGGGGAGCCTGGGTCGCTTTCCTCTCCGATGGCGTTCCCACCCCCAAGACATCTCGACTCAAGGAGCCTCCGCCATGGACGGCAAGTCGATCCTCTTCGTTCTCGTGTTCGCCCATGCCGGCGCGCAGGTCGATGCGCAGGGACCTTGCCTCGACGAGGTCCTGCTCAACGAGCTCCCCTCGGGCGCACCGGGACCGGCGCTGCGAACGCCCGATGGCGCACCCGTGATCGGGGGACCGTTCTCCGTCCAGATCGAAGGCGCGCTGCCCAACATGGCGGGGGCCCTGGTGTGGAGCAACGTCGAGGCGCCGTTCTTCGATCCCGGCTATGGGGCGACGTTCCACTTCGGCGTCCCGTTCAACACGATCTTCTTCACGACGGACGCCGACGGAGACTCGCCGCCGCTGGTCGTCGTCTCCAAGGTGCCTGCGGTCTTCTGCGGGGCGTTCCTCGTGATGCAGGCCGGTGTGTTCGATACGTCGGCGCCGAACGGCGTCGCGGTCACGGATGCGATCCGGTTGCGCGTGGGCGTGGTCACCGAACCGCTGTTCGGATTCGAATCGCTCGCGAACGACGGCACGGAGTCGCCCGGCTCCATGGCCTTCGGGGACATGAACGAAGACGGTGTCCGCGACCTCGTCACCGTGAACAGCGGATTCATCGCGTGGGTCCGACCCGGGCTCGTCGGCGGCGGGTTCGGTCCCGCCCTGAAGACCACTCTGACCTCGATCAGCTCGTCGATCGCCGACCTCGCGGACATCGACGGAGACGGGCATCTCGATCTGGTCCGTCTCGGAGGTGTGGTCGCGTTCGGGGACGGCGCCGGGAGCTTCACGGCCGAGTCCGTCTCCAGGATCGGCAGCAGCACCGTGGCCGTGGCCGACCTGGACGGGAACGGCTCCCTCGACCTGGCCTCCTCCTCGTTCTCCAGCACGACCGTTACCGTGCGGCTCGGCACGGGTGTGGGGACCTTCGGGTTGCCCGTGTTCTACTCCGGCGGTTCGGGGCCGGATCCCCTCGTGACCTACAACATTCAGGGGTCCGCCGTCGTCGCGGGCGACCTGGACACGGACGGCGACCAGGACCTGGTCGCTGCGCTCGCCTTCCACGAGGGCGGCCAGCCACCCTTCTTTCCCGGAACCTATTTCTACCGCTCGTCGGTCCTGGAAGGAGCTGGAGACGGAACATTCGGCAACCCGGTGATCTACGACGACGCGATGACGATCATGAGCCTGTTCGTCGACCCGGTGGCGAGCCCGATATCGCTCGTGCTGGACGATTTCGACTCCGACACCGAGCTCGACCTGGCCGCGGCCTACGCCGAGGTCGACCGGGTGTGCGTGCGTCTGGGGAACGGCGATCTCACCTGGGGCCCGGTGCTGGGTCATTCCGTGGGTGAGGGACCGCAAGAGCTCGCGACGGCCGACGTGGACGGCGACACGATTCTCGACCTCGCCGTCCGCAATGCGGACACGGCCGACATCTCCGTGCTCGTCGGGAACGGGGACGGGACGTTCACGTCGACGGGTAGGTTCGGAGTATTCCCCGATGCGAAGGCGATCGCGATCGACGACGTCGATCTCGACGGGACGCGAGACCTCTTGGTCTCCGGCGTGAGCGAGATCCTCTTCCTCCCCGGCAACGGAGACGGGACGTTCCCCGGTGCCTTGCGGTTCGCGACCGCCCTGGATCCCCTGGCGATCGAGGACTTCGATGAAGACGGCGAGAACGATCTGATCGTGCGGCTCAGGAACCCGAATCGTCTCGCCCTGCGTCTCCACAACGAGGACGGGTCCTTCGACCCACCGACGGTCTTCGCGACCGTGAACGCGATCAGTGGCCAGCTCGAAGTCGCCGACGCGAACGGCGACGGCTTCGCGGACCTGTTCCTCGGGCACTTCGACTTCTGGGTCATTCTGGGGCACGGCGACGGCACGTTCGACCCGCCCGCGACTCTTGCCATTGACATTCGAGACTACGCCCTAGCGGACTTCGATGGAGATCTGAAGCTCGACGTAGTTACGACCAGGGATTCCTTTCCCGGTCCTGACGGTCTCGAAGTGTTGCTCGGCAACGGCGACGGGACGTTCGGCTCCCCCCTGGCGTTCGCGACTCCGGACCGTGCGAGGAACGTGGTGGCGGGAGACGTCGATGGAGACACGTTCATCGACATCGTCTACTTCGTCGGGGATTTCTTCTCGGTCGGTGACATCGAGCTCATGGCGGGGAACGGGGACGGAACGTTCGATCCGCCGACGACGCTCATCAGCGGCACCTTCATTCACTCGATGTGCTTGAGCGACATGGACGATGACGACGACCTGGACCTTCTGCTAGCACGGGACTTCTCCGCCTCCGACATCGACTACTACCAGAACGGCGGAACCGGGGCCTTCAGCCTCGCCCAGACCGTGACGCAGGTCTTTCCAAGCAACGACGAGGTAGCGAGACTCTACCTCGAGGACATGGACGGCGACGGCGACACGGACGTCATCGCTAGGAGCCAAGACGACGTTCACGACTACGTCGTGGTCTTCCCCTGGGTAGACCCCGGTCAGCTCGGTACCCCCTTCCAGGTTCAGCTCGGCCTCGTGCCGGAGGGCCTCGCCGTCGGCGACCTCGACTGCGACGGCATCCCCGACCTCGCCGTCGTGGACCAATCGGCGCAGGGCGACGGAACGCTGTCGATCCTGCGCAACCAGCTCGGCGAATGACGAGCGATCTCCGCCGGCGAGGCTAGTCGTCGACTGGCGATCGCGCGGAACGGGCTCCTAGGGACCAGGAGCCCGCTGGAAACACCGGGTGGAACGGCGCCTCCGAAAGTTATATGCCTTTCAAGAGCGCTGCCGTACCGAGACACGATGCCCGACCTCAAAGCCCTCCTCGACGAGCTCATCGCTCTCGACTACTCGCCGCTCATCTTTGCGCTGCTGATCGGCGGGGCGATCGGGCTCCAGCGCGAGGTGCACGGCCGGCCCGCGGGGTTGCGGACGCACATCCTGGTGTGCGTCAGCGCCGCGCTCCTCACCGCCGGGGCTCGCACCCTGACGGTCCAGGACGTCCCGAACGAGCTCCTGCGCAACCTCGTCTACGATCCGAACCGCATCGGGGCGGGGATAGTGACGGGCATCGGGTTCCTCGGCGCGGCGACGGTCATTCGCTCGGGTGACTTCGTGCGCGGAATCACCACGGCGGCGTGCGTCTGGTTCGTCGCCGGCGCAGGCGTCGTGGTCGGTCAGGGGCACTACGCGCTCGCGACGGCGGCGACGGCCGTCGTCTTCGCCGTCCTCGTCTTCCTCGATCCCTTCACTTCACGTCTGCCCACTCTTCTCTACCGGCGACTGATCGTCCTGGCGTCGGGGGACGAGGTGGACGCGCTCGCCAACGAGATCGTGGCCGTCCTGAAGAAGGGGCGCGTGCGACTCCTCGAGTCGTCGGGCAGCTACGACCGGGACGCCGACCGCGTGCGACTCGTCATGGACGTCCGCCTGCGCAGCTCGCGCGCGGCGCCGTCGTTCCTCGAGCGCATCGCGAAGCTCGACCGCGTGCGGCGCGTTCAGTGGTCCTCCGCGCACGATTGATCGCGGCGCCTGGCGGGGGTGGCTGTCGGCTGCTAGGTTTGAACGCGAGCTGTGTGAGATGAGCCTCCTCCACGAGGAACGGGTCGAGCGCTGCGCTCGCTGCGAGGAGCTGACGCCGCACCTGCGGCTCGGCCGGAAGGCCGCCGTCCTCGTCGCCGGGATCATCGCCGCGGGGATCGCGGGCGTCGCGCTGGGAGCGCTCGGATCGACGGGACTGGGGATCGCGCTCTGCATCCTTGCCTCCGTCGTCCTCGGCGTGACGCTCTGCGCGATGCCCGGACCCGCCTGCGCCCGATGCAGGTGGAAGGCCCACCGCGCGACCCGCCCGGGAAACGCCGCAGTGACGTTCTACTGGACCCTATTCGGAGGCGACCTCGTCATCCAGCACGGACGGCGACGGCGCTAGCTCCCTGGTCCGCGAGTCCGCCCTACTCGTGGAAGAAGATCTCGAGTCCCTTCGACGAGGACCAGCAGTTGATCGCCTGGTCGGGCGCGAAGAGCTGCGCGTGAACCGACGTGAGGCCGGTGATGTTGTCCGGGACGAAGACGGTCGTGATTCGCTTCCCGGTGGGACCGGTGAGGCGGATGTAGTTGATGATCTTCGTGAATCCGTCGACGTTGACCCAGCCGAGACAGGGATCGAGGAAGTTGGCCGGATCGAAGCAGATCGTCAGGAAGAAGGCCCACTGAAAGGTCACGTCGGCCTCGATGTGCCAGGTCTTGCCGGGCGTCAGGATCGAGGCGGAGTCGATCGTGATCTCGCTGGCAATGTCACCGAGGGTGTTGTTGCCGTAGATGCTGTCGACCGTCAGGGCACCCGGATCGGCGACGTAGGACTGGAGCGCCGAGACGCTCTGGTTGCCGTACTGGTCCGCCGAGACGAACTCGTAGTCGATGTTGCCCACGAGGTTCGACGAGATCTCCGCGCGGAAGACCTGGCCGCCCGACGACACGGCCGGCACCACCTCGGCCAGGACGCCGTTGCGGTACACGTTGACGAAGGTCGGGTTGTACCAGGTGATGTAGTAGGCGTCGTTGTCGTAGACGTGTGCCCGGACCGCGCGGTCCGGTGACGTCGTGATGGTCGCCGTGAAGTTGCCGAGCGCCTCGACC
>JAJDET010000229.1 GCA_029259655.1 Planctomycetota bacterium
ACCATGTCCTCGGTGACGAACACCTTCGCGTGCTGTTTGCCGTTGTGGACCATGAAGGTGTGCCCGATGAAATCCGGGGGGATCGTCGAGGCGCGCGCCCAGGTCTTGATCGGATCCCGCCGCTCGCCCAGCGTCTCCACCTTCAGGAGGAGCTTGGAATCGATGTACGGACCCTTCTTGATGCTGCGTCCCATGATCAGCGCCCTCGCTTCTTCCTGCGCCGCAGGATGAACTTGTTCGTGGGGTGGTTCCGACGCCGCGTGCGTCCGCCCTTCGCCAGGACAGCCGTGGGCGAGCAGGGGTGACGACCACCCGCCGTGCGACCCTCGCCGCCCCCCATCGGGTGGTCGATCGGGTTCATCGCGGTCCCCCGCACCTCGGGACGACGCCCCATGTGGCGCTTGCGGCCGGCCTTCCCGAGCTTGACGTTCTGGTGGTCGGAGTTGCCGATGCGCCCGATGGTCGCGCGGCAGCGGATGTGCACGCGCCGGAGCTCGCCCGACGGGAGGAGGATCACGGCGTGCTCCCCCTCGCGGGCGGTGAGCTGCGCCGCGTTGCCGGCCGAGCGGCAGAGCTGCCCGCCCCTGCCGACCTTGAGCTCGACGTTGTGGATGTGGAGCCCGAGCGGGATGTCCGCGAGGTCCATCGCGTTGCCCGGCAGCGGCTCGGCGTCCTTGCCGGAGTTGACGGTCAGCCCGACCGTCAAGCCCTGCGGGCAGATCACGTAGGTCTTCGCCCCGTCCGCGTACTGGAGCAGCGCGATGTTCGCCGAACGGTTCGGGTCGTACTCGATCGCCTTGACGACGGCCGGCACGCCGTCCTTGCGGCGCTTGAAGTCGATGACGCGGTAGCGGCGCTTGTGCCCGCCGCCGCGACGCCTGGAGGTGATCCGGCCCCGGTTGTTGCGCCCGCCGGTCTTCTTGATCGGCTCGAGCAGCGAACGCTCGGGCTTCTTCTTCGTCAGCCCGGAGTAGTCGAGCACGCTGCCGTTCCGGCGGCCGGGCGAAGTGGGTTTGTAGGTCTTGATCGGCATGTCCGGGCTCCGCTACAGGATCTCGATGGTCTGCCCCTCGCCGAGCGTGACCATTGCCTTCTTCCACTGCCGTGTCTGACCCGTGGTGTACCCGCGCCGACGCCACTTGCGAGGTGTGCGGAGCGTGTTGACGCCCACGACCTTCACCTCGAAGAGCTTCTCGACGGCCTGGCGAATCTCCACCTTGTTCGCGGTGACCGGGACCCGGAAGTGGTAGGCGTTCCGGTTCGCCATGTCATCGCTGGCCTTCTCCGTGATCACGGGCTTCTGCACCACGTGATAGAAGCGATCGAGGCTGGTCACTTGGCACCTCCATCGAACTTGCTGGCGAGCCGGTCCATGGCTGCGTGCTCCGCGATGATCGTCCCACCTACCGCGACGTCGTGCGCGCAGAGGTCGGCTGCCGCCCGAACGGACACACCCGGGAAGTTCCGGAAGGACTTCCAGACGGTCTCGCTGGGCTCGGCCAGGACCACGAGCGCGTGCCGCGGAGAGCCGAGGTCGGCGAGGATCTTGCGGGCCGCCTTGGCCGACGGCGCCGCGAACTCACCGAGATCGGCGATCACGACCTCGTCGTCGGCCAGCTTGCCCGCGACCGCAGCGCGCAGCGCGACACGTCGCGCCTTCTTCGGCATGTGATAGCTGTAGTCCTTCGGCCTCGGCCCGAAGACCGTGCCGCCGCCGCGCCAGATGGGCGACTTGCGGTCGCCCGCCCGGGCCCGGCCCGTGTGCTTCTGCCGGTAGGGCTTCTTGTTCGTCCCGCGAACCTCCGAGCGCCCCTTCGACTTCGCATTGCCCTGGCGCTGGTTCGCCTTGTACATGAGCACGGCGGCCTTCAGGGTCCGGTAGAGGACCTTGTCGCCGAAGGGCGCCTCGTCGAGCTCGACGGAGCCGACGCTCCCGGATTTGTAGCTCTTGACCTGCATCGCGCTCAGCCCTTCTTCACGCCTGTCTTGGCGGTTTGGACCTGGACGAAGCCACCGTTGGGGCCGGGAACCGACCCCTTCACGAGGATCAGGTTGCGCGCCGTGTCGACCCGCAGGACCTCGAGGTTCTTCACCGTCTGGCGCTTGTTGCCGAAGTGCCCCGAGCTCCGCATCCCCTTGAACACCCGCGCGGGATAGGCCGACTGCCCGATGGAGCCGGGCCGACGCACGTTCATGGAGCCGTGGGTCTCGGGCCCGCGCGAGAAGCCGTGACGCTTGATCGTCCCGGCGAAACCTCGCCCCTTGGTGATGCCGACCACGTCCACGACGTCGCCGGTGTTGAACGCGTCGACGGTCACGGTGTCCCCGACGCCGAGCTCCGCGGGCGCCGTGAGGCGCTCCTCTCGAACGAAGCGCTTGGGCGCCGTGCCGGCCTTCGCAAAATGCCCCCGCTGCGGCTTCTTCGTCCGCTTCTCGGTCGTGTCCTCGAACCCGAGCTGGATGGCGTCATAGCCGTCCTTGCCCTCGGTTCGGACCTGACAGACCGTGCAGGGACCGGCGGCTATGACCGTGGCGCCGAAGACCTTGCCGTCTTCGTCGAACACTTGGGTCATGCCCTTCTTCTTTCCCAGGATCAGCGTCATGGCTCCTGAAATACGCGAGACGCCGGTTCGACCCGGCCCGCAGCTGTTGCGGGCGACGCCAGGCCACGCGGCGTGGATTTGGTTTCGAGATGCGAGACCGGCCTCGAGCAGTCGATACCGCCAGAGTCCGGTCGGGAGAACGAGAGCTTGTGTCCGCGGGGCAATCCGACGCGGCGCCCGAAGGTGCCGCGCTCGAGGCTAGGCCTTGATCCGGATGTCGACGCCCGCGGGCATGTTGAGGCTGCTGAGCGCGTCCACTGTCTGGGAGGTCGGCTCGGAGATGTAGATCAGCCGCTTGTGAGTTCGGATCTCGAACTGCTCTCGCGACTTCTTGTCCTTGAACGGTGAGCGAAGGACGGTGTAGCGCTCGATCCGGGTCGGGAGCGGAATCGGGCCGGCCACGCGCGCACCGGTGCGCTTGGCGGTCTCGACGATGTCGACAGCCGACTGGTCGAGCGCCTCGTGGTCGTAGGCCTCCATCCGGATCTGGATCTTGTCCTTCACAGTGGGTCTTTCGCGAAATTCGGGACGGCCCACGGGGGGCCAGGGGCCGCAACGGCCCTTGGGGCGACCGAGAGCAGCGCGCGAGCAGTGGACCCGTCCCCCACCGGAGCCTCTTCGGGTCCTCCCGAAAGGGCGGGAGGGAGTCCGAGGCGATCTCGGTCGGGGAAAGGAGCCGAAGAAGATAGCGATTCCGCGGGGGCGCGGTCAACGCCGCTCCAGGCCTTCTTTGCCGGCGTTCGACGGGGCCCCGGGAGCCCGCTCGGCCCCTACCCCCAAACCAGCCCACGCGCCACGAGCTCGCCCTCGGGGACGGGCGCGAAACCGTCCGGCTCGAGGCTGAAGCCGGCCCGTCCCTGGGAAAGGGAGCGCAGGGTCGTCGAGTACCCGAACATCTCCGCCAGGGGCACGCGGCCGAGGACCGTCCGCTCGTCGCCGTCGACCCCGAGGTCGGAGATGTCCGCGCGCGAGGCGTTGAGCTCGGCGATGATGCCGCTCATGAACTCCACCGGTGCGGTGATCTCGAACGCCATGACGGGCTCGAGCAGGTCGATCCGGGCAGAGCCGAGGGCCTGGCGCATCGCCTGACTGGCGGCCTGGGACAGGCCGATCTCCGGCTCCTTGCCCGGCTGGGAGCCGACGCGGAGGACCCGAATCCTCGCGTGGACCAGAGGAAACCCGAATCGAGGCCCCACCATCGCCGCGAGCAGGAGCGACTCCTCCACGGACTGCGCTGTGTCCCGGAGGACCGGGCCGCCGTCGGCCCACTCGACGTGCGGCTGCAAGGCGTCGGCATCGGGCAGGAGCTCGAGCTCGACCTCGCCGAACACGTCCTTTCCCCCCAGGACGCGATCGATCCTGGCCTCGCCGCGGCCGGCCTCGCGTACCGACTCTCGGTAGGCGACCCGCGGCTTCCCCACGCGGATGGGCAGACGGAAGTCGCGTTCCAGGCGGTGCTGCGTCACCTCCAGGTGGAGCTCTCCCATGCCCGCCACCAGCCACTGGCCCGTATCCTCGTCCTCGCGGACCTCGAGGGTGGGATCCTCGCGAGCCAGGCGCGCGAGAGCCACACCGAGCTTGTCGCGATCGGTGGCCGACTGGGGTTCGACGACGCAAGTGATGACGGTCTCGGGGAACTCGAGCCGCTCGAGGACGATCGGGTGCTGCCTGTCGCAGAGCGTGTCGCCCGTGCCGACGTTCTTCAGCCCGGAGAGAGCGACGATGTCTCCGGACGCGGCGAATTCGAGCGGCTGGCGGGCGTCGGCGTGCATGCGGAGCACTCGAGCGACGCGCTCCATCCGGCCGACGCGCGGGTTGAACACCTTCTGAGCGGGGCGGATCGTCCCCGAGTAGACGCGCACGAAGGTGAGCTCCTCGTTGGCGTCGGCGGCGAGCTTGAAGGCGAGGGCGGCCAGGGGGGCGTCGTCCTCCGGCGGCCGGCTCTCCTCGGTCGGCTCGCCCTTCTTGACGAAGGACATGCCCTTGACCGGAGGCAGGTCGAGCGGCGAAGGGAGGTAGCTACCGATCGCGTCGAGCAGGAGCTGGACGCCGACGTTCCGGAGCGCCGCTCCGCAGAGGACCGGAACCAGGGTCCGCGCCAGGACACGTGCGCGCAGAGCCCTTCGCACACTCGCCGGATCCGGCTCGCGCTCCTCGACCACGCACGCGAGGAGCTCCTCGTCCTCCTCCGCGACGGCATCCAGGAGCTCGGCGCGGAGAACTCCCACCTCGTCCGCCACGTCGGGAGAGACTTCGACCTCGACCGGTTCGAGCCCGAGGTCCTCCTCGCGGAAGGTCCAGGCGCGGCGCTCGATGAGGTCCACGACCGTACGGAAGCCGCGCTCGGTGCCCACGGGGTACTGCACGGCGATCGCGGGCTCACCGAGCTTCCGCTCGAGGTCCGAGATGCACGCGAAGAAGTCCGCGCCCGGCCGGTCGCACTGGTTGACGAAGGCGATGTACGGGACGGAGTGCCGCTTCATCTGGCGCCAGACCGTCTCCGACTGCGCCTGCAAGCCGTTAACGCCGTTGAGCACGAGGACCGCGCCGTCGAGAACACGCATGCAGCGCTCGACCTCGACCGTGAAGTCCACGTGCCCGGGCGTATCGATCAGGTTGATCGTGGTGTCCCGCCACTCCACGGTCGTCGCCGCGGCCGTGATCGTGATTCCGCGCTTGCGCTCCTCCTCCAGCCAGTCCAGAGCGGCCGTGCCCTCGTGGACCTCGCCCATCCGGTGCTCGACGCCGCTGTAGTAGAGGATGCGCTCGGAGACGGTCGTCTTGCCCGCGTCGATGTGGGCGACGATGCCGATGTTGCGGACTCGTGCGAGGTCTCGCCGGCCCATGGGCGCGGAATGATACGGCCGCGGGGGAATCCCTACGAGGACCCCGGCGCGGGACCTTCCACGGAGGAAGCCAGCACGGGGTTCCTGGTCAGGAACTCCTCGCTCCATCGATATCGGTCGAGAAGCGACGGGTCGGGCTCCCCCAGGATCACGGTCGCCGCGTACAGGGCCTCGATGGACGCGAGGCCCGTGGACGGGTCGGCGAAGGTCGTGCTCTTCCGCGGGTAGGCCGTGGTGAACGAGCCCAGGCGTCTCCGGACCGGATCACCGTCCACGGTCGCGAGGAGCTTCTCGACGCGCCTCCAGCTGCAGTCGAGCACGAGAATCGGGCGGCCCGCATCTCGTGCACCGAGCTCCTCCCCCTCCGTGTGGAGCAGGACGTGTCCCGCGGCGTCCACACGGCGCTCCGGGTGGTAGTTCACGAACTCCACGCCGGGCCGCCCGCGCAAGGGCGTGAGCGAACACTTCCTCATCGACTCGCGCGAGTCGCGAAGGATCAGGATCCGCGCGGTCAGCGTGCGTAGTGGGCGTAGGCCCGGTTGGCTTCCGCCATCTTGTGCACGTTCTCTTTCCAGGTCACCGAGGCGCCGGTGCCGTTGTAGGCATCGATGAACTCCTCGGCGAGACACTGCGCCATGGGCTTCCCCTTCTTCTTGCGCGCGTTGTCGACGATCCAGCGAATGGCGAGGCTCTGCTGGCGGCCTCGCTTGACCTCGCGGGGGACCTGGTAGTTCGCGCCGCCGACTCGCTTGCTGCGAACCTCGACGGTCGGCCGGACGTTCTCGACGACCTTGGTGAAGATCTCTTCCTGACCGCCTTCGACCTCGCCGAGCTTCTTCTCGGCGATGTCCAGCGCTCCGTAGAAGATCCCCTGGGCGGTGGTCTTCTTCCCGTCCTGCATGATCTTGTTGATGATCTTCGTCGCGAGCATCGAGCCGAACTTCGGATCGGGCTTGATGAGCGGTGCGGTCGACTTGAAGTTACGCGGCATACCCTGGGACTCCTACTTCTTCGGCCGCTTGGCGCCGTACTTCGACCGACTCTGCTGGCGACCATCGACGCCCGTGGCGTCGAGTGTCCCGCGAAGGATGTGATAGCGCACGCCGGGAAGGTCGCGGACGCGACCGCCCCGCACGAGCACGATCGAGTGCTCCTGCAGGTTGTGCCCTTCGCCGGGAATGTAGGCCGTGATCTCCTTGCGATTGGAGAGGCGTACACGAGCGACCTTGCGAAGCGCCGAGTTGGGCTTCTTCGGCGTCATCGTCTTGACCTGCAGGCAGACCCCGCGCTTCTGGGGGCAGGCCTCCATGACGGGCGACTTGGAGCGCTTCTTGGTCTTCTTGCGGCCCTTGCGGACCAGCTGATTGATGGTGGGCATGCGGAAAATCCCGACGATCGTCGGTTCTCGGTGAAGGGCGAGGATTCTAGGGCCTAGCTCAGGTCAGTCAACCTACGGGGTGGCCTCGCCCCCTTCGGCCTCGATCGCCTTCTCCGGCGGAACCACCGGATCGGGGGGCACCATCGCGCCTTCGGTCGGGGTCTCGACGTCTCCGGTCCCCGTCGCGGAGAGCGCGGGGGTCTCGATCTCTTCCTTCCGGACCGGCTCGACACCGCCGGCCAGGAGCGCCTCCATGGCGGGGTCCATCGAGGCGTCGGGCATCGTCGCGCTCTTCCCGATCTCGCCGAAGTCGATGTTCTTCTTCACGCGAGTCCGGTAGTGGTCCCGGAAACCGGTCCCGGTCGGGACCATGTGGCCGAGGATCACGTTCTCCTTGAGCCCGACCAGATAGTCGCGGCGGCCGGCCATCGCGGCCTCGGTCAGGACCTTGGTCGTCTCCTGGAAGCTCGCCGCGGAGATGAAGGACTCGGAGGAGAGCGAGGCCTTGGTGATGCCCAGGAGGAGGGTCATCCCCGTCGCGGGCTTCTTGCGTTCCTTGCGGAGATTGTCGTTGGTCGCGCGGAAGCGGAAGCGGTCGACGACGGCGCCCGGCAGGAACTCCGAGTCCCCGGGATCGTTCACCTGAATCTTGCGCATCATCTGCGACAGGATGATCTCGATGTGCTTGTCGTCGATGGTGACGCCCTGCGACCGGTACACGTTCTGGATCTCGCGCAGCATGTAACCCTGCACGAGCTCCTCGCCGTTGATGCGCAGGATGTCCTGCGGGACGAGCGGGCCATCGACGAGCGCTTCTCCGGCGCGCACCTCATCGCCCTTGTGCACGCGTAGGTGCTTGCCCTGGGGCACGGCGTGGTCCTGCTCCTCGATCACCTCGCCCTTGGCACCGAGCGCGCGGACGATGATCGTGCGCTTGCCGCGCTTCTTTTCGCCCAGCTCGACGATGCCGTCGATCTCGGAGATGACGGCAGGCTCCTTCGGGCGCCGCGCCTCGAAGAGCTCGGTCACACGCGGAAGGCCCCCGGTGATGTCCTGCGTTCCGCCGACCTCGCGCGCGGTCTTCGCCAGGAGCTCGCCGGCCTGGATCTTCGAGCCGTCATCGACCTCGATGTAGGCCCGCTCGGGGATGGGGTACAGCGCCAGCGGATGCCCGTCGGCGTCCTCGAGGATCAGCTGCGGGTGCAGGTCCCCCTTGTGCTCGATCACTTGCTTGCGGGCGGAGTCGCGACGGGTGTCGCGCTCGATCTTGATCGTCTTTCCCTCGAGCAGATCCTCGTAGCGGATCGTGCCCTCGGTCTCGGCGAGGATCGGCACGTTGTGCGGGTCCCAGGTGCAGAGCCTGGCGCCGGCCTCGACCGTGTCGCCGTTCTTGACGAACATCACCGCGCCCGTCGGTGCGGCATAGCGGTCCAGCTCGCGACCGCGATCGTCGAGGAGGCAGACCTCGCCGTTGCGGTTGAGCACGACCTCTTCGCCCTTGCGGTTCACGACGACCTTGAGGTTCAGGTAGGAGACCTTTCCGCCGCGCTTGATGCGGACCTCCGACTCCTCCACGGAGCGGGAAGCCGTACCACCGATGTGGAAGGTCCGCATGGTGAGCTGCGTGCCCGGCTCGCCGATCGACTGCGCGCCGATGATCCCCACGGCGAGACCCCGCTCCGCGATCGTGCCGCGCGAGAGGTCCATGCCGTAGCAACGCGCGCAGATCCCGAGGCCCGCCTCGCATGTGAGGGGACTCCGGACGCCGATCTTCTCGAGCCCCAGGGCCTCGATCTGAGCGGCGGCCTCCTCGGTGATGAGCTCGTTCTCGCGGACGATGACCTCGTCGGAGATCACGTCCATGATCGTGTCGCGGGCCACGCGACCGCGGATCGCCTGTGCGAGCGTGACGACGACCTTCTCGCCCTTGAACACGGCGAACTTGTGCATGCCGTTGGGCGTCCCGCAGTCGTCCCTCGTGATCACGACGTTCTGCGCGACGTCCGTCAGCTTCCGCGTGAGGTAGCCGGCGTCAGCCGTCTTGAGGGCCGTGTCGGCGAGACCCTTGCGGGCGCCGTGGGTCGAGGAGAAGTACTCGAGGACCTTCAGGCCCTCGCGGAAGTTCGCCTTGATGGGCGTCTCGATGATCTTGCCCGAGGGCTTTGCCATCAGACCCCGCATGCCCGCGAGCTGGCGGATCTGGTCGATCGAGCCCCGCGCGCCGGACTGCACCATGCAGTAGATCGGGTTGACGTAGGTGTGGCCCACGCGCGTGTCCTCCTCGAGGACCTTCATCAGGTCCTTGCCCACGCGCTCCCGCGCGTGTGTCCAGAGGTCGATGATCTTCAGGTAGCGCTCACCCTCGGTGATGACGCCCTTGTGGAAGGCCTTCTCGATCTTGTCGATCTCGCCCTGGGTGTCGTCGAGGATCGCCTGCTTCGTGCCGGGGACGGTCATGTCCCCCTTCGAGAAGGAGAGGCCGGCACGCGTCGCTGCCTTGAACCCGAGGTCCTTGAGGTCGTCGAGGAGGCGAAGTGTCGCGTCGCGTCCGAGCAAACGGTGGCAGTCGCTGATCAGCCCCGCGATCCCCTTCTTGTCGAGCTCGTAGTTGTAGAACGGCATCCCGGGCGGGAGGACGTCGTTGAAGATCGCCCGGCCGATCGACGTGGCGAGGTAGTTCGTCTCGCCGCCGACGACGAGCTTGCCTCCCTCGCCGACCGAGACGGGGATGTCGTTGCGGCCGCTCTTGACCAGCGTCCCGGGCTCCATCCGCACGAACACAGGTTGGTGCGTGTGCGTCAGGCCGTGCCCGTAGGCGAGGAAGAGCTCGTTGAGCGACGAGAAGCGCTTCGGGTCGCCCTCGATCTCGGACGGGCTCTTCGTCAGGTAGTAGATCCCGAGGACCATGTCCTGGGAGGGCGAGATGATCGGTGTCCCGTTCGCGGGCGAGAAGATGTTGTTGCTGGAGAGCATCAACGTCGACGCCTCGATCTGCGCCTCGTAGCTGAGGGGCAGGTGGACCGCCATCTGGTCGCCGTCGAAGTCCGCGTTGAACCCACCGCAGACGAGCGGGTGGAGGCGGATCGCATTGCCCTCGATGAGCACCGGCTCGAACGCCTGGATGCCCATTCGGTGGAGCGTCGGCGCGCGGTTCAGCATCACGGGGTGGTCGCGGATGACCTCCTCGAGGACGTCCCAGACGTCCTCGTCCCGACGCTCGATCATGCGCTTGGCGGACTTGATCGTGTCGGCGAACCCGAGCTCCTTGAGACGCCGGATGATGAACGGCTGGAAGAGCTCGAGCGCGACCTTCTTGGGCAACCCGCACTGGTGCAGACGGAGCTCGGGCCCGACCACGATCACGGACCGCGCCGAGTAGTCGACACGCTTGCCGAGCAGGTTCTCGCGGAAGCGCCCCTGCTTGCCCTTGATCATGTCCGTGAGGGACTTGAGCGGGCGGTTCGACGATCCGAGCACGGGCCGGCGGCAGCGTCCGTTGTCGAACAAGGCGTCGACCGACTGCTGCAGCATCCGCTTCTCGTTGCGGATGATGACCTCGGGGGCGTTGAGGTCGAGCAGCTTCTTGAGACGGTTGTTCCGGTTGATCAGGCGCCGGTAGAGGTCGTTCAGGTCGCTCGTCGCGAAGTTGCCCGAGTCGAGCAGGACCAGGGGCCGCAGGTCCGGCGGGATGACCGGGATCACCTCGAGGACCATCCAGGAGGGGTTGTTGCCCGAGTCGCGCAGCATCTCGACGGTGCGCAGGCGCTTGATGATGTCCTTCTGGCGTTGACGCGAGCGCGTCGACAGGAGCTCCTCGCGCAGCTCGGCCGAGAGCCTCAGGAGGTCGAGCCGCTTGAGCATCTTCTTCACGGCCTCGGCGCCCATGTCGGCGTCGAATTCCGAGCCGTACTTCGCGCGCGACTGGCGGTACTCCTCCTCGGTCAGGAGCTGCTTGTCCTCGAGCGGCGTATCGCCGGCGTCGACGACGATGTAGTCCTGGAAGTAGACGACGCGCTCGAGGTTGCTGGTCTTCAGCTCGAGCAGCGTGCCGAGCCGGCTCGGCATCGCCTTGAAGAACCAGATGTGGGCAACGGGCGCGGCGAGGTTGATGTGCCCCATGCGCTTCCGGCGCACGCGGCTGTGCGTGATCATCACACCGCACTTGTCGCAGACGATGCCCTTGTGCTTGATCCCCTTGTACTTTCCGCAGAAGCACTCCCAGTCCTTCTCGGGACCGAAGATGCGTTCGCAGAAGAGTCCGTCCCGCTCGGGCCGGTACGTCCGGTAGTTGATCGTCTCGGGCTTCTTGACCTCCCCGTAGGACCACGACCGGATGTCTTCCGGTGAGGCGAGGCTGATCCTGACGCTGCCGTAGTCGTTGACGCGGTTGTAGAGCGCTTCCGTCATGATCCCAGCCGCCTTAGAGCGTTGCTCTCTTCTGCAGTTCCATGTTGAGACCCAGGCCCTTGATCTCGTTGGTCAGGACCTCGAAGGAGACGGGCGTCCCCGGCTCGAGGATGTTGAGTCCCTTGACCATCGACTCGTAGATTTTCGTGCGGCCGTCCACGTCGTCTGACTTCACCGTGAGCTGCTCCTGGAGGATGGCGGCGGCGCCGTACGCCTCGAGCGCCCACACCTCCATCTCCCCGAAGCGCTGACCGCCGAAGCGCGCCTTGCCGCCCAGCGGCTGCTGGGTGATGAGGCTGTAAGGACCGGTGGCCCGCGCGTGCACCTTCTGGTCGACCAGGTGGTGCAGCTTGAGCATGTACATGACCCCCACGGTGACGCCCTGCTCGAAGGCCTGACCCGTTCGGCCGTCGTACAGCACGAACTTGCCGCTCGTCGGCAGTCCCGCCTCCGCCAGCGCCTCCTCGATTTCCTTCTCGGTGGCACCGTCGAAGGAAGGCGAGAAGAAGCGCCGGCCCAGGTGCCGCGCAGCGAGCCCCAGGTGAGTCTCGAGGATCTGACCGACGTTCATCCGGCTCGGAACGCCGAGCGGGTTCAGGACGATGTCGATCGGCGTTCCATCTTCCATGTAGGGCATGTCCTCGATCGCCATGATCTTGGAGACCACACCCTTGTTGCCGTGGCGCCCGGCCATCTTGTCCCCCACGGACAGGACGCACTTGGTCGACACGTAGACCTTGACCATCTCGAGCACGCCTGTCGGCAGCTCGTCTCCGCGCGAGAGGCGGTTGACGACCTTGTTCTTCTCGCTCTCCTTGTTGTCGATCTTCGACTGGAAGTCCGTCGTCGCGGCGAGCGCCTTGCTGCGCTTCGAGCTGTCGCCGCACTCCTCTGCGGCGGCGAGGCACAGGAGCTTGATCCGACGCAGCTCGTCGAAGGTCGCCGTGTCGTCGATATCGGCCGGCTTGCCGGTCATGTCGTCGGCGACGTCGGTTCCGAGCACCGCCTGAACGTCCCGCAGGAGCGCCGTGGTCAGCATCCGGAAGGCGCGCAGGAAGTCCTTCTCCGCGTCACGAATCTGGGCCAGGGCGCGCTGTCGCTCGGCATCGGTCAGGTTGACTCGACGCGAGAACTTCTGCGCGTCGATCACGACGCCCTTGCTGCCCGGGGGCATCGTGAGCGACGCGTTCTTCACGTCCACACCCGCGCGGCCGAAGATCGCGTGCAGGAGCTTCTCCTCGGGAGTGAGCTCGCTCTTGCTCTTGGGCGCCACCTTACCGACCAGGATGTCGCCCGCCTCGACGCGCGTCCCGACCTGCACGATGCCGGACTCGTCGAGGTTCGCGAGAGCCTTCTCCCCCACGTTGGGGATGTCGCGCGTGAACTCCTCCTTGCCGAGCTTCGTCTCGCGAATCTCGACCTCGTACTCCTCGATGTGGATCGAGGTGAAGACGTCGTCGCGCACGAACCGCTCGGAGACGAGGATCGCATCCTCGTAGTTCAGGCCCTCCCAGGACATGAAGGCCACGACGACGTTCTTGCCGAGCGCGAGCTCTCCGCCCTGCGTCGCCGCGCCGTCAGCCAGGAGCTGGCCGACCTCGACCTGCTCACCCTCGACGACGACCGGCTTCTGCGTCTGGCAGGTGCGTTCGTTCAGCCCCCGGTACTTGGTGAGGCGGTATTCCTCCTCGTCGTCGATCAGGATCAGCTGGCTGTCGACGTAGGTGACCTTCCCGGCGGTCCTGGAGCGCACCACGAGATCGGTGTTGCTGGCGACGACCTCTTCCATTCCGGTCCCGACCAGCACGGGCTCGGTCGTCAGCAGCGGCACGGCCTGCCTCTGCATGTTCGAGCCCATGAGCGCCCGGTTGGCGTCGTCGTGCTCGAGGAAGGGGATCAGTGCCGCGGAGATACCGACGATCTGACGCGGTGAGACATCGACATAGTCGATCTCCGTCGGCGGGACCTCGATGTTCTCTCCGTCGCGACGGGCGAGGACGCGATCCCCGAGCAAGTTGTTGTTCTCGTCGAGCGTGACGTCGGCCGGCGCCATGACCTTGCCGAGCTCCTCGTCCGCGCGGAGGAACTCCGTGTTGTCGGTCAGCTTGCCCTTCTTCACTGCCCGATAGGGCGCCGTGAGGAAGCCGTAGTCGTCGAGCTTCGCGAAGACGGCGAGCGACGAGATCAGACCGATGTTGGAACCCTCGGGCGTCTCGATCGGGCACAGGCGGCCGTAGTGCGACAGGTGCACGTCGCGCACCTCGAAGCCGGCGCGCTTCCGGTTGAGTCCGCCGGGACCCAGCGCGGAGAGTCGCCGCTCGTGCGTGAGCTGCGAGAGCGGGTTCGTCTGGTCGACGACCTGGCTGAGCTCGCCGCGCCCGAAGAAGTACTCGACGGCGCTCGAGAAGGTCTTGGAGTTGATCAGGTTCCGCGGTGAGACGGTCTCCGGGTTCTCGAGGTTCATCCGCTCCTGAGCCGTACGGCGCAGCTTGAGCAGGCCCTTGCGGAACTCTTCGGACGCGAGCTCGGCGATCGTCCGCACGCGGCGGTTGCCGAGGTTGTCGATGTCGTCGATCTCGCCTTGACCGTTGCGCAGTCCGATCAGGTACTTGACCGCGCGAATGATGTCCTGCGGCTGCAGGACCTGGGTTTGCTCCGGGATGTCCTGCCCGAACTTGCGGTTCAGGCGGAAGCGACCGACGCGCCCCAGGCGGTAGCGCTGGGGATCGAAGAACTTCTCGTGAAAGAGCTCGTTCGCCTTCTCGAGCTGGGGCGGGTTGCCCGGCCGCAAACGGCCGTAGATCTTGAGCAGCGCGTCACCGTGACTCTTGCACGGATCCTCGTGCAGAGAGTTGATGATCAGCATGTCGAGGTCCTGGAGATCCGCTTCGATGATCTCGACCTCGGCCAGGTCGCCGCCGGCGATCTCGAGCGCCGCCGTCTCCGGGATCGGGTGTCCCGAAGGCACGAGCACCTCGCCCGTCTTGAGGACGACGATGTCCCCCACCGCGATCTTGTCGGTGATCGCCTTCGCGAAGGAGTTCTGCGTCTGCGACTTCGTCTTCTTGACGACCTTCGTCGTGTAGAAGTGGCGCAGGATCCCCTGGTCGGTGCCGAGCGACTCGTCGAGGGCACGCAGCAGGGTGACCGCCGAGAACTTGCCCGACTGGTCGATGCGAACCGTCAGGATCTCCTTCTTGCTGACGTTGAGCTCGATCCAGGACCCGCGCTCGGGGATGATCCAGCAGCTGTGCAGCTTCCGGTCCGCGCTCGCCGTGTCGACCGAGAAGTCCACGCCCGGCGAACGGTGAAGCTGACTGACGATCACCCGCTCCGAGCCGTTGATGATGAACTCGCCGCCGCCGATCATGATCGGCAGCTCACCCAGGTAGACCTCCTCCTCGATCGGCTCGGGCTTGACCAGCCGCAGGCGGACCTTGAAGGGATAGCCGAAGGTCAACCGGAGCTTGCGGCACTCCTCGATCGCGTAGCGGGGCTTCCCGAGCTCGTAGCCCACGTACTCGAGGCACATGGTCTTGTCGTACGAGTAGATCGGGAAGATCTCACGCAGCAGAGACTCGAGACCGGCGATCGGGCGGCCGCTCTGCGGCAGGTCCGCCATCAAGAAGTCCGCGTACGCCTTGGTCTGGATCTCGACCAGGTTCGGGATGTCGACGACGTCCTTGTAGCGACCGAATCTGTGGACAGGGAGCTTCGTGGTGGTCATGGAGCGTCACTCGGGCGGAACGACGACAGCCCCCGGGCGAGGGGGCTGGAGCGCGAAAGGGAGCGAGAGCGCGCCTACGCGGCGCGCGCTGTCTGTCGAGAACGTCGCTGGACGCTCGCGATGCCCCTCGGCGACGCCGAGGGTGAGAGAGATACGCACGGCCACCGTCGGCGTGAGGGAGCGCGGGAGTCCCGGAGCGAGGGTCGGCACCGGCCGGACCACGCTTCCAGGACGCTCGACGCACCCTCTCGACCCGAAGGAGACCATCGAGGGCGAGAGATCAGCTGATCTCGACTTCGCCGCCGGCTCCTTCGATCTGCGCCTTGATGGCCTCGGCGTCTTCCTTCGATACGCCTTCCTTCACGGCCTTGGGGGCGCTGTCGACGACCTCCTTGGCCTCCTTGAGACCCAGGCCGGTGATGGCGCGGACCTCCTTGATGA
>JAJDET010000230.1 GCA_029259655.1 Planctomycetota bacterium
CTCGCTCGCGGGCTTCGCCCGGCGAGCATCGCGAGACTGGGGGCCGAAGCGCATGCGGCTCGTCAGCCCTGGTGCGATACGCGACTGCGGGCACCACGGCACTCCGCCGATGGATGCGCCGGTACCCGGCGCGATGCCTCCGGCGGGCGGAAGAAACCGCATGGAACACGCCGACATCGCCTAGGGCGGTCGGCTCACGAGGGACCGGCGCTGAGGCGCCTACCTCGCGCGCGCCGGCATCCGCCGGTGCGCGGGGCATTCCGCCCCCCCGACGTTCGACACGCATGGAACGCGACTCGACCGCGCTGTACCCCGGCCCCGGCTGCGAGGCGAATCGACAGGTGGGCGGGCCCGCGCCCCCGCGATATGCTCTTGGCTGCACCACTACCCCAACGTCCGACCAGAACCATGACGACCGCCACCGCGACGAAGTACGCCGACCTGCTCGCCGAGTTCGGGATCACCGAGGCCCACTCCGGGGCCTATGCCGGAAAATGGCTCGAGACGAGCGGGAGCCTGCTCGACGTCCACTCGCCCGCCACGGGCGAGCTCATCGGTCAGGTCAAGCAGGCCACGGCTGACGACTACGAGAAGGTGGTCCAGGTCGCTCACGAGGCGTACCTCCGCTGGCGCGAGGTCCCCGCGCCCCGGCGCGGCGAGATCGTGCGGCGCATGGGCGAGGCGCTGCGGGCCAAGAAGGAGTCGCTCGGGAAGCTCCTGGCCCTCGAGATGGGGAAGATCTACGCGGAGGGCCTGGGTGAGATCCAGGAGACGATCGACATCGCGGACTTCGCGGTGGGACAGAGCCGGATGCTCTACGGGCTCTCGATGCACTCCGAGCGCCCCGGCCACGCGATGCGCGAGCAGTGGCACCCGCTCGGCGTCGTCGGCGTGATCACCGCGTTCAACTTCCCGAACGCAGTGTGGGGTTGGAACACGATGCTGGCGCTCATCTGCGGCGACGCGATTCTGTGGAAGCCGTCGTCGAAGACGCCCCTGATCGCCATCGCGACCACGAACGTCGTGCGTCCGATACTCGAGGAGGAGGGCTTCGGCGCCCTGATCAGCCTGGTGGTCGGAAGCGGCCGCGAGGTCGGCAACCGGATGCTCGAGGACAAGCGCCTGCCGCTCGTCTCGTTCACCGGTTCCTGCGGCGTCGGCAAGCGCGTCGGTACGACCGTGTCCGAGCGCTACGGCCGCACGATCCTCGAGCTCGGCGGCAACAACGCGATCATCGTCATGGACGACGCGCCGCTCGACATCGCCATCCCGGCGATCGTCTTCGGTGCCGTCGGGACCGCCGGCCAGCGCTGTACGTCCACGCGGCGCATCCTCGTGCACGAGTCGGTCGCCGACGAGGTCGAGAAGCGCCTGATCGCGGCCTACGAGCAGGTCCGGATCGGCAACCCGCTCGACGAGGGAACCCTGTGCGGTCCGCTGATCGACGACGGGGCCGTGCAGGACATGATGAACGCCCTGGACAAGGTGCGTGGGGCCGGCGGCGAGGTGGTCTACGGCGGCGAGAAGGTGACGCTCGACGGCCCCGAGGGCGGCGGCTCCTTCGTCCGGCCGGCGATCGTGCGCGCGGAGAACCACTGGGACATCGTCCAGGACGAGACCTTCGCGCCGGTCCTGTACCTGATCCGGGTGAAAGACCTGGACGACGCGATCGCGAAGCACAACGACGTGCCGCAGGGGCTGAGCTCTTCGATCTTCACGCTCAACATGCGCCACGCGGAGCGCTTCCTCTCGTGTGTCGGCTCCGACTGCGGGATCGCGAACGTGAACATCGGCACCTCGGGCGCCGAGATCGGCGGCGCCTTCGGCGGCGAGAAGGAGACCGGCGGAGGTCGCGAGTCCGGATCGGACGCCTGGAAGGGCTACATGCGCCGCCAGACGAACACGATCAACTGGTCCCCCGACCTGCCGCTCGCGCAAGGCATCACGTTCGGCTGAGAGGGGGGCGGTCGTGGTGCTTCGCAGTCGCGCGTCGTACGCGGCGTGACGAGTCTCGGGCGGTCGCGGTGAGTCGTGCGCGTGTCCTCCCCGCAGTGCCGTGCTCTCCGCGCACCGGCGGATGCCGGCGCGCGCGAGGAAGGCGCCTCAGCGCCGGTCCCTCGTGAGCCGACCGCCCTAGGCGGTGTCGGCGTGTGCCATGTGGTTTCTTCCGCCCGCCGGAGGCATCGCCGCGGGTACCGCGGCTTCACCGGTTGGTGTCGGGGTGTTCTCGGACGGGTTGCTTTCCACGGGTTGCGAGTGTCGGGGGGGCGGAATGCCTTCGCGATGCTTGCGCGGCGAAGCCCGCGCAAGCGAGGCGTCGGGAGGCGACGACACGTGCGGGACGTCGGGGAGGGACGTCGCAATGCGCACTCGCTCGCGGGCTTCGCCCGACGAGCATCGCGGTACTGGGAGCCCGACCGCATGCGGCTCGTCAGCCCTGGTGCGATACGCGACTACGGGCACCACGGCACTCCGCCGAGGATGCGCCGGTACCCGGCGCGATGCCTCCCGGCGGGAGGAAGAAACCAGATGGACAACACGCCGACACCGCCTAGACGCTA
>JAJDET010000024.1 GCA_029259655.1 Planctomycetota bacterium
GTGCGGCGACGAGTGGCTCGACCAGGAGATGGCCGACGAGTACCACTCGAAGATCCAGCAGTGGTGGACCTTCCCCAGCGAGAGCAAGTTCTTCGAGATCTGGAGCACGACGCCCTGGCACGTCACGCGCTGGGCAGCCTGGCACGCGGACCAGACGTACCGCGACCTCAAACGTGCCTACGGCATCGCTCCCGAGAAGCCCATCGTCGTCGCCGTCCTGAACGGTCCGGAGCAGTACAACCGGTTCGCGACCGGTGATCAGGCGCTGGGACTCCCCCCGACAGAGATCCAGGGCTTCTCATCGGTGCACTACGCCTTCTTCGCGGAGTCCTGGTTCCTGCCGATCCAGCCGCCGGAGTACCTCGGGACCGGCGTCTGCGTCTGGAACATGTCCAGCCCCGAGATCGACCCCTCGACCCAGATCCCGGACCCGTTCGGGAAGCACGCCGTACGGCACGCTGCGGCGCTCTCCTATGCGGAGGCCATCGACGAGAGCCTCAACACGGTGAGCCGCGCCCTCTCGTCGCCCGGCCAGCAACAGTTCCCGTTCCAGGCCTTCTGGAGCGAGAAGAAGATCCCGCTCTGGTTCCGGATCGGCGTGGGGACCTACTGCGAGCGCTACTTCTTCGACCCCAACGCCAACGTCAACGAGGGCTACAGCCCTTGGTGGGCCCGGGAGTGGTCCCTGGACAACATCCGGCGCTCGGGCGGGCCGAAGCCCTTCGAGGAGATCTTCGGCATGCAGCTCAACGCCAACGACAAGGCGGGGTCCTCGATGCTGATCAACCAGGCCGGAATGCTGGTCTCGTTCGTCCTGGACGGGAAGTGCCAGCCGGTCGTGCAGGCCCACGAGGCCTTCAAGCACGCGCTGCGGACGGGCGGGGATGCAGCCGCCGCGGACCAGGGGTTGCGCAAGGCACTCCTCGACAACACAGAGGCCTTCCACGTCTACGTGAAGATGTAGAGAAGGGCCGGACCGCGGCCCTCCCCTCATTCCCCCGTACTCTCTAGCGCACTGGAGGGTTATATTGCTCCCGAGACCCCCAGGTGGGGATCGGAGGATTTGCCACGTGATGACCGAGACCGAGCTCCAGGGCCTGATCCAGGACCACATCGTCGATGCGCAGGTGCGCGTTCATGACATGACCGGGACGTCGGACCACTTCGAGGTCGAGGTGGTCTCCCCCACGTTCGCGGGCAAGTCGCTCATCGAGCAGCACAAGATGGTGCACGCCGCCGTGGGGCAGCACCTGACCACCACCATTCACGCCCTCAAGATCAAGACCCGAACCCCGTAGTGCCCGACATGTGGACCGAAGAAGAAATCAAGAAAACCGTCGAGACGAACAAGCTCCTGATCTTTGGCAAGGGAACGAAGTTCGAGCCGATGTGCGGCTTCACGCACCGCGCCATCGACATCTTCAACCAGCTCGGCAAGCCCTTCGAGGTCGTGAACATCTTCGACGACGAGTCGATCCGGCCGGCGCTCGTGACCTACTCGAACTGGCCGACGACGCCCCAGTGCTACGTGGGTGGAGAGATGATCGGCGGTAGCGACATCGCCGCCGAGCTGTTCGAGAGCGGCGAACTGCAGAAGAAGGTCGACGCCCTCTTCGCCGAGGCGACCTAGCCCACGGGCCAGTCCCGGTCGTTGCGCTCGTAGTACCCCTCGCGGAGCGCTCCGAAGTACTGACCGAGGAGCGGATGCGCGATCGGCTCGCCCGAGGGATCGGGCATGAGGCTGGTCTGCGCCGCGTAGGTCGTCTGCATCGAGCCGTGTACCAGGACGTGGTACCAGGGCTGGTCCCGGGCCGGCTGAGTACGGTTCTTCCGGTACCAGCCTTCGTCCGCCCGGCACTCGAGGTCGAAGGCCACGACCACACCGCGGTAGCCGTAGCGGCGGTGACGGATCAGGCTGCCGGGGGGGAAGCGGACCGGCGAGCCCGGGGCGCTGTCCGGCAGGTTCTGGCGGATCTGGATCATGGTCCGCCCCATTGGATCCCCTCTCGGCGAGACCCGGAGCCCCGGGGTTGCCTTTCTCCTCCAGCGAGCCCGGTCGAGGGCCGCAGGGGGGGTATCCACTCGATTCTCGTCCCGATTCCGGGACAAGCTTCGGAGATCGCGTTGTGTCGGAGGGTCCCCGGCCGATGCCCATGTTGGACACCACTCCCACATGGGTTCCACCCCCTTCCAGCAGGTCCTGCCCGACGCAATCGCGAGGGCCGAGAACCTACCCACGTTGCCGGCCGTCGCGCTCGAGGTGCTCGATCTGGCGAGGGACGACAACGCCGGGCTCGAGGACTACTCGCGGGTCCTGTCCCACGACCCGGCGATCGCGGCGCGCCTGCTCCGGCTGGCGAACTCCTCGATGTTCAGCCTCGGTCAGGAGGTCACCTCGATCGAGCGGGCCACGGTGGTCCTGGGCTCCAAGACCATCCAGCTCATGGCGGTGTCCTTCTCCCTCGTGGGCAAGCTCTCCGGCTCGAACGCGGCCCCGGGCTTCGATCACGCGGAATACTGGGGCCGCAGTCTCTCGTGCGCCGTGGCCGGACGTGAGCTGGGACGGCTCCTCCAGTTCACGATCGCCGACGAGTCCTTCCTTTGCGGTCTCCTCTCCGACATCGGCCGGCTCGTGATCGCCGAGTGCCTTCCGGAAGCGTACGCGGAGGTACAGGCTCGAGGAGAGGGCTGGCCGACCCTCGCGCAGGAGCGCGAGATACTGGGGTTCGACCATGCGGACGTGGGCGGCGCCCTCCTCCAGGCGTGGAAGCTGCCGGCCGTCCTGAGCACGGCCGTGGCGTTCTGCGGGCGCCCGGATGAGCTGCCCGCCGACGTCGATTCGGTGACACGCGACCTGGTCCGGATCGTCCACATCGCCCAGCTCCTGGTCGCCGTCCTGCGCGAGGAGGAGAAGGGCACCTACCTGAGGGAGCTCCACCGGGCATCGGAGGCGGCCGGTCTCTCGCGCCAGCAGATCGACACCGTGATCCTCGCCCTGGAGAGCCGGATCGGCGAGACAGCGGAGATGCTCGAGATCGACGTGGGAGCGAGCTCGCACTACGACATCCTGGAGCAGGCCCGCCGTCAGGCGCTGGCCATCGCGAGCGAGCGCCGCACCACATCGGACGAACGCCGGAGCCTGCGCAACGGGGCGTCCGCCGTCAGCGATGAGCGGACCGGTCTCGGCAACCGGGCCTTCCTCGACGAGGTCCTCGACGGTGAGCTCCGAAACCGGATGTACGGAAACGCGGCGGACGATCTCGGCCTCCTCCTGGTGGAGATCCACGGGCTGGACGAGCTCAGGGAGCGCCACGGGGAGAGTGGATGCGACGGCTTCCTGGAGGCGGTGGGACTGACGCTGCGAGGATTGGCGCGTGCCTCGGACGCCCCCGGCCGGTTCGAACCGACGGTCTTCGGCATCGTCGTCCCCGCGTGTGTGACGGAGGGACAAGAGCGCCTGGGCGAACGCATCGTCGAGGCGTGCCACGAGATCCGGATCGCCATCGGCAGGCGGACGCCGGGGCTCTCCGTGTGCGTCGGCTCGAGCACCCTCGCGACGGTGTCCTCACTGGACGACGGCGAGCGCCTGGTGAAGGCCGCCCGGGACGCCCTTCGAAGGGCGATCCAGAAGGGTCCGGGCGCGGTCGAGGTCGACCGGATCTGAGAGACGGCGACTTTCTCGGCGATTCTCCGGCGAGAGGGCTCGCCTCCGACGCCCCCTCGTGGTGCAAAGGAGGTCGTCATGACCCACACCGCTCTCACCCTCCCGCTCCTCCTCGCTACTTCGATCGCCGGGAACGCCCCGCAGGACCCCGACCCGTTCGAGCGCTTCGAGCTCGAAAACGGTGTGCGGCTGGCCGTGATGCACGTCCCCGACGCTCCGCGCCAGACCACCTTCACCTTCCTGCCCCACGGCCTCGTCGCGGATCCCGCCGGCCGAGCCCAGTTCGCACACCTCGCGGAGCACATGCTGATCCGCTCGACCGACCCCGACTCCCTGTCGGTTCCGGGAATCGACATCAACGGCGAGACCTCCGCGCTCGCGCTTCGAATGGAGACCTACGCCGAGCCCGGTGCCTGGCGTGAGTCCATCCGGCGGCACGCCCGGTGGCTCGACGCGCGCGCGTTCGACGCCGACGTCCTCGAGCGCGAGAAGGAGAGGATCGCCGGAGAGGAGCGCACGACGACCGCGGGAGGGTTCACTCACAAGTGGGCCGAAGCCGCCTGGGGCCAGATCGTGAGGGGCGGTCGCGATCACGCAGCGGTCCACGGCGACGTCGCCGGCGCGACCGTCGAGGACGTCGCGGCCTGGGTCGAGGCCCGGATCGGGCTCGGGCGCGGCGTGCTGATCGCCAGCGTCGGCCCCGTGGACGCAAACGAGCTGCGCGACGCGCTCGACGCCGAGCTCGCGGAAGTCGTGCGCGCGACCGAGGCGTCGTCACACACGTCGCGCGAGGAGGATCGCACTTCGCCGGAGGAAGGGGACCGAACCGCCACGTGGGACCTCGACGCCCACCACTACCTCGAGTGGTACCGCCTGCCCGACGATGCGGTCGACCGGATCGGGGGATCCGTCTTCGCGCAGCTGGTCTCGGTCGCGCTCTCCCAGGACTCCTCGGGCCCGTTCCGACCGGGTCAGGCGATGGCGCGCGTTATCGCGGCTCCCGAGGGGAGCTTTCTCATGATCTCCGCCTCGCTCCCCGACGGGTCGGCGCTCGACTCCGCGCGCGCGGCCTTCGGGCGAGCGATCGAGAGCGCGAAGAAGGGCGCGGGAATGTCCATGGCCATGGCGCTGTTCCAGCTCAAGGCCCAGGCCGGCTCAGTGCCGGACGTGGCCGCGGCGCGCAAGCAGATGGAGAACCACGGCCACGACACTTCGCTGATCGAGGCCCAGCTCGCGCTCAACCTCTTGATCCCGGAGATCCAGCTCGGCCTCGAGCGCGGCGAGCTCATCGCAGGCTACAAGGCGCTGGACGAGGACCGGATGAAGGCCCTGGTCGGCGGCTCGCTACGCGCGGAAGCACGCGCGAGTCTCTTCCTCACTCCGCGGCGCTGACGCCGTCGCTCGCGAGCGCGACCAGCACGTCCGCCTCGGGATCCCAGCGCCAGGCGTCGGGACTCCCGAGGCGCTCGAGGAGCACGACGTTCCGCGGACCGAGGTCGCGGGCGAAGACGAGCTGCTCCACGCCGAGCGCCGGCGGCGGGAGCGAGTGGCGCTTGCGCTCGTCCTCGGTCCGGACCGGCACGAAGACGACGCCGCGTTCGACGCCCGCTTCCTGCGCCGCGCGCGCAGGCGCCGTCCGCTCGAGCATCTCCCCGCGCGCGACGGCGAGGTGTCGCCCCAGGAGCTGGGCGCCCCCGATGGCGAGGAGCACGACGAGCGCCGTGGCCGCGAGCCGTCCGCGCTCGCGCGCGACGACCCCGAGCCCGCCGGCGGCGAGGATGCACAGGGGCGGGATGCCCTCGACCAGGTAGAGCGGCCCGACCCAGGGGATCCCGTGGAACCGGTGCAGCGCATGAGCGAGGAGGAGACACACGATCGGAGCAACGAGGACCCACGCGCGTCGCGGGCGCCCGAGCCCCCCGACGACCGAGAGCAAGAGCGCTCCGGCCCCACCGTGTGCCCAGGAGGCGAGCCGCGTCAGGTTGAAGCGCGAATAGGAGAGAGCAGTCGGGAGGTTCACGAGGCCGAAGCGGTCGTTCGGCGAGACCCGATCGGCGTAGTACCCGTAGGCGGTCTTCAGCGGCGAGCCCGTGAGCGCGCCGTTCAGGCCGAGGAAGAGCGCGATGCCGGGCAGCGCCGCGACCACGACGAGCGCCGTCGCCGCGAGCCCGAGCACGGGAACGAACGGCAGCGCGAAGGCGAGCGCCGTCACGGGCCGCGTCAGGAAGACGATCGAGATCGCCGCGCCGGCCGCGAGGAGCCGCGCGCGCGCGCGGCGCCCCTGCTCGCGTTCCTCGCGGTCTGCGAGGACGAGGTCGGCGAAGAGGAGGCAGAACGGAGTCGTGACAGAGTGGGAGAGCCACAGACAGCCGACACCGAGAACCGCGGGCGAAAGGGCGGAAAGCCACGCCGCGAGGAGCGGCAGCGGCGACCCGAGTCGCCGGGCGATCCGGAACACGAGGAGCGGGACGAGCATCGCGAGCAGTCTCGGGAGAAGGCCCGGCGCTCCGACCATCACGCCGGGCACGAGCGCGGCGGCGTACCCCGGCGGGTACTTGGAGAACGCACGCGGTCCGGGCACGACCTGTCGGGCGGGGAAGAAATCGGAGAGCTCGCCGACGTCGCGAGCGACCTCGCCGCGCGCGAAGAGCTCGGCCTGGAAGAGCTGGGCGCGGCCGTCGTTGGTGACCGGCTCTCCGTCGAGAGCGAGACCGGACAGCGTCGCGGGCAGTACGCCCGCTACGAGACAGGCGGGGAGGAGCCCGGCTCCTCCTCGCCCGGACGGCTCGCCCGCTGCGGACCCGCGGACGCCGAGAAGGAAGGCCAGGCCGAGGAGTCCGATGCCGATCGCGCGCGCGAGATCCCCCACGTCGAGGTACCAGGGCGCCGAGAGCCGCCCGCGCTCCGCCACGAACGCCAGGACGGCAGGATCGAAGACCGAGAAGAGGACCGCCGCCCCGAGCAGCGCCGCCGCCAGGCGTCGGCGCGGCAGGGCGCGAGCGAGGAGCGCGCCGCCGCAGAGGGCCAGCGCCGCCGCCGCGAGGAAGCCCGGGATCGCGGGAACGAGCCGCGCCAGCTCGGCAGGGCTCCCTTGCCACAGGACCCGGGCCGCGAGCGTCACGCGGAAGACGCCCCCCGTGAAGCGGGCGTCGGCCAGGAGGAGCAGGACGCCAACCGCCCCGGCCGTCGCGCAGAGGAGCCGGCGGAACACGGCGAGAAGATACGCCAGGGGCGGGGCGCGAGCGACCTTCGCGCGCGGGCGGGACTATGCTCTCGGGATGCGCGTGCCTGCCGCGTCCCTCGCCCTGGTCCTTCTCTTGTCGTGCTCGTCCGAGCGCCCGCCCGAGCCGGACGGGCCGAACGTGCTGCTCCTCTCGCTCGACAGTGTGCGGGCCGACCACATGGGCACGAGCGTCCAGGCCCGGGCGGACGGTCCCGACGTGCGCATCACTCCGGCCTTCGATCGGCTGGCGCGCGAAGGGGCATTGTTCGAGAACGCGGTCAGCACGACCTCGTGGACGCTGCCGTCGCACGTGGCGATGGTCACCGGGCTACCGGACGCGCTCCACGGTGTCGTCGACAACGCGATGTCGATCGACCCCGCGCTCGAGACGCTGGCCGAGCTCCTGCGGCGAGGCGGGTGGCGGACAGGCGGCTTCTACAGCGGCCCCTACCTGAACCCGCTGTTCGGATTCTCACAGGGCTTCGACCATTACGAGAACTGCGGGAGCGAGGTCCCGTTCGAGGTCTTCGAGACGAACGAGCTCGGCCGCTGGAAGGACATCCACCAGCTCTCGCACGAGACGGTGACGAGCCGCGACCTCTACGAGTCCTCGGCGCGCTGGATCCGCAAGCGCGCGCACGACGGCGAACGGTTCTTCGCGATGGTGCACTGGTGGGACCCGCACTACGACTACGTCGCACCCGCGGAACAGAACGCGCTCTTCGACACGGGCTATCGCGGAGACTGGACCGGCGTGCGCGGGAGCGACCGCCGCCAGGAGGTGTTCCCGGCCGACGTCGCGCACGTGCGCTCGCTCTACTGCGCCGAGATCCGTTACACGGACGACCACATCGCGCGGCTGCTCGAGCTCCTGGACGAGCTCGACCTCGAGCGCGACACACTCGTCATCGTCACTTCCGATCACGGCGAGGAGTTCTACGAGCGCGATCGCTGGGGCCACCAGCGCACGCTCTTCGACGAAGTGCTCGCGATCCCGCTCGTCGTGAAGCTGCCGGGCCGCGTTCCCGCCGGAGCCCGCGTCCGCGGTCAGGCGCGCATCCAGGACATCTACGCGACGATCGCGGACCTCACGGGTCTGGACGTGCCCGACTACGTCTCCGCGAAGAGCCTGCGCGCGCTCTGGGAGGACCCCGAGCATCCGGGCTTCGAGCAGCCGCTCTCGCTCGTCGTCCCCCACCGCGAGATCGACTGGTCGGGGCTCAGGACGCTCGAGAGCAAGATCCTCTGGGACCACGTCGCGAAGGAGGGCTCCTTCTGGAACCTCGGTCGCGACCCGGAGGAGTACACGGCGCGGACCTTCGGCGAGGAGGACCTCCTGACGAGCGAGCACCCCGCCATCGGAGCGCTGCGCGAGTGGCTCGATTCGGCCCCCCGGCTCCGCCGGGAGGTGCCGAGCACGCCGAACCGCCAGCCGTTCGAGATCGACGCCGGGCTGCGGATGGAGCTCGAGAGCCTGGGCTACCTCGACAGCGAGGACGACGGTTAGGAGAGGTGACTCCACCCCTGGGCTCGACCGGTCGATAGACCGGAAATGACTTCCGCAAAGACCCCCAGGATCTCCCTCTGCATGATCGCGCGCGACGAGGCGGAACGACTGGCCGCCTGCCTCGAGGCCGCGGCCCCGCTCGTCGACGAGATCTGCTTCGTCGACACGGGCTCCACGGACGCGACCGTCGCGATCGCAGAGTCGCACGGCGCGCGCGTCCAGCGGATCGAGTGGCCGGACTCCTTCGCCGAGGCGCGCAACGCCTCGCTCGAGATGGCGCGCGGCGACTGGATCCTGGTGCTCGACGCGGACGAGGTGATCCGCGCCGGGACGGCCGGTGAGCTCACGACAGTCGCAGGAGAGCCCGACGTCGCGGGCGCCTTCCTGCGCTTCGAGCACCACCTCGGCGGCGGCTCGCAGCCCGGCAACCTCTTGCGCTTCTTCCGGAACGAGCCGGAGCACCGCTACCGGGGACTGATCCACGAGCAGGTCTCCGACGCGGTCCTCGCTTCGGCGAAGGCGCGGAACGAACGCATCGTCATGAGCACCGTGGTCGTCGATCACCACGGCTATCACGAAGACGAGCTCGAGAAGAAGGACAAGGACGCGCGCAACCAGCGGCTCTTCGAGCTGTCGGCGGAACGCGATCCGAAGAACGCCCACACCTGGTTCAAGTACGCCGACTCGCTGCGCGGAGAGGAGGCGGCCCTCGACGCCTTCGAGCGGACCGTCGCACTCATCGAGCGCATGGACGGAGAGGAGCGGCAGGAGCAGTCCTTCTGCGGAGAGGCCTACGCGCTCTGGGCGCGGGAGCTCCTCGAGCACGGCGAGGTCGACCGGGCGGGCACGCTGCTAAGGACGGCGAGCTCGACCTGCCAGGCCACCGCCCACCTCCACTACGTCACGGGAGAACACGCCCTCGTCGTCGAGCGTTTCGAAGACGCGCTCCATGCCTTCGAGCTCTGCCGCGCTCTGGACGGCTTGCCGCAGGTCCAGGTTCCCGCTCCCGGCATCACCGGGGAACACGCGGAGATCGGAATCGGCTGCGCGCTGATCGGCCTCGGCAAGGTGCGCGAGGCCTGCGACCACTTCGGGAGGTGCGCGCGCGAGTACCCGGAGAGTCGCCTGCTCTCCCAGTACGCGGCCCGCATCCTGGGCGACGTCGGCGAGGGCGACCGCGCTCTCGAGATCTGCACGACCTGGCTCGCCTCACACGCGGAGGACGCGGCCTTCTGGCGGCTGGGCGGCGAGCTCCTGCTCGAGTTCGGACTCGTCTCGGAGGCCGGGAGCTTCGCGGAGCGGACGGCCGGTCTCGCGGACGGGGGCGGAGTCGACGGCGCGGTCCTGCGCGGCGAGTACCGGTTGGCGCAGGGTGACCTGGAGCAGGCTGCACGCGAGCTGGGCGCGATCGTCGAGCCGGTCGCGGAAGCGGCCCGCGCGCTGCTCGCCCTCCTCGCGCACGAGCCGGTACCGGACGAGGTCGACCGGAACGCGCTGTCCCTCGTCCTGACGCGCACGGCGGCGGCGCCCGTGGCGGGTCGCATCGCGGAAGGGCTCGCCCGCGCCGACGAGGACGACCCCCTCGCGACCGTGGTCGCTTCCCTCGTGGGCATGAACGGCGCGGCCTGAAACGAAGAGAGGCCCCCCACCTCGGTCGGAGGTAGGAGGCCCCTGGATTCCTGAGCCGCGGATCAGCGCCCGGCGCTGGCGGGCACGGCGACGGGGTCCGGGTGTCGGAGCCCGGCCTCGGCGAGGAGCTTGTCGATCTTGTCCTCCTTGCCGTCATCCATCGGGTGCAGCCCGCGGTAGCGGACGCGCCCCTCCGGATCGAGGATCGCGACGTGCGGGATGCCCTGGATGCCGTAGTCGGGGTTGAAGACTTCCTGGCGCGCGAACGCGACGGTCCAGGTGATGTCCTTCTGCGGGATGTACTCGCCCATCAGGCGGTGCTCCAGCTCGGGGTTGTCGCTGCAATCGACCGGCTCGCCGCCGCCCGGTGCGTAGTGCCGACCCTGGAGGCTCGTGACGCCGACGACCTCGACGTCGTAGCCCTCGTAGCGCTCGACCAGATCGCGGACCTTCGGGAAGCTCGCGATGCAGGGGCCGCACCAGGTCGCCCAGAAGTCGAGCACGACGACCTTGCCGCGCAGGTCCTCGAGTGAAGCCAGGGTGCCCTCGCTGTTCGACCAGGTGAAGTCGAGTGCGGGAGCGACGTGGTTCAGGAGCTGGCCCCGCGCGAAGGCGCCGTCCAGGAACTTCAGCTGGCCCGCCAGGTAGTCCTTGAGGCCCGGCTCGGGTGCGGTGTCGTGCACTTCGCGGACGACGCCCACGATGCGCTTGCGAAGGTTCTCGCGACCTTCCACGTACTGCTCGCCCTCGAGGGTGAGCAGGCCCGTGAGCAGCTCGGGCAGCGAGGCGACCACGTCGACCGACATGTCGGAGGAGAGGAACTTGCTCAGTCCGACGATCTCGCCGAAGAGCTCGCCCATCAGGTCCTTGGGGAGCCTCCCGAGCGTTCCGAAGACGGCTCCGGCGCGGCCGGCGGACAGCGCGGACTCCAGTCCCTCGTGGCGCAGGGCCGCGCGCGTGAGCTCGGCGTGCTCGGCGGTGGGCGGACCGTCGTTCGCCATGGCCAGGACCAGGACGGCCGCGACGGCGCCGTCGGCGGTCGGCTCGGCCGCGAACTTCCCGAGACGCGTGCGGGCTCTCGCCTGGGAGCCCGAGAGCTCGATCAGCGGGCCGTCGGCCAGGATCTCGATGTCGCGGACGCCGAGCGTGCCGAAGTCGACGGCGGTCATGGCCTCCGTGGCGATCTCCGAGGCGGTCTCGTAGGAGACGCGCTCACCGCGCATCTGAAACTCGCCGATCTTGTTCCCGAAGGCCTCGATCGCCGCGCGGACGGAGGGAGAGGCGTCTTCGAACTGGGCGTTGACGGAGCCGGCGGCCAGGAAGGCGAGCACGGCGCCGGTGAGCGAACTGGAGAGCTTCATTTGGACGTTTCAGGGGGTGTGAGGAAGGAGGGCGACCGCCGGAGGCGATCCGGGCATCGTACTCGCCAGGGGCATCGGCGAGCGGGGCGTACCTGGATTCCACTTGCCAGCCCCCGTCTCTCCCCATTACCTAGGCGGCCCTTCGGCCGGGGCGGGGCCCTCACGAACGTGAAACTCTCGATCGTCATACCCATCTACAACGAGGAGAAGACCCTCGCGGAGCTCGTCTCGAGGGTTCAAGAGACTCCCTACGAGAAGGAGCTCATCCTCGTCGACGACTGCTCGCAGGACCGCTCGTCCGAGATCATGCGCGAGCTGGCGGAGCGCTGGGACAACGTGCGCTGTTTCCACCACGAGCGAAACACGGGGAAGGGCGGCGCGCTCGCGACGGGCTTCGGTGAGGTCCAGGGCGACGTCGTCATCATCCAGGACGCGGACCTCGAGTACGACCCCGCGGACTACGCCGCGCTCCTGCGTCCGATCGAGGAGGGAGTCGCCGACGTCGTCTACGGCAGCCGCTTCCTCGGCGGCCCCTACGTGCGCGTTCACCTCTTCTGGCACTACCTCGGCAACCGCTTCCTCACGTTGCTCTCCAACTGCTTCACCAACCTGAACCTGACGGACATGGAGACCTGCTACAAGGTCTTCAAGGTCGAGTTCGCCCGCAAGCTGGACATCCAGTCCAGGACCTTCGCGGTCGAACCGGAGATCACGGCGAAGGTCGCGCGGATGCGGGCGCGGGTCTACGAAGTGCCGATCAGCTACGCCGGCCGCGACTACGACGAGGGCAAGAAGATCGGCCCGAAGGACGCGGTCATCGCGGTCTTCGCGATCCTGCGCTGGGCGTTCTCGAGCAGCTGATCGTTTCGGGAGAGCTTCACTGTCCGCCCGTGCCCGTGCCCGTGCCCGGCGTCGCCTGGCGCCTGACGATCTGCGTCAGCATCTCGACAACCCGAATCAACAGCCCCCGCCCGACCTCCAGACAGTCCTTCTCCGCAAGCCCTAGCCGCGAGCACACGTCCAGGATCGCCGCGCACTCCGTCGCCGAGCGCCTCGCCATCCTGTAGAAGCGCGTCTTCTCCTTGCCGGAGAACTCGCCGGCACCCTCCGCGATGTTGAGCGGGATGGAGGTCGCTGCGCGGTGGAGTTGATCCGCGAGGTGGGATCTGCCGCGGGGGAGGCGTTCGGCGAGGGAGTTCGCGAGGACTACGAAGTCGATGGCGACGGCGTAGGCGTCGAGACGCTCGTGGTCGAACCGGGGCATCGTCGGAGTCGCCGGGCACGGGCACGGGCACGTTTCGGAGACGGATTGCGAGTCCCGTGGTTTCCAGGCTCGCACGCGTCCTGAGAGCGGAGCTCTCCTACCGACGCAGAACCGTCACCATCCCGAACAGCGCCTCGAGCTCCATCCCGCCTTCCTCCCACCCCAAGCGGTGCGCCATCTCCCTCGCCGCCGGCGTGTCGTCCTCGTCGTAGAGAACCACCTCGAACCCGACCTCCTCGACGAGCGCGCGCTCGAACGGACAGCCCCCCGTCGCCCACGGCAGGTAGGGTTCGCCGGGCGGGTTCTGCGGCGGGTAGAGGTTGTAGATGACGAACAGGCCGCCCGGCTGAAGCATCTCGTGGACCGCGCGGACGAACTCCGCGTCGTCGACGCCGAGGTGGACGAGCCGGCTCGGGTCGACCTCTTGCTCGGGATGAACGTAGCCGCGCTTCAGGACGTTCTTCGACATCACCAGCCGGAACCCGCGGCCGGCACGCTCGACGAGCTCCGGTTCGGCCGGGAACCGGCCGTGGAGTAGCTCGAGCCTGCCCTCTCCACCTTCACCGGCAGCGCTGCAGCGCGCGATCTCGCCGGTGTCCGAGGGCTCGCCGTAGAGAGCGGCCAGGAGCTCCATCACCTCGACGCCGACGACGTCCGCGCCGAGGCTCGCCAGCATGCGCAGGTGCCCGATGCCCCCGTAGCCGAAGTCGAAGACGCGCGCTCCGTCGACGGACTCGATCCCGTGCGCGCCGGCGAGGTCCAGGGCGCGCGCGTAGGCGAGTGGAGTCCCGTAGAACGTGTTGTAGTAGCGCTCTTCGTCGAAGCGCTGCTCCTGGAATCCCTCCAGGTCTTCGCGCTCGGCCGCGGCCTCCGCAGTGAGGGCTTCGCCGGTGTCGCGGTTCCACAGGAGCACCCGCGGCTCGCGGATGCGCGGCAGGTCACGCGCCGCGGCGACGAAGGCCGTCGCGAGCTCGGTCTCGACGAACGTCTCCAGCCGGCCGGCCTGAGTGCACAGGACCTCGAAGGCACTGGGCTCGTCGGCGGTCTGGGTGCAGAGGGCGAAGGCGATCAGTGAGGCCGGGATCACGGCCCCGATTCTACGCGCGCGGTGCCCGTGGCGGCGTTCCGCTCGCGTGCGGATCCCGTAATCCCGGCGTGAGTCCTTACTCGTCGACGTCGAACTCGATCAGCCAGAAGAGGGTCCAGTGCGTCGAGCCCGGCTCCTTCTCGACCTCGAACATCCCGAGCGGGAAGAGCGAGAGCTCCCACGCCTCGACGGACTCGCGCGTCGCGGAGGCGCGCGTGTTCCGCCAGTAGTTGAAACCGAACTGGAAGATGAAGTCGAGGAAGGAGACCCGCTTCGAGTCGATCGTACGGCGATACTCGAACAGGATCGGGACGTCGATGTCCGTCACCTTCCGCATGTCGCGGTCCACCCGCAGCGTGCTCTCGTGGGGACCGAGCGGGCCCTCGACCACGAGTGTCATGACGTTGACGGTGTCCGGGTTCGGCCCCGCGTCGACTCGGGCGAGGTCCTCGAGGGGCCATCCCCGATCCCGGATGCGGAGCATGAGAGCCCTCCGCAAGACGTCGAGATCGTTCACAGGGACTCCGTCGCACTCGGTCACGCGGTCGCCGATCCGGAACCCCGCTCGATACGCGGGAGACCCGACGACGACGCCCGTGACCGCGATCACTTTGCTCGAGCCCCCGTAGGCCTCCGTGACGTTGATCGGAATGCTCGCGACCTGCATCCCGGTGTAGGTCTGCATCGCAGGCGAGTAGTCGAGCTCGATCGACTCCGTGCTCGAGTGACGGTCGCGAGCCACGTCGGGGACGACCTCGACGGACGCCGTCGACGCGCCGTTCAGCGGGTCGCCGGGCCGGCGGTAGACACGCAGGGTCAGGTCGAGCGGCTCGCCCGGCACACCGCGCGTCCGGATCAGGTCGGCAAACTGCTCGGCGCTCGAGACGTCATCGCCGCCGACACGGAGAATGAGGTCACCCGCGACGATCCCGGCTCTCCCGGCGGGCCCCTTCGCGTCGACGGAGTCGACCCAGACGCCGTGCCACGGCTCGATGCCTCCCTCCTCTGCACGCTGTCGCGTCACGGCCGAGACGGAGAGGCCGACGCGGGGCCTCTCGGTCACCGAGCTACGGGTGACGTCGATGCGCGGCGCGTTCCCGCGGCCGGGTCCCGCGTACAGGCGCCAGGAGCTCTTCGAGCCGTCGGCGTCCTCGGAATCGGCGAGCAAGATGCTGGAGCCGGTTCCATCGTGGTAGCGGACGCCGCGGCACGAGACGGCGGCGAGTGAGGCGACTAGCAGGAGTACGATTGTCTTGCGCATGGGGTTCCTCCGTGGGTGGCCGGGGTACGACTCGCGGTCCGACACGGTTCCCTGATTCACAGGGTTCCCTTCCGTTCCGCCTCGGCGATGAGCGCCCCGTTCTCTCCCCACCAGGCGCTCCAGCGCTCGCTGGTCGTGGTCTCTGCGGGCTCGTCGCCGCTGTCGAACAGCCGGAACGCATTGCGTCGCCCCGTCGGCGCGTCTCCCCGAAGAGGCTGGAGGCGCGCCGCGATCTCGGGATCGGACGCGGCCGCGTCGCGGATCGCGGTGAGGCGTCGTTCGACGAGCGCGACGACCGCGCCTTCGGGGTCCTCGAGCCGCGAGAGCAGCACCGGGACGACCTCGGAGAGCGAGCCGAAGGTCTCGAGGGTGATGTTGGGCCCGGAGTGCCGGAGCCGGATGGAGGTCACACCCGGCCGCCGGGCGGGCTCCGATACGCTCGCGAGGAAGGCCGGCTCGGGTTCGACGTTCGGGGCAAGAGCCCGCACGCGCGCCGCTTCCCCGAGGGAGTGCGCGGCGTCCGCGACGGCCTCGGAGAGACCGGAGAGGTCGAGCGCGAGGAGCGGTCCTCGCCTGACCGTCCGCACGACCTCGACCTCGATCGGGCGGTCGACGAACTGGACCACGGGCCGGTCGACCTCGACCAGGACGCGGCGCAGCTCGACCACGGGAACCTCGACCAGGCGGTCGACCACCTCGATGCGCGGAGCCGCGACCTCCATGGGAACCGGCTCGGACCGCGGAGCGAGGGCGAACCAGAGGAGGACGGCAGCCGCGCCCGCGAGCAGGGCGACGACGTGGGTCGCGATTCGCCTGCGCCGCGTGCCGCGCTCGAAGCGCGCCGCCGCCAGGAGGGACGCGCGCCGAAACTCGTCGTCCTCTGCTCGTGCGTCCTCTCGGGCGGCCGCGTCCACCGCGGCCAGCACGGCCTGCTTCACGCGGGGCTGCGTCTCGCGAGAACCGTGGTGGCGCAGCGCCCCGACCGCGCGCTCGAAGCGTTCGAGCTCCTCCGCGCACCCCGTACAGGCAAGGATGTGCTCGCGTGCGGCGCGCACGGAAGCGGAATCGCGGCCTTCGGCCAGCTCGGAGAGAAGTCCTCGTACTCGTTCGCAATTCACGATGAACCTCCTGCTCGCATCTCCACACCGGAACGCTCCCACAGGTCGCGGAAGGCGAGCCGGCCACGGTTGACTCTTGACTTGACGGTTCCGACCGCGCACCCGAGCGAGTCCGCGGCCTCCTCGTAGGTGAGGCCCACGAGGTCGACGAGCGCGAGCGCCGTGCGAAACGGCTCGGCCAGCTCGAGGAGGGCGGCCTCGACCGCGCGCCGCTCGGCCGCCTGCTCGGTCGGATCGGCGCCCTCGACGTCGCCTCGAAACTCCTCCATGTAGAGGATCGGCGACCGCTCGCTGCGGCGCCCCTCGTCGCGCGCGGCATTCAGTGCGATGCTGAACAGCCAGGACCGGAAGCTCCCCCCCGGGCGGATGCCGGCATGCGGACGGAAGCCGGCGAGCGCGCGGAAGACGCGCACCCAGACGTCCTGCGAGAGATCCAGGGCCAGGTGCGGGTCGGCCAACCGGCGCTCGAGGACGGCGAGCACGGGTCCGGCCCAGCGCTCGACCAGCTCCTCGAAGGCGCCGCGCGAGCCCGAGGCCGCCCGGATCGCGAGGTCCTCGTCCGTCGCGGTCTCCGCGGTCGGGGTCCTCTTGGGCATGGGGCCAGCGGGATACGAGCCGGCCCCCGTCAGGGTTCCCGGTTCTCCCCCGATTCCAGGGCGCGGGCGAGCTCGTAGCGGCGGGTCAGGAGGGCGCGACTCCCCGCCAGGATCTCCAGGCCCAGCGAGGGCCCTGCGTAGCGGGCCGGGACGGTCGCCCTGAACGGGATGCCACGCGCGCCGTCCTCGAGCTGCCGCTCGGGCAGGAGCTCGGCCGGGAAGCGCGTCGCGCGGGCGACGACCACGACCTCGCGCAGGCGCGACACGCGGAGCGAGGCGTCGATCCGCACGGTCCCGGTCACGGAGAGGTCACCGGACGAGTCGCGCTCGACGGCGACAGTCGCCGGCTCGACGCGCAGCGGGTCGGTCGGATCGACTGCTGCGCCGGCCGGGCCGGACAGGACCGGTGCCGGAGGGGCGGCGAGCAGCACGGCTCGCGGCGACGGGGGAGCGCTGCAGGACGCCGTGAGCAGGAGGAGCGCGATGATGTCTCGAGTCGTCATTCCCCGGCGGCGAAACGCGTTCGCCCTCCTTCTTCACTCAGGCGCGATTCGAGCACGTCCGCGGAGAGTGCACAGCGAAAGCCGACGCGCTCACCGCTCCAGTGCGGCGGCCGGTCGTCGAGCACCGCGAAGTCGACGAGCTCGCGATTCGCGCTGGAGGAGCCGGCGGTCCCGCCCGCGATCCAGAAGGAGCCTGCCGGCGCTCCAGCCTCGACGGCGCGCAGCGCGAGCGCTCGCGCGGGAGCTCGGACGTCCTCCGCACTCCACGGCGTCGCCGTCCACTCGGCAACGCCCGAGCAGAGGTCGAGGACGCCGGACTCGCGGTCCACCTGCGGGCGATAGCGATCGCCGCCGCGCACCGCGTACTCCCACTCGAGCAGCGACGGAAGACGCTTCTCGACCCAGGTCGCGTAGGCGGCGGCCTCCTCCCAGGTAACACCGATCGCGGGCGACGCGCTCGCACGCTCGCGCAGGCGCGTGAGCAACACCGCCATCCGCCGCCGCTGGGGACCGGCCGCGTTCGCGGGCCAACGAGACGGATCGACGTAGCCGTCATCGGCGACGACGAACTGCAGGAACTCCTCGCAGGAGACCTCGCGCTCGTCCAGGTAGTAGTCGGGGACGGTCCCCGGTGAGAGCTCGATTCCCCAGGCCGCGGAGAACCGCACCAGACCGGCGGACTCGAACAGCTCGGTCTCGAGCGCGTCGTCCCGTCCGCCGAAGACGTATGGGAACCCGGCGTTGCCGGGGACGAGCCGCATGTCTCCGACCGGGATCTCCCCGAAGCGGACGACCACGCGTTCGGGTCGCACCCGCGAGTCCTCGCGCGGCGCGAGAGCGGTGCGAGCCACGAGCTCCGCACGGTTCGCGAAGAAGTCGGCGGCCTCCACGCGAATCAGGATCGCGGTCGACTCGTCCCACTCCAGGGGGAGCTCGAGCTCCCCCTCGTACTCGCCGGGCGCGACCTCGACGACGGAGACGTAGATCGGTGCGACGCCGGGGCCCTCCACGACGCAGTCGACGATCGACGTGCCGTTGGGATCGCGGGCGGAGAGCCGCAGGTCGAAGGTGCCGTCCGGCTCGGGGAACCACGGAGCGGAGGCGTGCGGACGCTGGAGCTCGAGCACCGGCCCCTCGCGCGCCACCTCGATCGAGACGCTCGCCGGGACGAGGCCGTTCCCGGCGGCGTCGCGCCCGCCGACGACGAGCTCGTGCGGGCCGTCGGCCGCCGGTTCCGGCAGCGCGATCGCGAAGAGCGGGCCGGGGACGGTGAAGCGCGCGGGCTCGCCGTCGCCGGACGAGAAGCTCGCCTCGAGCGCAGCGACCGGAGCGGAGAGCGCGGACCCTCCGAAGAGGACGGCCGCGAGCTCTGGTCGCGAGGCGTCGGTCCAGGTGAGGTCCGCCGGCGCCGCGACTTCGACCCGTGCGCCGCGCGGGACGACGACGAGCTCGTAGGTGGCGGCCACGTCCGGAACGTCGACGGGCTCACCGCTCCCGGGATCGGTGCGGAACGCCTGGAGACGCAGTGTGTGCACGCCCTCGCGCGCAAGGTCGAGCGGGACCTCGCGATCGGCCGCGAGGTCGAAGGACTCCTCCTGGATCACGGCGCCCGCATGCTCCAGGACGGCGAAGACGCGCGCCGGAACGGCCGACTCGAGCACCGCGAGGAATGCGCCGCGCCCGTGCGTGTAGGTCCGCTCGCCGCCCGAGAGCTCGCGACGCTCGGATTCGAAGGCGAGCACGCAGGAGAGATGGACGCGCGCGGGACCATAGGCGAAGGAGAGCTCCCCCGTGCGGGTGCCGCGCTCGCGGCGCAGGTCCGAGCTGCGCATGACCACGGTCGACTCGTCCGCGCTGAACGCGATCGTGCCCGCGAGACTGCGCTCGCCCCAACGCTCGCGCAGGTGCGTGAGGTCGATCCGGTGCTCGCGCTGTGCGGGGGAGACGCCGCGCTCCTCGGGCTCGACGGCGCCGTCGACCTCGACTCGCCAGACGAGCTCTGCCGGACGATCGAGCTCGACCTGCAGTACGGGCCGATCGAGCGGAGAGAGGAAGACTCGCTCGCCGCGGTGCGGCAGCCGCCGCGGCTCGCCCGTGTCGTCCGCGTGGAAGAGCTCCACGACGGCGAGCGAGAGCGGGGTCTTGACGATCAGGGTCGAGAGCTCGCGCCGGCTCTCGCGGCCCGCGGCGTCGCGTAGCTCGAAGACGAGCTCCGCGGGTCCCGGCTTCAAGCTGAGCTCCGCGAGCGGGAGCTCGAACTCGCCGACTCCCGTGCTCTGCATCCGGAACGCGCGATCAACGGTCGTGCCCCGTGCGCGAACCAGCGCACGGGAGACCTCTTCGCGACCCAGGCCCTCCACGCGCACCGAGAGCGTCAGGTCGTCGGGATCGATGGTGACGCGCTCGTCGAGCTCGGCGGGAACGCCGTCGAACGCCACGGTCGCGAGGCGCCACGCGTCCGCGTCGATGAAGACCAGCGTGAAGGGCTCGAACGCGACGCGCCGTCGGGCGTCCCCGAGCGGTTCGAGCCGGACGTCCTCGCGCAGGAAGGGAGCTCCCTCGGGCCCGGAGAGCACGATCTCGCCGCGTTCGTTCCAGTGCGCGCGGAAGCCGTCGAGCGGCTCCCCCGTCGAGGCCAAGACGAGACTCAGTTCCTCGCCCTCGGCCGCGCGCTCGCGCCCGTCGAAGGTGAGCCGCACCTCGCGCCGCTCCGGCCCCATGAAGAGCGGCTCGGCCACGAGCTGGCCGCCGCCCGCGGCCGCGAAGAGGACACGCGACTCGGGGCCGCCGAGCCAGGTCGGGAGCATGACGAGGAGCACCAGGGCGCCGACCGCCGCGAGCGAGCCCAGCACGGCATGCGCAACGGAGGAGGTCGACGCCGACGGGCACGCGCGCCGCGCGTCGGCCGCGTCGCGTGGGCAGCGATCCTCGTCGAGACACCTGTCGAGGAACGCCCCCAGGGCTCGCCCGCCGCGCGGTACGCGGATCCGCTCGTCCGGCGTCTGCCCCGTGAGAGCGTGGAGCCCGACGACCGCTGCCGCCCTGACGTCGGTGCGTGCGTCGCCGGTCGGGATCACGCGCGCGTCCTCCCCGCCCACGAGATAGCCGGCAGCGTCGAAGCGCACGTGCGCGCGCTCCGTGCCGTCGACCGCGTCGCGCACGAGCAGGACCTGATCGAGGCGAAGTCCGGCCCCGACGAGACCCGCGTCCTGGGCGCCGACGAGCGCCTCGAGCACGTCGGCCACGACGCGCGTCGCGCGCCGCGGTGCGAGGTACCCCTCGAGCTCCAGCACGAGCTCGAGCTCACGGAAGGGCAGGAGGTCGGACACCGCGAACGCGGTGCCTCCGCCCGCGTCGCCGAAGTCCCTCCAGCCGATCGCGCGCTCGCCCTCGATCGCGAGGAGCGTCGCGACGCGTTCGCGACCGCCGGTGGTGGCGAGCTTCTCGCGCGCGGCGGGCTCGAACAGCTCCACCGCGACCGGACGATCGTCGGCGCCCTCGTCCTTCGCCTCGTAGACCGTCGAAGCGTCGCGCTCTTCGAGCCGCCGCACGAGGCGGTAGCGGCCCGTGACCAGCGAGCCCACGAGATCCAGATCCGTCGCGCCGTCGGCTATTCGATGGCGCAGGCGAGCGCCGAACGAGAGCCAGTCCGGATAGCGGAGCGCGAGCTCGTCGACGAGCTCGGGATTGTCGGCCTGGAGCTCCGCAAGTTCCGGGAGCTCGCCGTCTTCACAGCGCCGCAGTGCCTCCGCGAGTACCGCCTCGGCCTGCTCCCGCTTCGCGTGCGCCTCCCCCATCGTCGCGACGCCATTGTACGCGCCGCTGATCAGACGCTCGCGCGGACTCCGTCAGAGTTGGGTGACGGGCGAGCCGCTTACCACCACTCCAGTCCCTCGATCAGCATCTCGGCCAAGAGCTCGTTGCCGCGCCTGCCGAAATGATAGGAATCGAGGAAGAGCTCCTCGTCCGCCCCCGCCTCGCCGAAGGCCCTCGACAGGTCGAGGAAGCGGTATCCCTCGACGTCTATCGCGGAGAGCTCGCGGCGCAGGGCCTCGTAGCAGGCCTGCCAGTAGTCGACGTCGTTCCTGGCCCGGATGTCGCGCTCCCGCGGCGAGAGAGCCTTCTCCGTGGTCACGATGTTGGGCTGTAAGGCGAAGACGAGCTCGGCCCCCACTCGCCTCGCCGCCGTCGCGGCCAGCACCACGTTCGTGGCCGCGTTCGAAGCGACGTCCTCCGGCGTCATCTTCTCCTTCAACAGGATCGAATGCGGCCTGAGCTTGGGGAAGCCGCCCGCGCGGTGTGCATTGTCGGCGAGCGTTACGAAGTGCTGGTCCGCGTTGCTCCAGAACCAGGCCGTGTCGCGCCGCTCCAGGGACCAGTGCACGTCGTTCGTGCCGCTCACCATGATGATGCGCGACGGCTGGAGGAAGCAGATCCGCTGTGTGACGATCAGCCGCTCCTGCATCGTCGCGTAGGCCGGGTAGGCCGTGTTGACGACCTCGTACATCGCGCGTCCGCGCTCGGCGTTCAGCCGCGACTCGAGCAGGCCCGGGATGGTCTCGGCCTGGGAGGGTGCCCCGGATCCGAACGCCGTGGAGCCGCCGGTGACGAAGACGCGCTTCTGCCAGGGTTCGAGCGCGCCGTAGTCGGGCCGCTCGTCGCGGAATCCGAAGCGGTTGATCGTCGCGTTGTGGAACGTACCGGGCCGCGGCACGTGCCCGACGAACGGCGCCGGGATCGGCGGCGTGATGTAGGCGTACCTGCGGAGCTCTTCGACATCGTCTGCGGGCAGGCCGTAGACGGCGAGGATCCCCTCCATCTCCTCCTCGGACGTGTGCGCCATCTCGAGTGCCGTCAAGAGGGATCGCGCCTCCGAGTGGATGGCGACGTGCTCGGTGAGCCGGTCCTCCACGACCCTGCGTCCCTTGTAGAACGCGAACGCGGGGATGCCCGCCGCGCCGAGGCACAGGAGCAGGACGGCGGTCCAGACGACGCGCGGTGACGGCTCGGTCGGGAGGGGAGAGCTCACGCGCCTAGAAGATGTTGTAGACGAAGGGTTCGGCCACCCGGCCCCCGGTCAGGGCCAGCAACCCGCCCAGCACGATGAACATGAAGAGCAGCGGCAAGAGCCAGTACTTCTTCCTCACGCGCAGGAACGCCCAAAACTCGTTGATGAAATCGAGCACCGGATGCACCCCCTCGAACGGGTGTAGCGCAATCGAGAGAGCATCTCCTAACGGCGCGGCGGGGTCCAGTCACCGGGGGTGCTCGTTTGCCGGCGCGACGTTCGCGCTGGCGGGATCGCGAGGGGCTCCGTAGGGTTTGGGCCCCGCTCCGGGGAGGACCGGGAACCAAAGGAGGAAGGCGTGGCGAAGAGCGGACCCTATCGGGAGCTGACCGTCCTCGGCGTCGTATTCGCCGTGATCGTGGGGGCGATCCTCAACATGGGGATCTGCTACTCGGGCCTCCAGATCGGTTTCACGATCGTGGGCTCGACCGTGGCGGCCGTCCTCGGCTTCGGGCTCCTGCGCGGCCTGTTCCGCGGGGTGTTCGGGATGAAGCAGGTCGGCTCGATCCTGGAGGTGAACATCTTCCAGACGGTCGCCTCGAGCGTGAACACGGTCAACGCCGGGGTGATCTTCACGGTGCCGGTGCTCTTCCTCCTGGGGATGGACGCCGACATCGACCGGACGGCGCTGATCCTCGCGACGATGGCCGGCTCGATGCTGGGCGTCGTGATGATCATCCCCATGCGGAAGCAGATCATCGACTTCGAGCGGCTGCGATTCCCCGAGGGCGTGGCGACGGCGACCATCCTCAAGTCACCGGGGGCGGGCATCCAGAAGGCGAAGCTGCTGTTCATCAGCATCCTGATCTCGGCCGTTGTGCTCACGCTGACGAAGATCCCGTACTCGCTCGACTTCGAGCACGGGTTCGCCTTCGTGAATGAAGGAACATTGCTCCCGAGCTACTTCGGGATCGGCGAGCTCCTCGGTCTCCCGTCCGGGTTCCGCTTCATCTTCGCCCTCAGTCTCCTGAGCCTCGGCGCCGGCTACCTCGCGGGGAAACACGGGCTCGTCATCCTCTACGGGACGCTGCTCAACTTCTGGGTCCTCATCCCGCTCTGCCTCGCACTCGGCTGGGTACCGACGGAGTTCGCGAACTTCGACTTCTTCGCGAACGGAGAAGCCGACTACCTGCGGGCCGACGAGCTCGACGGGGCGTTCGCGATCTTCACGTCGCGCAACGTCGGGATCGGGATGATCCTCGGCGGCGCCATCGCCGGCATCGTCGTCGCGATGCCCGCGCTCAAGGCCGCTCTGCAGAGCCTGAAGTCGACGCCCGGAGGAGGCCAGCGCGAAGAGGTCTCGATGTCCGTCCTGAACGTCGGGCTCGCGGTCGGGATCACGCTCCTCTTCTTCGCGGCGAAGCTAGCGGGCGGTGAAAACGTCTCGTGGGGCACCGCGGTCGTCGTCGCCCTCGTGGGCGGAGCCTGGCTGTGGCTGGCCGGCCTCGTGGTCGCCCAGACGACGGGGCGCACGGACTGGTCTCCCCTCTCCGGCCTCGCGCTCATCGCGATCGCCATCCTGATGGGGATCATGGGCACAGACGACGCGCTCATCGTGCCGGCCGTGACGATCGGCGCGGCGATCTGCGTCGCGACGTCGATGTGCGCCGACATGATGGCGGACCTGAAGACCGGGTACCTGGTCGGCAGCAAGCCCATCAAGCAGCAGGTGGCCCAGATCGCGACGTGCTGGATCGGGCCGCCGGTCGCGCTCATGACGGTGCTGCTCCTGTGGAACGCCTACGGCTTCGGACCCGACCAGGCGACGATCGTGCACGAGCGACTGGTGGAGAGTGGACAGGCCGTGGCGCTCGCGGAGGGTGAGGTCGCGCAGCTTCCCGCGGGCTATCCGGAGCTCGGCGCGCCGCAGGCCGGCGCCCTGAAGGCCGCGATCAACATCGTCCAGTCGGGAGACGTCGCGCTCGGGAAGTACCTGACGGGCGCGACGCTCGGCCTGGTCATCTCCCTGCTGGTGTCGCCGGGATTGGGGGTGATGGTCGGGCTCTCCCTCTACTTGCCGTTCGAGTACATGATCGTCTTCGGGCTCGGAGGGATCATCAGCATCATCGTCACGCGCATGAAGGGCGCGCGCTGGGCCGAGGACAAGGGTGTCCCGGTCGCGGCGGGACTCATCGTTGGAGACGCGCTGGTCGGCATCGCCGACGCCGTCATCAAGGTCGCGAGCTCGATCTAGCGGAGGCCGACGTGAAGCTTCTCATCAACCTCATCCTCGTCGCGGGCTTCTGCCTGGGAACGGTCGGTGCCGCGGGGTTCCACGTCCCGATGGATGCCGAGTTCCTCGAAGCCCACCCCGATGCGGGCACCGAGCCCCTGGCCTGGCCGCTCTTCGGCGTCGGGCTCGGGCTCGTCTTCGTCGGCGGGTACCTGAGCAGGCTAGAGCGCAAGGCGCTGGTCTCCGGCGATGGCGAGAACGGCGGCCTCAAGGGCCAGGCGGCCGCACTCCTCGAGACCATCCGCGACCACGTCGTCGAGCTCGACGAGAAGAAGGCCGAGCTCTCGAGCGAGGAGGTCCGCGAACGGATCGACCACCTGCTCGCGAACGATTACTTCGACCTGACGTCGAAGAACGAGGAGCTGGCCGGACTGCTCGGCTTCAGCGACTACGCCCGGGTCTGGGAGGGCGTCGCGATCGCGGAGCGTCTGCTCGCCCGCACCTGGAGCATGGCGACCGACGGGTATCTCGAGCAGGGGCTGCTGGAGCTGCCCCGCGCGCGACAGCAGCTCGAGCACTCGGCCTCGGTCATGAGCTCGCTCTAGTCGGCTCGCTCACGATCCCCGTCGAGTGCCTCGCGCAGCTTGCGTGCAAGAGTGCCCTCGTCCCGATCCTCGCGCTCCCCGTTCAGCGCCTCGAGCGTCGCGAGATCGTCCGCGTCCATGGGCGCGAGGCAGCGCCCGTCCTCGCCGAGCAAGGACAGCGCCAGACGCTCCTCGGCCGCCGACACGGACACGACGCGCAGGGCGAGGCTCGCGCCGGGCTTGGCGACGACGTGCAGCGGCTCGTTCGGCCCGAGCCCCGTCTCCGAACGGTGCAGGAGTCCCTCGACCCCGGGGCGCACGCGGACGAAGGCGCCGTAGTCCGCGAGGCGTGTCACGACGCCCTCGAGCACCGCTCCCGACGCGACCTCGCGCGCGAGCGCGCTCCACGGGCTCTCGGTCATCTGCTTGAGCCCGAGACCGATGCGCTTCCCCCCCTGCTTGACGTGCAGGACCTTGGCGTCGACGGAGTCGCCCTTCTTCAAGAGGTCGCCCGGGTGCGAGACACGCTCCCAGGCGAGGTTCGAGACGTGGATCATCCCCTCGAGCCCATGGCCGAACCGCACGAAGACGCCGTAGTCCTCGACGCGCGAGACGCGGCCCTGAACGACGGCTCCGGGTGCCAGGGAGCCGAGCTCGCGCCCCCGTGCGCTCTCGCGCTCGCGCTGCAGCACGAGCTTGCGGGAGACCGAGCAGCGCTGCCGCTCCGGGTCCACCTCGGTCACCTCGCACATGAGCACCTTGCCGACCAGCACCTCGGGATCGTCGCTCCGCTCCAGCCCGGTCTGGGACTTCGGCAGGAACGCGTGCAGCGGCCCGATGCGAACTTCCAGCCCCCCGGGCTGCGGGCGCACGACGCGCGCCTGCACGAGCGAGCCGGGCTCCATGTCCTCCCAGGTCCCGAGCACGGGCTCTTCCACGAGCGAGAGCGCCCACAGGCCCTCTTCCTTCCCGCGCAGGGTGAAGCGGTGCTCGTCACCGACCGCCGGGTCACGCGAGAAGGCGGCGCGCGCGATCACGCCCTGCATGCGCGGCCCGAGCTCGACGAACACGTCGCCCTCGTCGATCCCGACGATCGTCCCGTCCACGACGCGCAGGGTGTGCGCGCCGCGGTCGGGGATCTCCTCCGGCCGCGGACGCATGGCGGCAAGATAACCGGGGCGCTACTCCGCCGCGTCCTTGTTCGCGGCCTCGCTGCCGGTCACGCCGCCGGAGACGATCAGCGTCATGAAGCGACCGGGGTCGACCTCGAGCGGCGTCACGCGGTCCGCGGGCACCAGGATCAGGTTGCCGGCGACGTTGTAGGACTGCGGGCAGTAGACGGCGATCTTGCCCTCGAGCCCGGGAGCGTCGAGCTTGGAGCGCGTGATGAACCCGAGCACCTTGACGTCCTGGTCGGGGATCAGGTCCACGACGACGGGCCGGTCGAACTTGCGCTCGTCACCGACGAACGCACCGACCACCTCTTTCGTGGTGTGGTACAGGAGCTTGAGCACCGGCACCTTCTCGATCATCCGATCGAGAAGCTTGAAGACGCGCGCACCGAGCCGGTTGGAGGCGAGGACGCCGACGGCCCAGATGCCGAGCGCGGTGAGCAACAGCCCGAAGCCGGGGAACGTGCCGACGCCGGGGAACTCCTCGAGGCCGAAGGTGGCCGCGATCAGCGTGTCGAAGAACTGAACGGGCAGCCAGACGAGGTAGAGCGTCGTGACGACGGGCACGACGATCACGAGGCCTTTGAGGAAGTCTTTGGCGATCCTGCGCACGAGCACCTAATCGAGCCCGAGCAGACCAACTGCCCGCACCCCCTTCAAGCAACGCAGTTCTTCTTCGTGCCCGTGCCCGTGCCCGTGCCCGGCGGTGGGAGACGCCCCGAGTCGCGAGCGCCTCCCCCGGACGACCCCTCCCCGTCCCCGCACCCCGTCGGGCACGGGCACGGGCACGGGCACGGGCACGGGGTATCTGCCGGCCTAGTAGGCCGTCAGATACCGATCGACCTCCCAGGGATGCACGAACGCGATGTAGTCCTGCCACTCCTGGTGCTTGGCCTCGGCGTAGTGCTGCGAGATGTGCTCGCCGAGCGCGTCCTTCAGGACCGTGTCCTTCTCGAACTGCTCGATGGCCTCCCCGAGGTTGGCCGGCAGGCTCTTGATCTTGAGCCGCCCGCGCTCGCGAGCGCTCATCTCGTACACGTTGCCCGAGATCGGCGGCGGCGGTTCGATCTTGTTCCGCACGCCGTCCAGGCCGGCGGCCAGCATGGCCGCGAACGCCAGGTAGGGGTTGCAGGCCGGATCGGGCATGCGCAACTCGCAGCGGGTCCCCTCGCCGCGGCGCTCGGGCACGCGGATCAGGGGCGAGCGGTTCCGCATCGACCAGGCGAGGTGCGTCGGCGCCTCGTAGCCGGGGACGAGCCGCTTGTAGGAGTTCACGAGCGGGTTCGTGACGGCGCAGAAGCCGCGGGCGTGCGCCAGGAGTCCACCGACGTAGTGGCGGAAGATGTCGGAGATCCCGCCGTGATCGGCCTTCTCGTCGTAGAACGCGTTGTCGCCGTCCTTGAAGAGCGACTGGTGACAGTGCATGCCCGAGCCGTTGCGGGCGTAGATCGGCTTCGGCATGAACGTCGCGTGGAGGCCCATCTCGCGCGCCGTGCGCCGCACGACGTAGCGGAAGGTCGCCAGGTTGTCCGCGACGGCGACGGCGTCGCCGTACTTGAAGTCGATCTCGTGCTGGCCGGGCGCCACCTCGTGGTGGGCCGCCTCGATCTCGAAGCCCATCGCCTCGAGGGCCAGGACGATCTCGCGCCTGCACTCCTCGCCGAGGTCCGTGGGCGCCAGGTCGAAGTAGCCCGCCCTGTCGTGCGTCTCGGTCGTCGCGTCGCCCTCGGGCGTGCGCTGGAAGAGGAAGAACTCCGCCTCGGGGCCGACCATCATCGAATAGCCGAGCGCCTTGGCCTCCTCGCATTGGCGCTTCAGCGCGAGCCGCGGGCAGCCGACGAACGGCGAGCCGTCGGGGTTCTTGACGTCGCAGATCAGACGCGCAACGCGCCCGTGGTCCTTTCCGCGCAGGCCGGAAGAGGGGAAGGGATCGATCTGGTAGGTCGCGTAGTCGGGCTGGAGCAGCATGTCCGACTCCTCGATGCGCGTGAACCCCTCGATCGAGGAGCCGTCGAAGAGGATCTCGCCGTCGAGCGCCTTCTCGAACTGACTGCCCGGCACCTCGACGTTCTTGTTGACACCCGTGATGTCCGTGAACTGCAGGCGGAGGAACCTCACGCCGTGCTTGTTCATGTGGCCGAGGATGTCCTTCTTGCTCATGGCCGTGTGGATCTCGTGCCAGGGCTCGATGGCGATCTCCATTCTGGTGCTCCTTGGATGCGTGGTGGTCGTGTCTCGTGACCGTCGCGGACCCGCTCCGGTGCGCGGGGGTGGACGAAAAGGCGAGGATGCCGTCGAGCAGCGACCTGACAAGCTGTTTTTGCAGATTCCGCAGTTTCCGGACAACGACAGAGCTGAAATAAACCCCGACAAGGCCAGATCGTCCACATCCATTTGCAATTTCGGCACCCACGACTCATCACACGGCTCCGAAGGCTCCTATTCGAGGTGCCCCGCGTACCGCATTTGACGGTCGCGGAGGGCTCGGGGAAGATGCCTCGTCCGCGGTCGACGGCCGAATCCGGCGAACCCGCGAAACCATCCCCTGCGCCCGGACACCCCCCCCGTGAACGAACACGCAGAAGGCCAGAGGGATCGCGAGCTCGTCGGGCAAGTCCTGGCGGGAGAGAACGCGGCGACCCAGGAGTTCGTAGAGCGCATGCGCTGCGTCCCCCGGATCCTGGCCGCCAAGAACGCCCGCTCGGGACGACCCCTTTCCCACGACGATCTCGCAGACCTCGCCCAGGAGGTGTTCTCGATCGTGTGGCGCAAGCTCTCGGAGTTCCGCGGCGAGGCACGGATCGAGGCCTGGGTCTACCCCTTCTGCCAGCTCCAGTACATGAACGCCCTGCGCAGGAACACACGCCGCCCGGCGCCCTTCGAGGTCGACGGGGAGGACGCCGAGCCCGACGCGGCCGGAACCGCGGTACGCGGTGAAGGGCCCGAGGGGCTCGACCCGCTCGACGCGACCCACGTGCACGCCGCTCTGGAACGGCTCTCGGAGGCGGAGAAGGAGGTGATCCGGATGAAGCAATTCGACGACCTGACCTTCGATGAGATCGCCGCTCGCACGGGGATCTCGGTCAACACGGCCAAGACTCGCTACTACCGCGGGCTCGTGCGGCTGCGGGATCTCCTGGCGCTCCGGTTCTCGGAGGAGGTGGCATGAGCGAGAGAGACGACGTCCTGGCCCGCCTGCTCTCCGGAGAGCTCTCGGCGGAGGAAGAACCCGCGCGTTCCATGCTCGAGCGATCGCGCGAGCTCCGGTCCGAACTGGCCTCCCTCCGGGCAGCGATCGATCGCGTCGACGCGGCAGCCCGCGAAGAACACGAGATCCTGGAAGAGATCTCGGACCTCGCTCCCACGCCGGAGGAAGACCGCGTGATGGAGCGAGCCCGGGCCACTTTCGTTACGCCTCGAACGGCGCGGCCGATCGGGTCGATCTCGCTCCTCCCCATCGGAATGGCAGCCGCCGTCCTGCTCGCCATCGGTCTGTGGCTCGGCGGCATCGAGTCCCCCGCCGCACCGGAAGCGCCGGAGCGTGCGCCGCGCGTGCTCGGCTCCACCATCGTCCTGCTCGCACCGCTGGGTCCCGTCGCGGACTACGATGAGTTCCGCTGGGAGTTCACGCTCCGGCGAGGGCAAGCCTTCGAGGTCACGCTTTGGGACGACGAAACAGGTCAGGAGATCACGACCAGCCCGCGCGTATTCGAACCGCGCTGGTCGCCGCCGGTCGTCTTCGAGCTGCCGCAGCGGCTGCGCTGGGAGGTCCACGTGCTCGACTCCTGGGGCAACCCCGTTTCGAGCGGCGTGGGCGAGGCCTCGCGCGCGCGCTGAGCGCGGTCGCGGCGCTGCTCCTGGCAGCGGCTCTGGGCGCCACGAGCGCCCAGGAGAGCCCCGAGTCGATCGAGGTTCGAGCGGACCGCCTGTGGCAGCTCGCCTGGGAGGTCGAGCGGGCGGAGGCGGAGCGCTCGTCAGCCGTCGAGACCCTGATCGCGATGCACGCCGAGCTAGCGGGTCGGATGGCGTCGGGCGACGACGACGTGAGCCTGCTGCGCGGTGTCGTCGCGACCGCCTTCCACCTGAACGGCCTGCCGCCGGACCTCTCCCGTCCCGTGGAGGAGCGTCTCGAGCTCCTCGAGCGCGCGCGCAGCGCGGCTCTGAAGCTCGCGTTGATCGAGACCGAGCTCAACGCGCTCTGGCGACAGGCACGTCTGCATGTCTCCGGCGGCGACGTCGTGCGCGCGCGGGCCCTGCTCGAGGACGCGCAGCGGAGGAGCGAGGAGGCGCCGGCCATGCGCCCGTGGATCCTGCTCGACCTCGGGACGTGCGCGCGCCTCATGGGCGAGTGGGACGAGGCGCACTCCTGGCTCCAGGCAGCGCTGGCCGCGCTCCTCACCGAACGCTTCGACGCGCACAAGCTCACGCGCGCATCGATCTTCGGAGAGTTCTTCGAGATCTACCTGGCCTGGGGCACGCCGGACCAGGCGCTCGTCTGGCTCGAACGCGAGCGACAGGCGGCGGAGGAAGTCCCACGGCCGGAGACGCAGTACGTCTACGCGCTCAACTCGATCGACTACGCGCTCGCGTGCGAGGACTGGCAGGGCGCGATCGCGCAGACGGAGGACTGTCTCGACTCGCCCGAGCTCCTGCGCGTCTCACCCGACGCCAGGGCGAAGCTGCTCGTACGGCGCGCGCTGGCCTGGAACCAGGGCGGGCTGCTCGAGGTCAGCCGCTCGGAGAAGTACTTCCACGAAGCCCTCGCGGATCCCTCGCTGCGCGGAAAGGAGCGACTGGACTCGATCCTCTTCTACGCCTATCTCGAGGCGGGCCGCGGTCGCCTCGACGAGGCCGAGACGTGGCTCCAGCTCGCACGTGAGCCCCTCGCAGAGCTGACGGGCGACGAACGCCGCCTGTACGACGCGGCGTACCCGTCGGCCTTCTTCCACGCGATCGCGAGCCACGTCGCGATCCTTCGCGAAGAGCCGGTCGAGGTCCTCGCGAAGCACCTGGAGCGCATGCACGCGACGTTCGACGACCTGCTCGAGGAGTGGAGTCGCACGCCGCTCCTCCCGGGCGGCATCGGATTCCTGATCAAGGGTCGACGGCGAATCATCCTGAGCCAGCTCTTCCAGCTCCTGATCCTCGTGCACGGCGAGGAGGAGGGCGCCCGGCTCGCCTTCGAGAAGCTCCTTCGAACCCACGCGCTCGGATCGGACTCGCGCCGCCGGGGCATCGGGCACGTGGACGTCGCGGCGCTCCGCCGCGAGCTCTTGACCGAGGGCGAGGCGCTGTTCGCGTACTTCCCGGCTCCGGACCGGTCGCACCTGTTCGTGGTCGAGGAGACCAGGCTCTCCTACTTCCCGGTCGCGCGGTCGGTCGACATCCGCGACGCGCAGGCACGGCTGATCCGGACGCTGTCCTCGCGCCCTTCCCACGAGGACGACGGCACGGTGTCGCCCTCCGATCGAAAGCGCTGGCGCGCCGCCGCCCGCGAGTTCGCAGACCTGGTGTTACCGGACCCTGCGCTCGAGATCCTGCTCGGAAGCGAGGCCGTCACCGTCGTCGGAGTGGACCTGCGCGCCTGGCTCCCCTTCGAGTCCCTCCCCGTCTCCGACGCGCAGGACGCCCTGACCGTGGGTGAGGTCGTGGCCGTGAGCCACCTCCCCTCGATTCCCCTCGGGGTCGACCTGGAGCGCCGACGTCTCGCCGATCCGCGCGCTGCGCAGGACCTCGCGCTACGGCTACTGGCGGCTCCGGAGCACTCGGAGCGCGTCGCGGACTCCTGGCCCGAGCTGTTACCGCTACCTCGCGACGGCGGAGACTTCGAGAACCTGTGGAAGCCCTATCCGGCCGCGGCGACCGACGTCCTGATCGGCGCCCCGGCGTCGCGCGAAGCCCTCTTCCGGGAGGAGACCGCGACGGTGTTGCAGTTCGTCTGTCACGGGGTCTACGACTCGGACCGCCTGCGACCCGCGGGGCTCGTGCTCTCTCCCGGCGAGGGCCGGCGCGGCGGCATGGCACCGAGCGGGCTCTTCTGGTGCGAGGACGCCGAACGCGTGCCGGCCTCTCCGCTCGTGGTGCTCGCGGCCTGCGGCACCGGCCGCGGCCCGCACCGGCGCGGGGACGAGAGCATCAACCACCTCGGCGGCGCGTTCCTGCACGCCGGGGCGCGCTGCGTGGTGATGGCGCACGCCGACCTGGACTACGGGGCGACCCTGGCGCTGCTCGGCCACTTCCACGAGGGTCTGGTCGCGGGGGCGGCGCCTTCGCGGGCGCTGCGGGATGCGCGCGCCGCGCTGGGGAGGGATGCGCGTTTCGACCATCCCTACTACCACTCGCTCCTGCAGGTGGTGGGGTTGGGACACCGCCCGGTGTTTCGGTAGTCGGGACGGAACGGGCCTACAGGACCTGACCGCCTCCGGGGGCACGCGGCATGATTCCCGGCATGAACGCGTCGAGGTGAGGTCGCGGTGCGATCCCACCGACGAACACGGGTCCGGTCTTGGGCGTCGTCACACCCCCGCCACGGATCGTCGTCGCCGCGAACATGAACTCGAAGAGCGCCTGATACGACGTGTAGGTCGAGACGGAAGCCGGCCACGCGCGCAGGATCTCGTCCTCGGAATCGAGCAGCTCCTGGAGCTGAACGAACCGGATCATCAGACGGTACAGCGTCGGGAACGGGATCTGCGACTCGGGCAAGACGATGCTCAGATCCGACGGCATGCCGAGTGACAGGTCGACTCTCTCCCAGTGGAACGGAATCGAGCCCAGGTGCTCGTGCAACTCGCCGGTCCAGACCACCAGCTCGAGGTGCGTCGCCTCGGGCGGGATCGCCGGAGGTTGTTCGAGCTGGAACACGAGCCGGAGCTCCGACCCGAAGCTCTGAAGATCGGAGTCGGTCGGGTAGACACGCAGGGGGTCCTCCGCCTCCACGACTCCGCGATGCAGGGCGTAGACGCCCTTCCCAGAGACGGCGAACAGGAGGTCGTTGTCCCCGTCACCGTCGAAGTCGGCGAGAGCGGGCTGCGTCCGGTTTCTCGCGAAGGGGTTCCAGCTCTTCGTCTCGGGCAGGACCTTCTCCGCGGTCGTCAGGCTCAGGACGTTCGACAGGTCCCATCCCTGCCCCACGCCGCCGCCACCGCCGCCACCGGATCCGCCCGACCCTCCGGATCCACCGGAAGAGCTCCCGGAGCCACCGGGAAGCGTCTGCTGGGGCGGAGTGGCCGGAGGTACCGCCGTCTGGTTCTGGCCCCCTCCCACACTGCCGCCGCCGCCGAGCTGTCCGGGCACGGCCACCCAGCTCGGAAGCGGACGGAGCAGGCTGACGATCGCGAACCGCGAGGGATCGAACGTGCTCGACTGGGGCTGGCCGGCGACACCCGTGTTCATGAGCAGGACCTGCTCGTGGGACGTACGGTGACTCAGGAACAACTCGTCGCCGCCGTCGCCCGTCATGTCACCCACGGCGAGCGCCGCGACGTCCAGGGACGGGAGGAGGATCGGCGCCTCGGCGCGACCGTCTCCGGACACGTACAGGAACTCGCCGATGCGATCGTCCACCTCGATCCAGGCCATGCGCTCCGCCGTATCTCCGTCGCGTCTCACGGCGGCGAACACGGTCGGGGGCGCGCCGGAGCCGAGCGTGTCGAGCACGGTCCCGGTCTCCTCGACGATGCTCACGCCCACGTTCGTCCGCACGGCGATCTCCTCGGTCCCGTCGCCCGTCCAGTCCACGGGCTCGACCTCTCTCACATCGGCCGCGAAAGTGGTGAGCACGCTGCTCGACGCCAGCTCCGCCCAGTACACGAGGACGTCCTTGCCGCCGGCGGAGGTCCCCGCGAGCTCGGTGGGCTGACCCGCATCGAGGTCGACGGCGCGGACCGACGTCGCACCGAGCCAGAGCCCGGAGTCGAGGGCGTTCGTCGAGAACGAAACGATGGCGTTGTCGAACGACGTGAGCAAGAGGCCCGACGAGCCGACCGTCACGATCGCGTCCTGTCCGTCGGGTCCTCCTCCGGGCAGGACGTCCACGTCGAAGACGCTTCCGAGGTCGGGCAGCTCGAGCGCACCGCGCATCGTGTCCGGACCGACCACGACGATGACGCGGTCGTCGACGAGCACTGCAGCGTCGGTGATCCCGTCGGAGTTCCAGTCGCCCGCCACGGTCCTGCCCGGGCGCCCATCGGGATCGATGGCTCTCGGGAGCTCGAACCAGACCCGGTCCCCGGGTTGCTCGCCTCCGGGCTGCGAGATGCGCGGGTGTCGTCCGTCGTCTCCGCCGGGCCCGGGGCCCCCGGGGATGTCCGGAGGCGTGCCCATCACCGCGCGGTTCTGGACGACGACCCCCTGCTGCAAGGCAGCAGGGAGGGCGGGGGGAGCGAGAGCCGCGACGACGACCAACGAGAGCATGCCGTGTCCCCTTCCTGAACTAGGACGGTCGCCCTTCCCGGCCCGGCGAGGCCCGGAGGGGCTGTCAAGGCCTCAGCGTAGCACCCCGGAGACATCCGGGCGGGGACCATTCGGGAAGACGCCGGGGGCGCACACCATCCCGCAGCCGCGAATCCGCCCTATACTCCGTTGTCTCGGCGTCATCACCCGACGCCTCCGATCACCTCCCCGATGAGAGACGCAGCCCGCGCCCTGGCAATCGGGATCTTGCTCGCCGCCCCCACGGCGAGCCAGGTCGGACGTGCACTCCCGGAGAGCGCCCAGCTCGCCGACTTCGAGCAGACGGGCGCGGAGTCCGTCGACGACCTCGTCGGCCGAGCCGTCTTGATCGAGTTCTTCGCGCACTGGTGCCAGCCCTGCAAGATCTCCACCGAGCGGCTGAACCAGCTCCACGAACGCTTCGAGGGTGTCGGCCTGACGGTGCTCGGCGTCACTCCCGAACCGCGGAGCTCGACCGATCGGTTCATGCGCGAGTCCGGCGCGCGCTACGCCTACGCCTTCGACCAGTCCGGCGCCCTTCAGCGCGACCTCGGTATCGAGAGCTACCCGACCGCGGTGCTCATCGATCCCACCGGCACGGTGGTCTGGAAGGGACACACGCAGAAGCTCTCCGACGGCGTCGTCCTGGAACACATCGAGGGCGCGTTCAAGACGCCGGTCTGGGAGTGGCCGAAGTCGACCCGCGGAGCGGTGAAGGCGCTGAAGAAGCGCCGCTACGGGCGGGCGCTCGCCGCGCTGGAGAAGCTCGACGACCCCGGAGTGGAAGAGACGCGTGCGGCGATCCTCTCGATCGTCGAGAAACGCGTGAAGATGTTCGATCACGCGCGGAAGGCGGGCGACTACCTCACTGCGCGTCGCATCGCGCACGACCTGCAGGATGAGCTCGAGGGTCTCTCGGACGAGCAGTCCCACGCCCGGCGCTTCCTGGACGAGGCGCGCGCGGACGACGAGATCCGGCGCGTCCTGCGCATGCAGGAGAAGCTCGAGAAGCTCCGCACCACCCGTCTCGGCGGCACCCGGGACGTCGAGCGCTTGATCGACAAGGTCGAGGCTCTTCGCCGCCAGGCCGCCGGCACGTACCCGGCCAGGGAGGCGCAGGAGTTCCTGCGCGAGCTCCGGGCCGAGCTGCGCTAGTCACCCCACTAGCTACTCGTCCTCGAGCGCCTTCTTGAAGAGGTTGCCGAGGTTCGTGCCCAGGTTCTGGTCCTCGCTCGCACGCAGGACCTGATCGATCTCCGCCGCGCCGGCAGCCTCCTCCGACCCGATCAGGGCGCCGCGCGAATCGAGGCGCGAGAGCGCGATGCGCCGCGCGGCGCGATCGATGCTCACGACGCGTACGGTGAGCTCGGTGCCCTCGGCGGGGCCGCCCTTCGAGCGCGTGTTGCGCCGGTTGTCCCCGTCGCCCATCTGCGACACGTGCAAGAGTCCCTCGAGGCCCGGTTCGAGCTCGAGGAAGAGGCCGAAGTCCATCACCTTGGCGACCTTCGCCTGGACGACCTGTTCGGGGCGCATGCGCTCCTCCACGTCGTCCCAGGGATCGGGAAGGAGCTGCTTCATCCCCAGCCCGATGCGCTTGCCGCCCTCCTTGATCTCGAGCACCTGTGCGTCGACCTGCTGGCCGGCCTTCAGGACGTCTGACGCGTTCTCGACGCGCTCGCGCGAGATGTTCGAGACGTGCACCAGTCCCTCGATCCCGCCGCCGATGTCGACGAACGCGCCGTAGCTCTCCACGCGCGTCACCTTCCCGTGCACGACGCTGCCGGGTGCGAGGGCACGGACGGTCTCGCGACGCGTCTCGTCGAGCTCACGGCGCAGGACGTTCCTCCGCGACAGCAAGACGCGCTTCCTTCCCCGGTCGACCTCGAGCACCTCGGCCACGACGTGCTGGCCGATGAAGGTCGACAGATCCTCCACGCGCGCGACGTCGACGTGCGAGGCCGGCATGAACCCGGAGAGCTTCCCGAGCTTGAGCTCGAGCCCGCCGGTGTTCTGTCCCGTGACCTTGGCCTTGATGTGCTTGCCGGGCTCGAGGTCCTCCAGCGCCGCGAGGGCGACGGCTTCACGGATCGAGAGCAGCCACAGATCGCCCTCCCGACCGATCAGCGTGAACTCGTGCGCATCCCCCACGCTCGGGGGTTCCTCGAACTCCCCGAGCGCGATCACGCCCTGCATCCGCGGACCGAGCTCGACGATCACGTCGTCGCCGTCGATTCCGACGACCTTCCCGCGGGTGAGCCCGCGGGCGTCTTGTTCCGAGGGCGGGGCTCCGCCGGACGTGGGAACGGGCGGGAGGTCGAGCTCCTGGAGGTTCATTCCCTCAAGGGCATCCTCGAACTCATCGGAAAGGGGGCGCTCTTCACTCATTGCTGTCGTCGGTCACTCCTGAGGGAGCGAGATGATAGCTCCTGCGCCTAGAGGCGCGGCCGACAAGGCCGTGCCTCGCGAGGCCGAAGGCCGAGCCCGGCGCGGAGTCGCGCCGTAGCCGCCCGCAGGGCATCCTTGGCGCGCGCTGATGCGCGCCAAGTCACGC
>JAJDET010000231.1 GCA_029259655.1 Planctomycetota bacterium
GCGGACCTGGCGCAGGTCTACCGGAAGAGCCGCGTCTCCGTCTGCGCCTCGACAAGCGAGGGCGGTCCGCGCGACACGGTCGAGGCCATGGCCTGTGGGGTGCCCGTGGTGAGCACGCCCGTCGGAGTCATGGGCGAGGTCCTGGTCGATGGCGAGAACGGCTACCGGGTCGGCTTCGACACCGAGAGCCTGGCCGACGGGCTGGAGCGAGCGCTGGCCGATGAAAATCGGCGGCGTGCGATGGGGGCGAACGCGCGCGCGGTCGCCGAGCGCTTCGAGTACCACCGCGTGCTGGAGGAGTACGCGCGCGGCCTGGGACGGATCGTGGGGGAGGAGCTCGTGCGCTCGTGAAGCTGCTCTTCCTGACGCAGGTCCTGGACGCGGACGACGCCGTGCTCGGTTTCGTGGTGCGCTGGATCCAGGGACTCGCGCGCCACTTCGAGGAAGTGCGCGTGATCGCGCTCGAAGTGGGAGAGACCCGGGGCCTGCCGGACAACGCGAGCTGGCGCGAGGTCGGCCGACGCGGCGTCGTGGGGCGCTATCTGCGCTATCGCCGGCACCTGTCCGAGGCGCTCGGGCGCGAGGGCTTCGGAGCCGTGCTCGCGCACATGGTCCCGCGCTACGCCCTGATCGCGGCTCGACCGGCGCGACGCTCGGGGGCCGGTCTCTACCTCTGGTACACGCACAAGGGCGTGGACGATCGGCTGCGGCGCGCCGTCGCCGCCGTCGACCGCGCCTTCACCGCCAGCGCCGAGTCGCTGCGCGTCGAAGCGCCCTCGAAGCTCGTGACGGGACACGGGATCGACCTCGCGCACTTCGAGAGCACGCGCGAGCCGACCTACCCGCCCTCGCTCCTCACGGTCGGTCGCCTGACGCCGGCCAAGGATCCCCTCACGGTCCTCGCTGCTGTCTCCATCCTCGTCTCGCGCGGCCACGACGTGCGGCTCGCGATCGCGGGGGATGCGCTCGCTCGCGGCGATGACGCGACCGTGCGCAGCGTCCGCGAACAGATCGAGGTGGGGGGGCTCGCCGGCCGCGTCGAGCTCCTGGGCGAGGTCCCGTACCCGGAGATCCCGCGCGCGTTCGAGCGCTCGAGCGTGCTGCTCTCGGCGAGTCGGACGGGGAGCGTCGACAAGGTGGTGCTCGAGGCCATGGCGTGCCGCCGACCGGTCGTCACCTGCAACGAGAGCTTCCCGCCGATCTTCGCCGAGCTCGGGGAGCGCGCGGATGACCTCGTGTTCCCGCACGGAGACGCCGGCGCGCTCGCGGACAGGGTCGAGACGCTCCTGGCTCTGGACGCCCGCCAGCGCGCGGATCTCGGAGCGCGCCTGCGCGGAATCGTGGAGCGCGACCACGAAGTGGACCGGCTGATGGCGTGCCTCGCGCGCGAGATGGGGGCCGTGTGACGGAGCTCTCGATCGTCATCCCGTCCTGGAACACGACGGATCTCCTGCGCGCGTGTCTGGCCTCGGTCGTCGCGGCGGACAAGCCGGAGACCGAGATCATCGTCGTCGACAACGGGAGTGCGGACGGCTCGCCCGACATGGTGGAGCGCGAGTTTCCCGAGGTCCTGCTCGTCAAGAACGACGAGAACCGCGGCTTCGCCGGGGGCTGCAACCAGGGGATGGAGCTCGCGCGAGGAGACTACGTCCTGCTCCTGAACTCCGATACCGAGCTGCGCGGGTCGGTCCTCCCGAGGCTGGTCGATTTCCTGCGCGAGCATCCGGACTACGCCGCCGCCGCGCCCAAGCTCGTGAACCCCGACGGCTCGACGCAGCGTGCGTGCAAGCGCTTCCCGAGCCTCGCGACGGCGCTCTTCTTCGGTACCCCGCTCGAGCGCTGGTGGCCGGAGAGCCCGGAGCTCCGGCGCTACTTCATGCTCGACTGGGACCACGAGGGAGAGCGCGACCTCGAGCAGCCGCCCGCTGCCTGCCTGCTCCTGTCTCGCCGCACGCTGGATCGGGTCGGCGTCTTCGACGAGGACCTGTGGCTCTTCTACAACGACGTCGACCTCTCGCGGCGCATCGCGCGCACGGGCTTGAAGACGCGCTATCTGAGCGATGTCGAGGTGCTGCACCACGAGGGCGCCAGCACGAAGAACTTCGAGGGCTTCCTCCCGGTCTGGCAGGAGAACCGCCTCGCTTACTACAGAAAGCACCACGGCCTCCTCGCCGGTCCCTGGGTCAAGGCGTGCGTCGCCTTCACGCTCGCGGGCCACGCGGTCGCTCAGGGCTGGGCGGCGGTGCGCGGTCGGCCGGTCGAGCCGGTGCGCCCGTTCGTGACGATGTTCCTGACGTTCCTCCGCCAGTGAGCTCTCGGGGGCGGCGGACCTCCCGTACGCCCCCGGCCTTCCCGTCCTTCGCCGGCACCGGACGGCCGCATACACTTCCGCCCGTGACCTCCCCTCCCGCGACTAGCCATCCGACCGGCCGCCGCGTCGGCCTCGCCGGCGGCAGCGCGCTCGGCGTCCGATTGGGAACGCTCTTCGGCGTCGTGGACGCGCTCGTCTCGTGGACGCGGCAAGAGGAGCCGATCGGGGGTCTGGACGGGCTCGGGTGTGTCGCGGCGGCGGCCCTCTCGTACGCGTGCCTCGGAGCCCTGGCCGGCGCAGTCTCGGGGCTCGTCCTGTCCCGTCGCTCCGCGCTGCTCCTGGGGCTCGCCGCCGGGCTCTTTCTCGAGGCCTACTGGTGGACGCGGCCGCTCCTCTTCTGGGGTCTCCCTGCGACTTCGCCCGAGCGTCTCGCCACCTCCGTCGCCCTGCTCGTCGGTGCGCTCTGCCTGGCGGGGCTCGCCGTCCGGAGGCTGTCCTTCCTCGGCACGAGCGTCCCGACGCTCGTCGCCTCGGTCGTGCTGTCGCTCGCGGGCGCGGGCTACCTCGGCCTCGACCTCGTGCGCAGGAGCGACCGCAGCGTCGGAGCGATCAGCGGCGCCAACGAGGATCTTCCGAACGTGCTCCTCGTCGTGGTCGACGCGTTGCGCCATGACGTCCTCGGCGCCTACGGGAACGAGCGCGTGGAGACCCCGGTCATGGACGGGCTCGCGAAGCGCGGAGTGCTCTTCCAGAACGCGTTCGTGCAGGCTCCCTTCACCTGGTCGAGCTTCGGGTCGATCCTGACCGGCAAGTACCCGCGCCGCCACGGGATGCTCAAGCTCGACCCGAAGTACCGCTGGGCGCGGGACATCAACGTGACGCTGCCGCTCCACCTGAAGACGGCGCGGCAAAAGGACGGGCGCCGGCTCGAGGACCGGGACTGGGTGGGCGCGGCGTTCATGACCGGGACCGTCACGCGCGACAGCGGGCTCCTGCACGGCTTCGACCTCTACTGCGAGACCTTGATCGGACACGATCTGGTCCTGAGGTCGAGCGCGTGGAGCCGCTTCAAGTCGGAGGTGCTGCTCTTCAAGCTCGTGAACAAGGCCACGCAGCGCGTCGACTACAACAAGGCGGCGACCACCGCGATCGAGTGGTTCGAGACCGAGTCCGATCGGCGCTTCGTGGCGTTCCTGCACCTCTACTCCACGCACACGCCGTACGACCCGGAGCCGGAGTTTCGCGACATGTACGTGGACCCGGACTACGACGGCCCGATCCGGGCGTTCTACGCCGAGCATCGCTACGCGATCGAGGCCGGGGACTACCTGCCGACGCCGGCCGACGTGGAGCAGATCCGGAACCTGTACTACGCCGGGACGACCCAGGCCGACGCCGCCATCGGCGCGGTGCTCGACGTCCTGCGCGAGAAGGGCGTGCTCGACGACACACTCGTGATCCTGACCTCCGACCACGGCGAGGAGCTGGGAGAGCACGGCGTCTTCGAGCACAACTGGATGTACCAGACGAACCTGCGCATTCCGCTCATCATGACCTGGCCCGGGGGGCTGCCCGCGTCGGTGCGGGTGAACGGTCTGGTCGAGACGGTGGACATCCTGCCCACGGTGTCGGACCTGCTCGGCCTCGTTCCGCCGGGGCCGGAGGACGGGGCCGAGTCCGACGCCGAGTACCTGCGGCTCGACGGGAAGAGCCTGCTGCCACTCGTGCGCGGTGAGCTCGAGGAGCTGCGCCAGTACGTCTTCGCGGAGAGCGGTTCGGCGCTCGCGATTCAGGACCGCGCGACGAAGCTCGTGATCTCGCGCGAGTGCCTGGAGCTGGAGCCCGGCGATCCGGGCTGGGACGAGGCGCGTCGTGACCCGGAGCTCTACGACCTCGCGGCGGACCCGGACGAGACCGTGAACCTCTTCGGGGAGCGCGTGGAGGACACGCGCCGTCTGCTCGGTGCGCTGCGGGAGTGGGACGCGACCCTGCCGATCCCGCGCGAGGACGTGATCTCGTCGCACCGGGACCTCGAGGCCCAGGAGCTCATGGACAGCCTCGGCTACGTGGGGGGGATCGGGGACGAGGACGAATGAACCCGGCGCGTCCACGGCTGGTGCTCGTGGCGAACGCGCGCATGCCGTCCGAGCGGGCGCAGTCGCTGCAGGTCGCTCAGATGGCGGCAGCCTTCGCACGCGCCGGCGCGGAGACGGCGCTGCTCCACGCCCGGCGCCATCCGACGCCGACCCTGCCCGACGGCCAGGACCTCTTCGACTACTACGCCGTGCCCGAGGGCGCACGACCCTCGGTCGACGCCGTGCCTTGCATGGACTGGATCGATCGCGTCCCGCGCAGACTGCAGTTCGTCCCGGCCCGGATCCAGGAGCTCACCTTCGCCCGCAACGCCGCGGCGCGCGTGCGCTCGAGACACGCCGGCGCGACGGTGCTCTCGCGCGAGATCGAGACCGCGCGAGCGCTGGCGCGAAAGAGCGCGGGAGGACCGGTCTTCCTCGAGCTCCACCGCGTCCCGGGCGGGAGGACGCGCCGCCGATGGCTGGACGAGGCCGCGCGCGGAGTCGCGGGGATCGTCACGATCTCCGGCGGAGTGCGCGACGACCTGGTGGCCGAGGGCGTGCCCGAGGAGTCCATCCGGGTCGAGCACGACGCGCAGGAGCCGGCGCGCTTCGCCGAGTTCCTGGACGACGGCGCGCGCGCGCGCGCACGCGCCGCACTCGGGATCGCCGCGGACGCGCGGGTCGTCGTTTACACCGGCGGCCTTCTCGACTGGAAGGGAGTCGACATCCTGATCGAGGCTGCGCGCGAGCTCCCCGACGTCGAGTTCGTGATCGCCGGAGGGATGGAGGCCGACGTCGCGCGCCATCGCGAGCGCGCTCAGGGGCTCGCGAACGTCCGGCTCGACGGCTTCCAGGCTCCCGGGCGCGTGGCGCTCTACCTGGCCGCCGGCGACCTCGGCGTCGTGCCCAACCGCTCGACGCCCGCGATCAGTGCGCGCTACACCTCGCCGCTCAAGGTCTTCGAGGCGCTGGCCGCCGGGCTCCCGCTCGTCGTGAGCGACCTGCCGTCCCTGCGCGAGATCTTGCCGGGCGCGGCCGACGCCGTGCACGTTCCGCCCGACGACGCGCACGCGCTCGCGCGGGGGATCGCCGACCTCGCCGGCGACGCCGGTCGGCGCGCGGCCCTGCGCCAGCGCTCGCTGGCCCGAGCGCCGGAGCTCACGTGGGACGCGCGCGCCGAACGCCTGCTGGCCTGGATGGCCGAGCGAGGGTCGCAGTGAAGGTCCTCTTCCTGACCGACTCGCTCTCGGACCTCGACGGCGTCGGGCGCTACACGATGTGTCTCGTTGCCGCGCTCGAGGAGCTCGACCCGGACCTGGAGGTCGAGGTCCTCCTGGCGCGCAAGCACCGGCCCACCTCGCCGCGCATCCCGAAACACTGGAAGGTGAGCGTGGCGCTCCCACCGGACTACTTCTTCCACATGAAGCCGGCGCGCTTCTGGGCGAGCCTGGCGCAGGCGACCTGGCGCATCTTTCGGCGCGCACGCCACGCGGACCTCGTCCACGCGATCAAGGACTACCCGCACAACCTCGCGGGCCTCCTCGGCGCGCGGCTCGCCGGGGTCCCGTGCGTCGCCACTGCGCACGGGACGTACACAGTCCAGCCGCTGCTCTCGGCGCGCCACGGCGGTCTCGCCCGCTGGGCGTACCGGCGGTTCGCAGCCATGATCTCGGTCAGTCGCTACACGCGCGGCCGTGTGCTCGAGATCCTCGGCGAGGGCGAAGGCGAGCGCCTGCACGTCGTTCCGAACTGCGTCGACGTGGCCGGGCACGAGGCGCCGCGCGACACCGGGGAGAAGCCCTGGTCGCACGTGCCGTTCACGCTCTCGATCGGCGAGCTGAAGGAACGCAAGGGCCTCCACCTCGCTCTGGAGGCCTGGTGCCGCCTCGCGCCGGAGTACCCCGACCTGCACCACTTCATCGTGGGGAACAGGAGCGGAGACTCCTACGAGGCAAAGCTCGTCGCGCGCGTGGAGGAGGCCGGACTCTCGGGCCGCGTGCACTTCCTCGGGAACGTCGACGAGGACGAGAAGGTCGAGCTCCTGCAGCGCGCTCGCGTGTTCCTGCACACTCCGGTCACGGCGTCGGACGGGGGCTTCGAGGGCTTCGGCATCGTGTACCTGGAAGCCGCGGCCTCGGGCACGCCGAGCATCGGCACCCTGGACTGCGGAGCCGAGGACGCCATCGAGGACGGGCGCACCGGTTTCCTCGTCGCGCAGGAGGCCGGAGCCGTGGAGGGGGCGCTCGCGAAGCTGCTCGCGGACGACGCGCTCCGCGATCGGATGGGGAGCGCCGGGCGCGAGCACGCCGCTCGACAGACCTGGGCCGGGAATGCGAAACGCGTGGCGGAGATCTACCGAGAGGCGCTCGCTTGAGCTGGCTCCAGAACCGCTTCCTCCGGAACGCGGCGACCCTCCAGGCGGGAGCCGTTCTCAACGGCTTCGGCGGCCTCGCCACGGTCGTGCTCCTGGCGCACTTCCTCGGTGCCCGCCTCCAGGGCGAATACTACACCGCCATCGCGATGTACAGCGGCCTCGCGCTGCTCGTGAACATCGGGCTGGTCCAGGTCACGGTGAACCAGGTCGCCTCCGCCGCCGCGCGCGGCAACGCGGACAAGGTCCTCGAGTGGCTCGGGTTCCTCGCCAAGGCGTACTTCCTGTGCGGCTGCCTGCTCGTCGTCGCGGGCCTCTTCCTCTTGCCCTGGGTCGGCCGGCTCGTCGTGGGCGACGAGGGGCTTCTCGGTTCCGACGCCGACCTCGTGCGGCTCGCGCAACTGCTCACCCTGACTCCGCTGCTCGAGCTCCCGAAGCAGGTCGTGATGGGGGCACTGCAGGGCACCCGGCGCATGGTCCTCCTCGCGAAGACCGAGAACGCGCAGGAGGTCGTACGCGTGTTCTCGGTGACCGCGGGAACGCTGCTCGTCTTCTCCCCGCTGGGACCGGTCCTCGGAATGCTCTTCGCGTCGGCGATCGGATCCATCGTCTCACTGGAGCTCTACCGCCGCGCGCGGCGGGACGACGGGTACCCGCTTCCGGCTATTCGCGAGGTCCTGCGACGAGCTCCGCGCGTCAACGTCTGGGTCGGGCTGCCGCTCACGCTGCGCTTCGGCGCGCTCAGGAACCTCGACACCTTCGCGTTGGAGGTCCTGCCCCCGCTCCTGATGCGCACGTTCGCGAGCGCCGAATGGGTCGCCTACTTCAAGGTCGCGAACAGGATCATGAACGTCCCCCTGATGTTCATGCAGGGTGTGTCGCGCACCGCACTGCCGGCGATGAGCGAGCTCAAGGGGCTCGAGGACATGAAGCGGTTCCGCCAGCTGTGGACCCGCGTCACTCTCGTGGGGGGGAGCATCGTGGGCGGGGGGCTCCTGCTCGCGTTGCCCGTGATTCCTTTGATCGTGGGCTACTTCTTCCCACAGGACTACGGTGGGCCGGTGTGGACCCTGGCCCTGATCCTCGCCGTGGGGTTCGTGCCGAGCGCCTTCTGCATCGCGCTCGACACCTTCTTCCTGCTCGTCGACCGCCTGGGCGTCCTGATCCTGATCACGTCGGTCGGGCTGGCGCTGATCGTGCCCCTCTCGATCCAGCTCTGCATCTGGATCCCCGATACGGGCGCAGCCTGGGGATTCTCGATCACGAAGATCTGGGCGCTGGTGAACTTCCTCTACGTGGCCCATTACTTCCGGCGGTCCGCGACTTGAGAGTCTTGTTCCTCAACGACCTGGACGACCCGCGCATAGGCTCGTCGATCCGGCAGATGTACCAGGAGGCCGAGCGCCTGCGGGAGCTCGGTCACGAGGCCGCCGTGGTCTCGAGCACCCAGGACCCGTCGCTCGCCGGTGAGATCGAGATCGAGGGCACGCCCGTGTTCCGGCTCCACAGCGACTACCCGCTGCGGTTCCGCGCCTGGGTCGGGCTCTCCAATCGCCAGGTCCGAGCCCCGTACCGCGAGATCCTCGAGCGCTGGCGCCCCGACGTCGTGCACAGCCAGCTCGTGCACACGCACCTCTCCTACGGGACGCTGACCGACTCGCGGAAGTTCGGAGCCGGCGTCGTGTTCACGGCACACGACGTGATGACCTTCTGCTATCAGAAGCTGACCTGCTTCCACGGCGGCGAGGCCCACGGGGGCGCGCTGCGCGACTACGCGGCGCGCTGGTCGAAGTGCATCCCCTGCCAGCGCCTGCGGTTCCGGCCGGGCCGGAATCGGGCCATCCGGCGCGTGCTCGAGCGGGACGTCGATCGCTTCACCGTCGTGTCCGACGAGCTCGGCCGCGCGATCGGGGAGAACGGCATCCGGGTCGACCGCACGGTCCACAACGCGATCCAACCCCAGGCGCGGCTCCCCGATCCGGACGAGGTCGACGCCTTCCGCGAGCGCTTCGGGCTCCACGGGAAGCACGTGCTCGCGATCGGCGGTCGCCTGCACGAGCAGAAGGGCGTGGTCCACCTCTTCCGGATGCTCTCCCGTCTCCGGGTGGACTTTCCGGAGCTCCGGCTGCTCGTGATGGGGCACCGGCGCGTGTACGACGGCGAGTTCGCCGAGGCCGCCCGGACCCTGGGCGTAGAGGACCTGGTGGTCCCGACCGACTGGCTGGACGGTGCCGAGCTCCAGTGCGCCTACGCCGCCGCCGACGTGTTCGTCACGCCCTCGATCTGCTTCGACACCTTCGGGCTCGTGAACCTGGAGGCGATGGAACACCGAAAACCGGTCGTGGCCACCTTGTTCGGAGGCAGCCCCGAGGTGGTCTCGGACGGGGAGACGGGCTACGTCGAGAACCCCCTCGACATCGAGGCCTACGCGGGGCGGATCGGCACTCTCCTGGCCGATCCTGAGCTGCGGCGGCGCCAGGGTGAGGCCGGATATCTACGGCTCCTGGAGCACTTTACGGTGGAGCGCCTGACCGACGAGTACCTCGAGGAGTACGCCCGGGCCATGGCGGCCGCGGCAGAAGGAGGTCGGGTCAAGACCGGGGACGCCCCCGCCCGATAGGACCGCGGGGGACCGGGGCTGACGGAAGTGCCTTTCTGGCCGCAGGTTGTCGTAACCTCCAGTGGACGGTAGATTTTAGGCTCCGCGCGTCTCTCCGGACCGTCCCCTGCAAGGGGCGGAACGGGACCGGCGCCCCCTCGCGACGGCTAACAGACGCGGCCACCCGGATCGACGGACACCATGCGCAAGACTCTCCTCTCCTACGTCAAGCCCCACGTCCAGGAGGATCCTGTCTCGCAGCTCCTGGGGCTGACCTACCTCGGCGCCTGCCTCGAGAAAGAGGGCCTCCCGATCGAGCTGGTCGACGAGCGAATCGTCAACGACCAGTACATGCGGGAGGCGATCGAGCGCAACGACGTGATCGGGTTCAGCTCGCTCACCCCGAACATCCGCCGTGCGATCGCCTGGGCGAAGTACGCCAAGGAGCGCGGCAAGACGACGATCATGGGTGGTCCGCACGCGACCGTCGACCACGGGATCTTCCTCGACAGCGGCCACTTCGACTGGGTCCTGAAGGGCGAGTGCGAGTACACCCTCGCGGAGTTCCTGAAGGCGCTCGAGGGCGGGGACGACAAGGAGCTCTCCGACGTCGCCGGGCTCTGCGGGTCACGCGAAGGCGAGGTCTGGCTCAACAACCCGACGCCGCCGCTGATCAAGAGGCTGGACGACATCCCGATGCCGGCCCGGCACCTCCTGCCGATGGACCGCTACTTCCAGCTCAACCCCGAGCGGCTCGTGTACATCTTCACGACGCGCGGATGCCCCTTCAAGTGCATCTTCTGCCAGAAGGACTACACGGGACGCGGGTTCCGCGTGCGCTCGGTCGAGTCGATCTGCGACGAGCTCGAGTTCCTGATCAAGACCTACGACCCGGGCATCATCCTGTTCGTGGACGAGATCCTGACCCTGCGCCGGGCGCGCATCCGCGAGATGTGCGACGAGATCCTGCGCCGCGGGCTGAAGTTCGAGTGGATCGCGAACACGCGGGGCGATTGCGTCGACTACCCGCTCCTGAAGCACATGCACCGCGCCGGGTGCCGCCGGATCTACTACGGCTGGGAGACCGGCAGCCAGCGGATGATGGACACGCTCAAGAAGGACTGCACCGCCGAGCAGGTGGTGGAGTCCGCGCGCATGACGCGCCGCGCGGGCATCTGGTCCAAGGTCTACCTGATCGTCGGATCGCCCGGCGAGACCATGGAAGACATCAAGGAGACGGAGAAGGTGCTGCGGGTCGCGGGGCCCGACCTGATCCGGATCTCGGTCTTCAACCCGCTGATCGGCACGGAGTCCTGGGACAACTACCAGGCGTCGATCGACGTGTCCGACCTGACGGAGAACTACGTCTCGTCGAACCGCTCGGCCTACAAGCACGAGAACTTCACGCAGATCGAGCTCGAGGAGCTGCGCAAGCAGATGGTGCGCAACTACGAGCGCTGGTACTACAGCTACCCCGCGCGCGCGCGGCGCGTGTGGGAGCGCGGGCTCTACTACCTCGAGAACCCGGAGTTCATGAAGAAGCGCATCGGTCGCGCGATGGGTCTCGTGAAGCGGGACCGCAGTGTGCGTCCGCACGAAGCCGCCTAGGCGGTAGCGGTCGCGCCGTGGTGCTTCGGGGACGCGCGTCGTACGCGGGGTGACGAGCTCGCGCGCTCGCAGTCGAGTCGTGCGGCGTTCACCCCGCAGTGCCGTACTCTCCGCGCACCGGCGGATGCCGGCGCGCGCGAGGAAGGCGCCCCAGCGCCGGTCCCTCGTGAGCCGACCGCCCTAGGCGGTGTCGGCGTGTTGTCCATCTGGTTTCTTCCGCCCGCCGGAGGCATCGCCGCGGGTACCGCGGCTTTATCGGTTGGGGTCGGGGTGCCCTCGGACGGGTAGCTTTCCACGGGTTGCAGGTGTCGGTGGGCTGGAATGCCTTCGCGATGCTTGCGCGGGCTGCGCCGCGCAAGCGAGACGTCGGGAGGCGTCGACACGTGGGGGACGCATGTGCGGGACGTCGCAATGCGCACTCGCTCGCGGGCTTCGCCCGACGAGCATCGCGAGACTGGGGGCCGAAGCGCATGCGGCTCGTCAGCCCTGGTGCGATACGCGACTACGGGCACCACGGCACTCCGCCGAGGATGCGCCGGTACCCGGCGCGATGCCTCCGGCGGGCGGAAGAAACCAGATGGACAACACGCCGACACCGCCTAGGGCGGTCGGCTCACGAGCGGGAGCGCATGACGCGCTCCGCTCGAGGCATCGCGACCACGCGAGACGACGGTTTGACCGCGGAGTACGAGGGACGCGGTGCCTCGCGGTCGCGTTTCGTACGCGGGGTGACGAGCCCC
>JAJDET010000232.1 GCA_029259655.1 Planctomycetota bacterium
CGGCATGTGGATATCCTCGCGCATCGCGCGATCTTGGGTGTCCACCAAACCGGGGGAAGGTCAGACGCCTCCCGACGACTCGCTTGCGCGGGCTCCGCCGCGCAAGCATCGCGAAGGCACTCCGCCCCCCCGACACCCGCAACCCGTGGAAAGCAACCCGTCCGAGGGCACCCCGACTCCCCCGCCACGCTACCCTCTCTCCGTGCGCGACCACGTCGAAGGATTCCTCTCCGAGCTCGCGGCGTCCCGCGGCGCATCCCCGCACACGCTGCGCGCCTATCGCGCCGACCTCGAGGAGTTCGCACGCTTTCTCGACGAGCGTGAGATCGAAGACCCAAAGCTCGTCACCGCCCTCGTCCTGCGCGGGTTCCTGGCCGAGCTCGACGAGCGCGGGAAACGGACGCCCCACCAGGAGCGACAGTACCTCTCGCGCAGCACGATCCAGCGCAAGCTCTCCGCCGTCCGCTCGCTCTTCCGCCACCTCGAACGCACCGGTGTCGTGAGCACGCACCCGGCCACGGGGCTCCGGCGGGCGCGGAGCTCGCGCCCGCTTCCCTCCTGCCTCGAGCCCGCCGAGGTCGAGGCCATCCTCGCCGCTCCCGACCCCACCACGGCTCTCGGCCGGCGCGACCGCGCGTTGCTCGAGCTCATGTACTCGGCGGGGACGCGCGCGGCGGAGACCGTCGGTATCGATCGGGTCGACCTCTCCCTCGGGTCCTCGGTCGACGAGGGAGGCGTCGCGCGCGTGCGCGGGAAGGGGCGCAAGGAGCGCCTGGCTCCCATGGGCAGCCACGCGTGTCGAGCGCTCCTCACGTACCTCGACGATCCCGAGCGGCCCGCCGCAGGAGCGGCCGACCCGGACGCCGTCTTCCTCAACAACAGAGGCGGACGGCTGACGACGCGCTCCCTCGCCCGCGTCGTGCACAAGGCGGTCCTCGCTGCGGGCGTCGCCCGTCCCGCCTCGCCCCACACGCTGCGTCACAGCTTCGCCACGCACCTCCTCGACAACGGCTGCGACCTGCGGTCGGTACAGGAGCTCCTCGGGCACGCCCACCTCGTGACGACGCAGATCTACACGCACGTGTCGGTCGAGCGGCTGCGGGAGGTCTACGAGCGGGCCCACCCGCGGGCGGAGTAGTCCTCTCACGCGAGGCCTGGATCTGCTATCACTCGTCCTCACGCCATGATCGAGACACGCCGCACACCGCGCATGCCCGCCTGGCTCTGGCTCTGGCTGCCGATCGCCGTCCTCGTCGCCCAAGTCGTCCTCAAGGCCACGGCCGAGGACGTCTTCGACAACTGGATGCACACCGAGCTCGGGATCGTCCAGAACCTCACGGTCGTGTTTCTCCTGGTCGCCGTCGTGGCCGCGCTCTGGCTGCGGCGCATGCGCCACCTCGTGGCCTGGCGCTGGTTCGGCGCCTTCTGCGCGGTCATGGCGGCGGGCTGCTTCTTCTTCGCGGGCGAGGAGGCGAGCTGGGGACAGCACTGGTTCGGGTTCTCGCCACCGGAGGTCGTGGCCGCGCGCAACGAACAGGGCGAGTTCAACCTGCACAACGACCCGCTGCTCGAGACGCTGCTCGACCAGCTCCCGCGCAACATCTTGACGCTGGCGGCGCTGATCGGCGGCATCATCGTTCCGCTGCGACGGCGACGCCGTGACGAGACGCCGGACTTCCAGAGCGCGGGCCCCTGGGGCTGGATCTGGCCGACGGCGGTCTGCGTCCCGGCCGCCGTGCTCGCCGTCGCCGTGACCCTTCCGAGCAAGCTCGTCGACGAGCTCCCCGCGGCGCTCGACATCAAGGCCGGCGAGACGAAGGAGATGTGCCTCGCGCTCTTCCTCATGCTGTACCTGGTCGTGATGCTGCGCGAGCTCCTTCCGCGAGCAGCGAAGACGCCTCTACCCGCGCCGTGACCCTGACGATCGCCCACGTCGACGCGGAGCGCGGCTTCTCGGGGGGCGAGGTCCAGGTGTTCCTGCTCATGGAGGGGCTGCGAGAGCGCGGCCACGAGAACGTGCTCCTGTGCCCCGGCGGTTCGCGGCCCGAGGAGGAGGCCCGCTCGCGCGGCTTCGAGACGCGCGCGATCGCGATGCGCAACGACCTCGACCTGGCCTCGATCGTGCGCCTGCGCTCCGAGCTCCGGGGCGCCGATCTCGCTCACCTGCACACCGGTCGCGCGACGTGGCTCGGAGGACTCGCGGCGTGCTGGAGCGGCGTTCCCGCCATCACGACGCGCCGCATGGACCGCGAGGTGCGGCGCGGGTTGCACACGCGGCTGATCTACGATCGCCTGGTACGGAAGGCCGTCGCGATCTCGCCCGCGGTCGAGCAGTGTCTCGTCGCCGGCGGCGTCGCGCCGCAGAAGATCGCGGTCATCGCGAGCACGGTCGATCCCGCGGACCTCGCGCCGTCGGCGAGTCGCGCGGAGCTGCGCGAGCGCGAGGGACTCGAAGACCCCGACGTCGTCCTCCTGTCCCTCGCGAACCTCGTACCGCGCAAGGGTCTCGACGTCCTGCTCGAGGCCCTGCCGGCCGTACTCGCGGAGGCGCCACGAGTACGCGTGTGGATCGGCGGCGACGGCCCGGAGCGCGAGCCGCTCGAGAGAGCCGCACGGGAGCGCGGCATGTCGGAGCGCGTGAAGTTCCTCGGCCGGCGCCAGGACAAGGCGGACCTCCTGACCCTGTGCGACGCGTTCGTGCTGCCCTCGCGGCGCGAGGGGCTCGGGGTCGCCGCGCTCGAGGCGATGGCCTCCGGCCGCCCGGTCGTCGCGAGCCGGGTGGGCGGCCTGGGTGAGGTCGTCCTCGACGGCGAGACGGGGATCCTGGTCCCGCCCGAGGATCCGGTACGGCTGGCGGAAGCGCTGATCCGGATCGCGGGCGACGGTGCCCTGCGCGATCGCCTGGGGCTGGCGGGCTCGGAGCGCATCGCACAGGGCTTCACGGCGGCGCACATGGTGGCTGCCTACGAGGAGCTCTATCTCGACGTGCTGCGGGAAGCACGGTCCCAGAACGGGCCCGGCGCGGGGTCGTAATCTCCGTCGAACCGGGACCCGGGACCGGGAGTTGACTTCCCCCGGCCGAGGCTCCAGCCTCGGCCGCGTTCCATGAAGGTCATCAAAGCCGCCCGCGCCGTTCGCAACGTCTGGAAGCGAGTCGAGATCAACGCGAACTACCACCGCGGGAAGGAGCTCATTCCCCGGGGTCGCGAGCTACTGCACATCGAGACCAGCAGTGTGTGCAACCTCGAGTGCAAGTTCTGCGCCTACGTCAAGAAGCAGAGCCCCAAGGTGTCGATGACCGACGAGTTCTTCTTCGACTGCGTCGAGCAGGCCGTGGAGCTCGGGTATCACAGCTTCTCGCTGACGCCTTGCACCGGCGACGTCTTCATGGACAAGCGCCTGTTCAACAAGCTCGAGTTCCTGGAGAACCACCCCGGCGTGGAGTCCTACCAGTTCTTCACGAACTTCACGATCCCGACCGCGGACGAGATCGAGCGCCTGGTCGGCCTCGAGAAGCTGGGGCGCATGACCGTCAGCGTGTACGGGCACGACCTCGAGAGCTTCATCGCGATCACGTGCTCCACCGAGAAGGTGTACGGGCGTCTCGTCGCCAACCTCGAGACGCTCCTCGAACTCGTGCCTCGGGCCCGTTGCCAGCTCGAGCTGGGCTTTCGCTCCACACAGGACGCGCTCGACGGCGCGAAGAGCGAGGTCCTCGATCTCTTCGACCGATACCGGGAGGCCGGCATCCGCGTACGGAGATCCCGCATCTACAACAACTGGGGCGGGTACGTCACGCAGGACGACGTCGCCGGACTCGCGATCGACATCGGCTCGGACACGACCTACAAGAAGGGCGCCTGCGTGCTGCTCTTCACCTCGGTCTCGGTGATGGCGACGGGGATCGTGAACGGCTGCGCCTGCCGCGACGTGGACGCGACGCTGCGCATCGGCGACCTGAACGAGACTCCCTTGCGGGACATCCTCTCGACGCGGAACCCGCTCTACATGGGACTGATCCAGGAACAGCAGGAAGGCCACTTCCGGCCGGTCTGCACGAGCTGCGACTTCTACAAGAGCATCTACCACATGCGCTCGGCCTACCGCCGGAGCCGGCCGGACCTCCAGTCGCTGAGCGAGTTCATGGAGAGCCTGGACGTGCCCGAGAACGCGAGAGCCGCCTGCTCCGCGACTCCGGAGTAGGCCTCAGGCCCGGCCGTTCCCGCCGAACGCACGGTCGAAGAAGCCCGCCACGGCTTCGCGCGAGAAGACGCGCTGGAACCAGTCGCTCGTGGCGAGCGCGGTGCGTTCGCGGTGCTCCGCCTCGGTGATCAGGCGCTCGAGGGCGGAGTAGAGGCTCTCGAAGTCGTGAGCCGGCACGACCGGCCAGGGCCCGCCGGTCGACTCCTGAACGTCCGGACCGATGTTGTGGTAGTCGGCGATGACGCACACACCGGCCGCGGCGGCCTCGACCGTGGACGTCCCGATGCCCCCCACCGGGCTGATCTGGTCGAAGAAGACGTGCGACCTCGCGCGACGCTCCATGCACTCGGCGTTGGAGACGCCGTGAATGAGGTCCACCTCGAAGCGGTGCCCCTTCGCGCGCAGCTTCTCGACGGCCTCGAGGAAGAAGTGCGTGCCCTTGCGCTTCGGCATCGTGGGCTTGGACGGCGAGTGACTGACGGTCAGGACGTCGGCCTTCTCGATGTGTTCGAAGTCACGCCGGTCGAGCGCGTTGTGCGGCGCTGCCAGCGCGCGGCGGTCGCGGCTCGCGAGGCGGATGAGGTCGTAGGCGATGAACCGGCGTTCGAGACGCCTGAAGCGGTCGATCAGGTTGAAGCGGATGTGCCGTTGCCGGTAGCGCGAGCCGCAGTGCCAGACACCGAGCCTCTTCCCGGACCGGAACAGGCTCTTGCCGATCAGGTCGCCGAAGAACTTCCACGAGTCGTACACGCTGTCGCCGCCGTGCACGTACCACGTCGCGGAATCGATGAGCTCGCGGACCTCGTCCAGCGACTCGTAGCCCTTGGGCTCGCCCTTACCGCCGTGCGGCTCGCCCAGCACGATGTCCTGCTCGTAGCCGAAGGGGTGCGCATCGCGGACGATGCAGCGCGCGTCGAACCGCTCGGAGTGGTCGTGGATGGCGCGCGCCCACGAGCCGCAGGTGTTGGCCCAGTCCGCGAAGCCCGCGAAGACGATCAGTTCCCGGGTCACGTGCTCATCCTCCGGCGCGCTGGAGCACGAGCAGCTTGGCGTACTTGAGCCGCGTGTAGTGCGCGGCGAGATAGGCCAGGAGAAGCCCCCGCCACCCGTCCAGAAAGCTCATCTTGAGGACGTAGAAGCGCAGGAACTTCCAGGTCGGATTGAAGACGATCGAGAAGATGCCCGTCCGCTTCCCGCGGTCGTACATCCCCTGGGCCATGGTCGTGGTGTAGACGTCGATCGTCCGCAGGTGATCCGAGAAGTTCCGGTACGGGTGATGGATCAGGTCGCCCGCGAGCCGGCCGACGTCGCCCTCGAGCTCGACCTTGTCGTGCGGGTCGTTCCCCCCCCAGCGACCGCGGCGCCGGTCGAACAGCCGGAGCTGCCGGTCCGGATACCAGTTGCCGTGACGGATCCACCTTCCGAGGTAGCTGCAGAGCCGCGGCATCGTCCAGCCGCTCCGGTCCGGGAATCCGCGCGAGCGCAGCGCCTCGATCTCCGCGCGCAGCTCGGGCGAGATACGCTCGTCCGCGTCGACGCAGAGCACCCAGTCGAACTCGGCAGCGCGAATGGCAAACTCCTTCTGCGCGACGTGGCCGGGCCAGTCGCGCTCGATCACCTTCGCGCCGGCCCCGGCCGCCAGCTCCCGCGTCCGGTCGGACGAGTGCGAGTCGACGACCACGACCTCGTCGCAGAAGGCCAGCGAGGCCAGGCAGTCGCCGATCCGGTCCTCCTCGTTCATCGCGATGATGCAGGCCGAGAGGCCCGGACGAGCGGCGGAGTCGCTCACGGCGCCGGCTTGTGAGCCACCAGGACGGCCGTCCTCGCGGTGAGCATGCTCCAGCCCGAGAGCTCGGCCAGGAGCTCCCGGTTCTCGGCCAGGACCTCCGGGTGCTTCCGTCCGAGCCTACCCTCGAGACGCCGCCGTCCGATCCACAGGAGCGGCGAGAGCAGCACCGCCGCGAACGCGGCCGAGCGCTTGGAGCGGTCGGCGGAGAGGCTCGGCCGCTCGAGGCCCGCACTCAGCGCCGTGTAGGCCAGGAAGTACGGGCTGATCGGGTTGATGTGGCCGCCGAGGACGAAGCGCCGGTCCTTGCTGGAGATCGGGAGCGGGTTGAAGAGGATCGGGAAACCGCTCGCCGCCGTCCGGATCCGGCTCGCGGCGTTGAGCACGTTGGGCGTCGTGACGACGACGCGCCCGCCGGGCTTCGTGATCCGCGCGAGCTCGCGCATGAACGCGAACTGGTCCTCGACGTGCTCGACCACCTCGATGCTCACGACGGCGTCGAACTCCCCATCCTCGAACGGCAGGCGTCCGGTGGGCGGGATCGTCCGGCACTCGACCTTCGAGTACCCGAACGAGTCGCAGTCGGTGTCGCAGGCGGACAGGTGCTCCGCCGGCGAGAGGCCGACGGGACCGAGCACGGTCTCCCCGTAGATCTGGGAGAACCGCCCGGGACCGGCGCCGACGTCGCACACGCGGGCGGTCGCGGGATCGAGGTCCGACAGGAGCCCGAGCACGCAATCGCTCGTCCTGTCGTTCGACCAGGACCCCACCCTGGCCGCGGGGTCCGTCGGCGCGGGGTCCACGGTCCTCGAGCTCTCGAGCTGGGTGACCACGGGGCGAAACCCTACGCAGGCGTCCGACCGCGCTCAAGCGCACGCCCGGTAGAGGCGCGGCCGACAAGTCGGCCGCTTGTGACTTGGCGCGCATCAGCGCGCGCCAAGGATGCCCTGCGGGCAGCTACGGCGCGCTTGCCGAAGATTGACTTGGCGCGCATCGGCGCGCGCCAAGGATGCCCTGCGGGCAGCTACGGCGCGACTTCGCGCCGGGCTCGGCCTTCGGCCTCGGCGAGGTCCTGCTCTTCGGCCGGACCTCTAGTCGACATTACGCGACCCGCTCTCCGGCGAGTGCCTGCTCGATCCGCCGCGCGCGCGCCTCCCAGGAGAGCCGTCCGGCAGCCTCCACGCAGCGCGCCGACATCTCGCACCACGCGGCCTCGTCCGCGTACATCCGCTCGATCGCCGCGGCCCATCCCTCGACCGTGTTCTCGACCAGGAGGCCCTCCACGCCGTCGGTCACGAGGCGTTCGACTCCACCGAGCCGGCTCGCGACGAACGGAAGCCCCGCCGCGAGGTACTCCAGCACCTTGAGGGGCGAGGCGATCCGATTCAGGAACATGTCCGCGAGGCAGGCGACGCCGACGTCCATGCGGTTCTCGAGCTCGAGGAGCTCGGCGCCATGGCTCCAGCCGTGGACTTCCACACGGTCGGAGATTCCCAGCGACTCGGCTTCCCGCTCGAGCCACCGGCGCTGCTCCTCGTAGCGCGCCCCCACGCACAGGAGGCGCACGCGGTCGTCCTTCTGCTCGCGCATCGCGCGCATCACGAGCTCGAGCGGATACTTCGTCTCCGTCAGGGACCCGACGTAGCCGAGCGTGCGCGTGAACGGCGGGCGGCGCACGCCCTGCGGCGGCTTGCAGCCGGTCTCGGCGGTGACGACCGGGATGTTCGGGTAGGTGCGCCGATAGAGCTCGGCCTGCGGCTCCGACACGCACAGGATCCCGTCCACGTGACGGACCCAGCGCCGCTCCAGTCGCACGTGGCGCCGCCGCGACTTCTTCACCGGCTCGTCGCGCAGGTCCGGATCGCTCCAGAAGTCGTGCGCCTCGAACCAGACCGGCACCTTCTTCAATCGCTTCAGCCGTACGGCCCACGGCAGAAAGGTCAGAGCCCGGAAGACGACCGCGTCGTAGGGCGTGGTCGCGAGGTGGTGGAAGGCGCGCGCGTAGTAGAGGAAGCGCGAGCGACCGGCCATGGGCGCGGAAATCGCCTCGATCCTCGGCATCTCTCCGCCGCGGAAGAAGCCCTCGCGGATGTCGGCCAGCGCGTCCTTTCCGGCCACGGAGAGGATCAGCGTGAAATCCGCGCCGATACCGTGGAACCCTCGCGCGTTGTGGAGCGAGAAGGAGAGCCCGGGCTCGCGGCCGGGCCAGCGGTTGCCGGACAGGTAGGCGATCCTCATCGTGGCGGGGAGAGCGTACGCGGGTCGCCTTCCGCCCACCACCCGGCGCGGTTACTCTCTCCGCTCGCCGCTCCCCCCAGCAAGCGCTCTCCCATGGATCTAAGAGGCAAGAAACTCGTCGTCGTCGGCGGCGCCGGGCTCATCGGCAGCCACACCGTCGATCAACTCCTCGCCGAGGACGTGGGCGAGGTAGTCGTCTACGACAACTTCACGCGCGGAAGCACGGAGAACCTCGAGCTGGCGCTGGCCGACCCGCGCGTGCGCGTCTTCGACATCGGGGGCGACATCTGTCAGACCGACATCCTGGCGGAGGCGTTCGACGGAGCGGACGGCGTGTTCCACTTCGCCGCCCTGTGGCTCCTGCAGTGCCACGAGTATCCGAAGGCCGCGTTCGACGTGAACGTGCGCGGCACGTTCAACGTCCTCGAGACCTGCGTCGCGAAGGGCGTTGGTCGGCTCGTCTACTCCTCCTCGGCCTCGGTGTACGGCGACGCCGTCGAAGAGCCCATGACCGAGGACCACCCGTTCAAGAACCAGACGTTCTACGGGGCGACGAAGATCGCGGGCGAGGCGATGGCCACGGCGTACCACCACCGCTACGAGCTGCCGGTGGTCGGGCTGCGATACATGAACGTGTACGGGCCGCGGCAGGACTACCGGGGCGCCTACATCGCCGTGATCATGAAGATGCTCGACGCGATCGATCGCGGCGAGCCGCTCGTCGTCTACGGCGACGGGAGCCAGGCTTACGACTTCGTCTACGTCAAGGACTGCGCGAAGGCGAACGTCTGCGCGATGAAGGCGGACATCGGACACGGTTACTACAACGTCGGGACCGGAGAGCGCACGTCCATCGGCGAGCTCGCACAGATGCTGATCGAGCTGACCGGGAGCCCGCACGGCATCCGGCAGGAGCCGGCCGGACTGACCTTCGTCAAGAACCGCATCGGCTGCCCGGCGAAGGCGAAGGCGGAGATCGGGTTCGAGGCCGAGATCGAGCTACCCGACGGCTTGCGCGAGCTCATCGAGTGGCGCGACGGACACAAGCAGGCCGTCGACGAGCGCCGCCGGAAGGCCGGCATCGCCTGACCCGTGTGCGGGCTGGCCGGCATCCTGGAGTTCGGTGGGCGCGAGGCGGAGCACGAGCTCGCGCTCGCGATGGCGCGTGCGCTGGCCCACCGCGGTCCCGACGGCGAGGGCGTGTTCGCGGAAGGGCCGTGCGCGCTCGGACACCGGCGGCTCGCGATCATCGACCTGACCGAAGCGGCGGCACAGCCGTTCCACTCCGCCGACGGGCGCTGGGTCCTCGCCTACAACGGAGAGATCTACAACTTCCGCGAGCTGCGGAGTGAGCTCGAGGGACTCGGCCGTCGCTTCCGCTCGGCGAGCGATACCGAGGTCTTGCTGCAGGCCCTCGAGGAGTGGGGCGCGGACGCCCTGCCGCGGCTGAACGGCATGTTCGCGTTCGCGCTCTGGGACCGGCGCGAGCGTGAGCTCCTCATCGCGCGCGATCGTTACGGGATCAAGCCGCTCTACTACACGCACACCGGCGAGCGCCTGCTCTTCGGCTCGGAGGTGAAGGCGCTGCTCGCGCACCCGTCCTTCACGGCCGAGATGGACCGCGAGGCGTTGCTCGAGTACTTCACCTTCCAGAACTTCTTCACGGACCGCACGCTCTTCCGCGGCGTGCGCCTGCTCCCGGCGGGGTCGCTGATCCGGATCCGGACCGACCGGGGCAGCGCGATCGAGCCCGATTCGTGGTGGGACTACCGCTTCGAGGAGCCGGTCGAGGCCGTCAGCGAGGCGGACTACGTCGACGAGCTCGACCGCCTGTTCACGCGCGCCGTCGAGCGACAGCTCGTGAGCGACGTCCCGGTCAACGCGTACCTCTCCGGAGGCATGGACTCGGGCTCGATCACGACGGTCGCGGCGAAGCTCGCAGGCGAGATGAAGTCCTTCACCGTCGGGTTCGACCTGTCGTCGGCGTCGGGGCTCGAGCTGGCCTTCGACGAGCGTCGCAACGCCGAGCACCTCTCCTACCTCTCCGGAACGGAGCACTACGAGATGGTGCTCAAGGCCGGCGACATGGAGCGCGTGATGCCGCGGCTCGTGTGGCACCTGGAGGAGCCGCGGGTCGGGCAGAGCTACCCGAACTTCTACGCGTCCCAGCTCGCGGGCAAGTTCGGCAAGGTCGTGCTCTCGGGCGCAGGCGGCGACGAGCTCTTCGGCGGCTACCCCTGGCGCTACTACCGTGCCGTGGTCAACGACTCCTTCGAGGAGTACATCGACAAGTACTACCTGTACTGGCAGCGCCTGATCCCGAACCGCGACATCAAGGCCGTCTTCCAGCCCATCTGGGGGGACGTCTCCAAGGTCTGGACGCGGGACATCTTCCGCGACGTCTTCGCGACGCACGCCGACACGCTCGTGCGGCCCGAGGACTACGTGAACCACTCGCTCTACCTCGAGGCCAAGACGTTCCTGCACGGACTGCTCGTCGTCGAGGACAAGCTCTCCATGGCCCACGGCCTGGAGACGCGCCTGCCGTTCCTCGACAACGACCTGGTCGACTTCGCGCTGAAGATCCCGGTCGGGCTCAAGCTCGGCAACCTGGGCGAGGTGGTGCGCCTGAACGAGAACGAGCCCGGCCTCAAGACGAAGCGCTACTTCGAGAAGACGAAGGACGGCAAGCTCGTGCTGCGGCGCGTGATGCAGCGCCACGTGCCCGACGCGGTCGCGGAGCGCGAGAAGCAGGGCTTCTCCGCGCCCGACGCGAGCTGGTTCCGGGGCGAGAGCATCGAGTACGTGAAGCGGCGCCTCTTCAGCGACGACGCGATGATCTACGACTACCTGGACCGCACCACGGTGCAGCGCATGCTCCAGGAGCACCTCTCGGGCGAGAAGAACCGTCGCCTGCTCGTCTGGTCCCTGCTCTACGTGGAGGAGTGGTGCCGGACGTTCCTCGCCGGAGAGCGCCCCGCCGCCTGACGTCGTTGCGGGACCCACAGGCCGGGAGTAGGATCCGCCCGCGCGGGTCACTCCCGCGCTCTTCTTCGAGATCGGAGACAACGTGAAGGACCTGCGCGAGATCGAGTTCCTCCTGAGCGAGCCCCTGGCCGGCCGTCGGGACTTCATTCCCTACGAGAAGGCGCGCGAGGAGCTCCCCGCCTGGAAGGCCTGGGAGCAGTGCCAGGAGAACGGCGCCTGGAGCTATCGCGAGAAGCCCGAGGCGAACCTGTCGCAGCCCGATCGCCGTGACGTGACTGCGTTCCGGCGCTTCGCCGACCTCGCGGGCCACGTGCTCGACGTCGGCTGCGGACCGGGTCAGCGTCCCGGTTACGTCGGCGCGGAGGTGGACCTGGTCGGGATCGACCCGCTCGAGCCCGCCGATCCGGACTTCTTCTACCTGAAGGCGATCTGCGAATACCTGCCGTTCAAGGACGGCGGCTTCGACGCGGTCGTGTTCGGGACGTCCTACGACCACGTGCTCGATCCCGAGTGGTCGCTCCGGGAGTGCCGGCGCGTGCTCAAACCGGGCGGACGCCTGCTGCTCTGGGAAGGACAGCACACGAAGCCGCGGAAGGAGTTCGACCTGCCCGTGCCGGAGGGCGCGGAGGATCCGTTCCACATCAAGAAGTACTCGGTGCCCGAGATCCTCGACCAGTTCGAGCGCAACGGGATCCGCGTCGTCGCCCACGCCGACGTGCGCTTCACCGAGCGGGCGGACTACGTGCACCACTTCGTCGAGGCCGAGGTCCCCGCGTGAAGAGCGCGCTCCTCGTCGGCGCCTCCGGCTTCATCGGCCGAACGCTGGGCGAGGCGCTGCGCGAGCGGGGCACGGAGGTCCACGGCGTGGATCGCTCCGTGCGCGATGTGCGCGAGCCGCTCGACGCGGAGCTCCCGGAGGTCGACGTCGTCTTCCACCTGGCGCAGAGCCCCCACTACCGCGACTTCCCCGAGCGCTCGCGCGACCTGTTCCAGACGAACCTCTTCTCGCTCAACGAGTACTGCCGGGCCGCGATCGACCGCGCCCGGCTGGTGGTGTTCTTCTCGTCGGGATCGGTGTTCGGCCGCCCGTCGCGGATCGTCACGCCCGAGACGCCGCCGACGGCCGAGGGCTTCTACGCCTGGACGAAGTGGGCCGGGGAGCAGTGTCTCGCGCAATACGCGGCGCACTACGCGACGCTCGTCGTCCGCCCGTTCTCGCCCTACGGCCCCGGACAGGTGGACAAGCTCCTCCCGAATCTCGCGACGCGCATCGTCGATGGCCAGCCCGTGCGCGTGACGCCCGGGCTGCGGATGAGCTTCATCCACGTGCGGGACCTCGTCGACCTCGTCGTCGCGGCCAGCGACCGCTGCATACGAGAGGAGGATCACCGCACCTTCAACGTCGCGTCCGACGAGGTGGTCACTCTGGAGGAGACGGCGACCCTGCTCTTCCGCAGCCTCGACCGTGAGCCCGCGATCGAGATCGGCGACCCCGTGCCCGACGCCGTCGTCGCGGCGGACTGCCGCGACCTCTACGAGTACGCGGGCTTCAAGCCGCGCATCGGCCTCGAGGAGGGGATCGCCGAGTTCTCGCGCGCCTTCCTCGCGGGGCGAGCCTGACCAGACGCCTACGACCATGCGTAGCCTCGCCTTCGCCACGCTCTTCTTCGCCTTGTCCTGCCAGACAACGGGCGGGAGCTTCTTCGGCTTCTTCCCGATGCCGAAGTTCCTCTCCGGCTCGATCGAGTCGGGGATCTACCGGCCGGCGGACGATTCCTTCCAGGTCTGGGCTCCCTATTCCGACGCGCAGGACGTGCGGGGGAAGGAGATCTGGCGCTACGGCAAGGTCACGGAGAGCCGGAGCGACGGGACGACCTACGTGGGCTTCCACCCCTCCGACTTCGAGGGAGCCCGCTTTCACGCGAGCTGCTACGACCTGGAGCCAGATGCGCCGAGGAGCATCGCCGCGCTCGTCGGGGAGGCCGACGAGCGCGTGGCGAAGATGTCCGGCGGCACACCGTTCCGGATCGTCCACCGCGGCTTCTCGAGCGTGCGGCCCGACCTGGGGTTCGTCGTGTTCTCGTTCGACGACGGCGAGAGCTACCGGGGCGCCTGCGCGCTGTACATCGGAGTCCACGGCAACCGGTGCTCCCTGCTCCGCGTCCTGATCTCCTCGTTCCCGGCGGACCCCGAGGCCGACGCCGCGAAGCTCCGCACCGAGACCTGGGACCTCCAGACCCGGTTCGCGCGGTCGTTCCGCGTCCTCGAGCCCGGAGACTAGACCGGCACGGTCTCGAGCGCGCGCGCGAGCTCGGCCGCGACCGTGTCGATCGTCGCGCGGTCGAGGTCGGGGTGGAACGGGAGGCTCAGGACCTCGGCGCTCGCATGCATCGAGTGCGGGAAGTCTCCGGCCGCGTAGCCGAGCGGCGCGTAGGCGCCCTGCACGTGGAGCGGCTTGCCGTAGTAGATCGCGGTCGGGACGCCGGCTTCCTTCAGGTGCGTCTGGATCGCGTCGCGGCGCGGCGCGTGGTCGCCGAGCCGAACCGTGTACTGGGCCCAGGCCGAGCGGTAGCCGTCCGGGACGCTCGGCGTCTCGACGGCACCGCCGGTGGCCGCGGCCAGCGCCTCGGCGTAGTTCTCCGCCACGCCCTGGCGCCGCTCGACCTCGGCAGGGAAGCGCTCGAACTTGGCAAGGAGGATGGCAGCCTGCAGCGTGTCCATGCGTGCATTGAGCCCCACACGTACGTTGTCGTACTTGTCGACCCCCTTGCCATGCACGCGAACGGACACCATGGCGTCCCGCAGCTCGTCCGAGTCGGTGAACGTCATCCCGCCGTCGCCGTAGCAGCCGAGCGGCTTGGCGGGGAAGAAGCTCGTCGCGGCCATGTCGCCGAAGCTGCCCGCCATGCGACCCGAGAACGCGCCGCCGAAGGACTGCGCGGCGTCCTCCAGCACGAACATGCCGTGCGCCCGGGCGAGCTCTTCGATCGGCCTGTATTCGGCCAGCAGCCCGAACAGGTCGACCGGGATCACGGCCCGCGCCTTCAGCTCCGCGTGGTTGGCGGGGAGCGGATGGATCGACGGGTCCCCCTTCTCGAACGCCTCGAGCGCGCGGGCCAGGGCCGCGACGTCGATGTTGAACGTCACCGGATCGATGTCGACGAAGACCGGTGTCGCGCCGACGAGCGAGACGACCTCGGCCGTCGCGACGAAGGTGTAGGGCGTGGTGAAGACGGCGTCCCCGGGCCCGATCCCCTTCGCCATCAGCGCGAGCAGGAGCGCGTCGGTGCCGGACGAGCAGGAGACGGCGTGTCTCGCACCGACGTAGTCGGCGAGCGTGCGCTCGAGCTCGCCCACCTCGGGGCCCATGATGTAACGCCCGTGCGCGAGCACGGCGTCGATCCGCTCGCGGATCCTCGGCTCGAGCTCCGTGAACTGGCCCTTCAGGTCGATGAACGGGATTCCCATGGCTTCTCTCAGTCCAGGACGAGCGGCGCCGTCGCGTCCGCGGGGTGGAGGCGACCGAGCTTCTCGCGATAGGCGGCGCCGCAGGACTCGCAGGCGAGGCTCGCGGGCAGGCGCTCGCCGCACTGGCACATCCAGCCCAGCTGGCGGGCGGGGTTGCCGACGACGAGCGCGTGGGGCACGACGTCCTTCGTCACGACGGCACCGGCCCCCACGAAGGCGAACTCCCCCACGTCGTGGCCGCACACGACCGTGCAGTTCGCGCCGAAGGTCGCGCCCCGGCCGACCCTGGTGAGCACGTACTGGTTCTTGCGCGACACGTGGCTGCGCGGCGTGAGGACGTTGGTGAACACCATCGACGGACCGCAGAAGACGTCGTCGCCGAGCTCGACGCCCTCGTAGAGGCTGACGTTGTTCTGGATCTTGACGTTGCGCCCGACCTTCACGCCGGGCGCCACGAAGACGTTCTGGCCGAGGTTGCAGCCCGGCCCGAGCTCGCACCCCTTCGACACGTGCGAGTAGTGCCAGATGCGCGAGCCCTCGCCGATAGTGGAGGGCTGGTCGACCGTCGCAGTCTCGTGGACGAAGTAGGCCGGCTCCGCGACGTCCGCGGGGCGGATCGGTTCGCCGCCGCGGTCGAGGCTCTTCTGCAGCGCTCCCAGGACCTCGAGCACGCGCAGGCCTTCCTCGCCGTCGGTGTCCGGGGTCCGGCGCTCGGCCACGCAGGTGAGGAAGTGCGCGCACTCCTCGCGCAGCGGCTCGGAGCGGTCGAAGTCCACGGCCTCGGCCTCGCCCTTGATCGGCACCGGCATGCCTTCCTTCCACTCGATCTCGTGGGCGTAGAGGCGCAGCTTCTCCTCGGGCTCGCGGTCGTCGAACACGGCCATCCGCTTCTCCCCCACGACCACGAGCTTCTGTTCCTTGTAGGGGTGCAGCCACGACACGAAGATGTGCGCGCGCAGACCCGACTTGAACGACAGCGTCGAGACGGTCACGTCCGCGATCTCGGGATGCAGGTAGGCGCCTCCCTGACAGGCGAGCACGTCCGGTGCCTCGTTCGCGAGCGACAGGACGACGCTGACGTCGTGAGGAGCGAACGACCACAGGATGTTCTCCTCGCGCCGGATCTTCCCGAGGTTCAGTCGGTTCGAGTAGACGTAGCGCACGCGGCCCAGATCTCCGTTGGCGACCAGCTCCTTCAGCTTGCGCACGGCACCGTGGTAGTGGAGCAGGTGGCCGACCATGAGGATCCGCCCGCGCTCGCGGGCGAGCGCGACGAGCTCGCGGCCTTCCCCCGGCGTCAGTGCCAGCGGCTTCTCGACGAAGACGTCCTTCCCCGCTTCGAGAGCCTGGCGCACCATCGCTGCGTGGTGCTCGGCCGGCGTCGCGAGCGCGACGGCGTCGATCTTCGGATCGGCGAGCACGTCGGCGAACACCGTCGTTCCCTCGACGCCGAACTCCTCGCGGAAGGCGTCCAGGCGCGCGACGTCCGTATCGCAGACCACGGCCAGAGACGAGAGACCGTGGAAGTTCCGGACGAGGTTCTTCCCCCAGAAACCGCCTCCCACGACGGCGACGCGTACCTCGGACACTTGGAACCTCCCGGCTTGAGCGCCCGGCTCGACCCGAGCTCCTCGGCGTCGGATCCGGGCGGGCGAATCGCGAGAGGCTACCCCCTGGCCCTCAGGCTAGCAATCACCGGCGCTGGCGCCCGCTCGTGATTGCCTCGCTACGCCTCGCGATCGAGGCCCAGGTGGCTTTCGGGTCCCAGGTCAGGCCGCGAGCGTCGAGGTATCGCCGGAACGCCAGCTCGAGCTTCTCGGACAGCCCCAGGTCCATGGCCAGGCCGGCCCACTGGCGCTCGGCCAGCTGGCGCGGGAAGAGCTTGCGCAGCGCGTGACGCAGAGACTCGGTGTCGAGCACGACCCACTCCCCGCGATTCCAGACCAGGTGATCCCACTTCATCACGCCGTGGTAGACCCAGCGGTCGTGCATCGTCGCGAGGAAAGGTCCCAGCGCGGCCTCGGCCTCCGGCACGGTTCCCCACGCCTCGCCGAGCAGCGGCCCGTCGACGAACTCGCACACGATCATGCTGCGGTGGAGCTCGCCTCCCCGGCGCAGCTCGAACGCGCAGGACGGCTTCGGACTGCGAATCGGGAGCAGGCGCTCGTAGGTCTCCGCCGCCCGAACGGCCGCCGACGACCGGAAGCGGTCGCGCCAGCGCCCGCCGCGATAGAACTTCACGACGGACGACCCGAGCTTGTACCCGACCCGAACGCCGTGGTCGAAGAGCGGCTCGGCACCCAGTCTCGCGGGCAGGACGCAGTCCTCCATCGAGGCCACGAGCTCCTCGAGGAGCTCCGGCTCCACGTCCTCGTACACGAAGCCCCGGGCCTCGCCGATCCGACTGGCTCTTCGCATGGAGCCGAGAGCCTACGTAGATCCCGGGCCGGCGCGAGGGGTCACGCCCCATGAGACCCCGCGTAGCCGACCGGAATCCGCCCGGAGGCCCTGCCAGGCGCCTCCCGGTCCGGCTCGGGAGCCCGATTGGAGACCGCGGGCCCTTCCTTCCGATGAACGGTACCGAGCCTGCCTCCCGCCACCTCGCCCTCCGACTCCGATGAACGCACACGTACTCGCACTGAGCCTCACTCTCGCAACCCTCTCCTCCACCGCCTCGGCCGGCACGCCCGCGGACGACACGACGCCCTGGGTGGCGGACTTCGACCGGGCTGCCGAGATCGCCAGGCGCGACGGCAAGGCATTGCTCGTCGACTTCACCGGCTCGGACTGGTGCTCGTGGTGCATCCGGCTCGATCGGGAAGTGTTCGGCAAGGACGCCTTCCTGTCCCGCGCAACGGAGCGCTTCGTGCTGGTCGAGCTCGACTTCCCGAAAGGGACCGAGGCGCGGATGCGGGTTCCCAACCCGGCCCGCAACGCGGAGCTCCAGGCGAAGTACGAGATCCGCTCGTTCCCGAGCATCCTCGTGTTGAACGCGGACGGCGAGCTCCTGGGTCGCACGGGCTACCGTCCCGGCGGCGCCGAGGCATACGCCGAGCACGTCGAGTCGCTCCTCGCGCGCGGGCTCGAGGCGGTCGGCATCGCGCAACGCCTGGAGGCGAATCGAGAGGAAGCCTCCCTTCCGGATCTGCGAGCCGCGCTCGCGTTCCTGGGCGAGGTCGATCTGATGGAGACCCCCGCCGCGCGGCGTCTCCTGGGCCCGGTTCGCCAGGCGCTCGAGTCTCCGGTCCTGGAGCTCGAGGCCCTGACCGCCCTCCTGCGGGCGGGGATCTCGGACGCGGACCTCCAGGCGCGCGTACTCGAACACGACCCGAAGAACCGCCGCGGCATCTTCGAGCTCTCCGTCCTCGCACAGTTCGAGAACGTGACCGCGGAGGCCGAGCTCCCGGTAGCCTGCAAGCGGGCGGACGAGCTCCTCGCGCTCGCCAAGGTGCACGACCGGGACGTCGGCGTCGCCGTCTTCGCCACCGCCGCGCACTGGTGCCAGAGCTTCCTCGGAGACGCGGAACGAGCGCGGGGTTTCGCCAAGCGCGCCATTTCGCTCGGACTCGAGAACGACGAGCTCCGCGGACGACTGCAGGCGATCCTCGACGCCTGAGCCGAACTAGGATGG
>JAJDET010000233.1 GCA_029259655.1 Planctomycetota bacterium
GCCGCGTTCACGGCGTCGAGAACCTGTGGATCGCCGGTTCGTCCGTGTTCCCGACGTCGGGCTGCGCGAATCCGACCTTCACGATCGTCGCGCTGTCGATCCGCCTCGCCCGCCACTTGCGGGAAGAGGTCCTCGCGGAGAGTGAGGCGATCGGATGACCCTCGGCGTCCTGATCGTCGGTTCGGGCAAGCGCGTGCGCAAGGCAGCGCTCCCGGCTCTGCTCTCGCTCCCGGACGCCTTCGACGTCCGCACGATCTTCGCCAAGCACGAGAAGGAGATCGACGTCGCGGGCCGCTCGCACGGAGTGCGAGCGTTCTCGTCCTTCACGGCGTCGGACCTCGCCGGAGTGGACCTCGTGTACCTGGCCGTCACGAAGGACGTCGTGCCGCGCGTGCTCGGGGAGCTCGTCGGCGCCGGCGTCGGCGGCGTCGACGTTCTGATCGACACACCGGTCGTGCGCTTCAAGCACTACCGCCACGTGGCCAGGATCGCGAGCTTCCGCCGCTCCTGGGTCTCCGAGGACTGCTCCACCCTGCCGTGGATCGAGACCGTCGAGCGCGCCTTCACGGAGCTCGACCTGGGCGAGCTCCGGCGCGTCGTCTTCCACCGCTCGGCCTACGCCTACCACGGCGTCGCGACGGCAAAGACGCTCCTCGGGTGCCATCGCGTGACCCGCGGCCGGAGACGTGCGGGGCCGGCGGGGACCGCGATCCGCGAGCTCCGGTTCGCGAACGGAAAGACGGCCGTCGTCCACGAGCCGAGGAACTACGCCGAGGGTCACGTCGTGCTCGAGGGGACGCGCGCGTCGGTCTCGGATCGCGAGGGCGAGGGCGACCTCCACCTCGAACCGATCCGTGAGGGCGGGACGTGGCGCGGATTCCGGATCGGCGACGTGGAGACCCGTCTCGACGATGTGGAGGTCGGGCTCTTCGGCGCCGGCGAGGACGGGACGGCCACGTCGCGCATGGACGACCTCAAGCGCGTCGGGTTCCTGCGGCTCCTGCGCGCCATCGCCGACGGCACGGGCGCCTATCCCGTGGAAGAGGCGATCGACGACATGGTCGTCGACTATCACCTCGAGAAGGTCGGCCGGTTCCTGGCGAACCCGATCACGACCCCGCGCTCGGGGCTGGGTCGCTTCCTGCTGTCGGCGCTGTCACGGGCCGGCGGCGGGTGATCGGGGCCCCAGGGGCCCCCCGAGGAGCCGGTTCCGCCCTTTTCCCTGGGCAGGGCCGGCCGGCGGCTCTAGATTGTTCCGCCCTTCGGACCGGATCCCCACACTTCGGGGCCGAGCGGTCCACCCATTGCCATGAGCCGAGTCTGCGAAGTCACCAAGCGCGGGACCCGAGCGGGTCGCCACATCGCCCGCCGCGGCCTGGCCAAGACCAAGGGCGGCGTCGGCCTGAAGACGACCGGCGTCACCAAGCGCACGTTCAAGGTCAACACGCAGAGCAAGCGCATCTGGGTCCCGGAGCTCGGCCGCCATGTCCGCGTCAAGCTCTCGACGCGCGCCATGCGCACGATCGACAAGAAGGGCGCCTACCGGGTGCTCGTCAAGGCCGGCGTGATCCGCCCGGTCAAGCCGAAGACGAAGACCCCGCAAGAGGCCTGAGCGCCTCGACGGCTTCTGCCGCGGTCGACGCGCAGAAGCCCTGGATTTCGAGCCACGCGGCTCCGGCTGCCGCGTCCTGGTTCATGGAGCCGCGCTGAACGGGAAGCGACCTCCAGAGAGGTCGCCTGGCGCAGCGAAACCGCTCGAGGACGAGAGCCTAGGATCGGGGAGCTCCACCGAACCTTGCGTCGACGAGAGCGAACGGCCCGCGGGGCCGGAGTGCGTGCGCGCTCCGCTCGTTTGGGCACCGCCGTGCTTGCGGCGGTCCTGCTCGCGGTCCCGGTACGCCCGGACCTCGAGGTCGCCGTGCCGCCCGGCTCCCCGCTGACGTGGACACGCTCCTTCCCCGCGATCACGCCGCTCCCGGGACCGGCGTTCCCGGATCGAAGGCCGCCGAAGGAAGCGGAGCAGGGGCCGCCGCGAACGGAAGCGACCGCGCGGCCGGGATCGGAGAACGCCGCACGCGCGACGACGGGCCTCGGACTCCTGCGCATCACGACCTGGGACCTGACGTCGGAGGTGCGCTGGGTGAGCCGCGCGACGCAGGGGCTCGGCTGGCGCCACCAGGGACCGATGGCGGGCGACGGACTGTACTGGGTGTCGCTCACGCCGCTCCTGCGCCTGATGCTGCACCGCGCGCTGGTGTCGGAGACGGAGGTGCTCGCGCACATGCTCGAGATCGGCGATCCCGTGCGACGAGTCCTGGACTCGGCCCGCACCGAGCCCAGCCTCAGGGGACCGGCCGACGAGCTCGCCGAGCGGCTCGGCGTCGAGCGCACGCTCGTCGACCCGCCGGAGACGAGCGCGCAGTCGCGCCAGGAGATGCTTTTGCGCTTCGCACGCGAGGAGCTCCTGCGCTTCCATCCCTACGACCCCGAGGGTGCGTTCGGCCGGCGGCTCTTCCTCTTCGGCGACGAGCTGGAGCGCCACGTCGCAGGCCTGACACGCTCGGGCGAGACGCGCGTCGCGAGGAATGCGACAGCGGCGCTCGGAAGGTACGCGACGGCGAGCGCGGGCCGCGAGCTGATCCGCCTGGCCTCACAGACGGACGACGACGTCGTCTTCGTGCGTGCGCTCGCCGCGCTGCCCTCGATCTCGCGGACCGTCGCGCGAACGCCCGAGGCCTCCGGGACCATCGACTGGACTCCACTCGAGCAACTCCTCGCCGTCGAGGAGGACCAGGTCCGGGTCGCGGCTCTCGTGAGCACGTTGTCGCGCGCCGGTGTAGACGGCATCGTCCCGCGGCTGCTCGAGCTCGGCCACGTGGGCCTGGCGAAGAGGGACGGGGACGTGCTCGACGGCGTGATGGCGGCGCTGGGCCGCTATGCGCACAAGGAGCACCACGCCGAGGTGCTCGGATTCGTCGAGGAGGTCGACAAGCGGATTCGCAAGAACCAGCGCGCCTTCCGACCCGATCGTCCGGAGCCCTCGTCCCAGCCGGACTTCAAGGACTCACCCGAGGCCCGGGCGCAGGTGCTCCTGCACCGCGCGATCGTCTTGCGCACGCGACTCGACCCGCTCGACGAGGAGCTGGCGGCGGAGCTCCTGGCTCTGCGCGACACGGTGGGCGGCACCGAATTCGCGTGGCAGCGCCGCGAGTCCTACACGAACGCGACGATCCGCGGTGTGATGCCTCCGGTCAGGTTCCAGTACATCGAGACCCTGCCGTTCGTCGGCGACGAGGGCTTCGAGGCGTTGAGGGACATCCTGCTCGAGGTGGGCGCGGACCCCATGATGCGCGCCGCCGCGGTCGCCGAGCTCCCCTACGCGGAGCGCACGCAGTTCGCGCTCGAGGCCCTCGAGTCGTGGATCCCGGGCACGGGGCTGCGCGCCTTCGCGCTCGAGCTCCTGTTCCTCGACCGCGACCCCGACGGCGTGGAGGTCGCTCACAGGCTGCTCGACGACCTCGCGCTGTCCGGCATCACGCTCTCTCCCGAAGCGCGAAACGTGTACGCCCTCGCGCTTCGACTGCTCGTCGAGCGCGAGCTGGCCGAGGCCAGCTCGCTCGTCCCGCTCCTGAACATCGTGGCCGCCGGCGCGACGCCGGGGACGCTCACGGATAGGATCCGCGAGATGGCCGCGCAGCTCGTGCAGGAAGCAGTGGTCACGAAGAAGAAGGCGGTCGTGCAGGCGAGCCTGGACCGGCTCCTGGATCTCTCGATCGAGCACAGCGTCAACCCGCGGCTGACCCCCGAGACGCGCGAACGCCACGAAGAGCGCATCCACGGACAGCTCGACGGGCTCGGCAGAGCGTCCGACGAGGCGTACCGGGAGCTCGTGGCGGAGGCGATCCTCGAGTCCGTGCTCGGGCACCCGGTCGGCCCCGGGGGAGCACCGACCCCGCTCCTCGCCACGGTCCCGCTCGAGGAGGAGATCCTGCTGGCGGTCGGGCGCGTGGGCGGCGCGGCCGCGGCCAAGGGTCTGATTCGACTCCTCGACGACGCCGAGAACCCCCACCGCGGCGCCATCGCGCTGGCACTCGGCATGACGGGCGAGCGGTCGGCAGCGGAGCCGCTCGCGCGCCTCCTGCTCGACGGCGATCCCTTCGTCCGGTTGTGCGCCTACGAGGGCCTGCGGTACGTGACGGGCGAGGATCACTTCGCGGACTGGATCGGCGGGTCCTCCCGCGAGCGAGCGCTGTCCGCCGAGAGGTACTTCCGGTGGGCGGCGCAGCACGATTGATCGCCGCCTCGCTGGCGGCGATCGCCGTCGCGTGCCTCGCGCTGCGCGGCGATCGCGGCGAGCGCCCTCCGCACGAGCGGATCGACGTGCCGTCGGTAGCCGCCTGCGGACGCTGCCACGCGGACGTCTACCGGGAGTGGTCACAGAGCCTGCACGCGCGCGCGTGGACGAACGAGAACGTCTTGCGGGCGACGCGGAACTTCGAGCGCGAGTCGTGCCGCGCGTGCCACAGCCCACTGCCCGCGCTCGCAACGGGCCTCGATCGCGCCCCGGACTACCGCGAGTTCAATCAGGAGGACGGCGTTCACTGTCTCTCCTGCCACGGGCTCCCCGACGGCGTCGCCGCGACGCGCACGATCGAGGGAGCTCCCTGCCGGCCGCGCGCGGAACCGCGCCTCGGGCTGGCCGAGTTCTGCTTCCCCTGCCACGAACCGACGCACCAGGCGTTCAGCGAGTACGCCGTGTCGAACGCGCGGCGGGACGGCGTGCGGTGCATGGATTGCCACATGCCGGAACGCGAGGACGGTTCCGGCCGGAGCCACGGACCGCACGGCGGCATGAACCCCGAGTTCGTGAAGCTCGCCCTCGACTGGGACTGCCGGATCGAGAACGATGAGCTCGTCGTCCGGCTCGAGAACGAGACCGGCCACAAGTTCCCCGGCGAGATCCCGTCGCGCTCGTTCCTTCTGAAGGTGGACTTCGGCGAGGCGGGGTCGGAGACCGTGCTCCTGCGCAAGCCGCACAAGCAAGAGGATCGCGAGGACGACCGGCTCCTCCCGGACGAGGTGCGCATCCTGCGCTTCGCGCTGCCGGAGAACGTGGAGGACGTGCGCGTGCGGCTACTTTTCCTCCCGCTCCCGCTCCTCCCCGAGGAGCACGCGTTCGTCCTCGGCGAGTGGTCGAGCGGCTGACGCTCAGGGAACGCTGTAGGGAGACGCCGGCAGTCCCGGGTCCGTGCTGAAGTTGCGCGGGTCGTCGTAGTCGCTGAAGAAGGTCGGCACGAGACGGTTCGCGGCAAAGGCGCGCATCATCTCGAGCGCGTGAGCCGACTCGAAGTCCGCCGGCCGCTGGCCCGGGACGTTCCAGAAGTACGAGCGCGGCGGCTCGTCGGGCCGGTTGTGCGGGAAGATCGTCAGGATCGGGTTCGTCGAGCCGCCGAGCGCCCACAGCCGTCGCCGGAACCCGCGGGGATGCGCCGGCTCTCCGGGATCGGGTCCCCGGCTGAGGAGCCGCAGGCCGGACCCCACGCAGGGAAAACCGCTCTCCGGACCATACCGACCGCCGTCGAGTGCGAAGAGCCGCGCCCGCACCAGGTCGCCGTAGCCTGCGCCCGCGGGAAACGCCTCGCGAACGTACGCGTCCGCATCGAGCAGGAGGCGCAGGATCATCACCCGCAGGCGATTGCGTGTCCGGAGGCCCGGCACGAGGAAGGGGTACAGCGCTTCGTGATCGAGCTCCGCCAGGATCGTCCCGTCGCTCGCGTAGAGCTCGTCGAAGGGCGGGAGCGGTATCCCGGCGATGCCCTGCGTTCCGGCGTCCGCCATGAGCGTCGCGAAGCGATCCTTGAACCAGGGCTTCAACCCCGCAGCCTCCAGCGCGAGGCGGAGCTCCTCGACCAGGAGCGCCGGTCGGCTGTCGACGACGTTGGCGAACGCGTCGGCCCCCCAGGCGACGAGATCCGCGACGAGCGCGACGACGGCCTCGGCCTGCTCGTCGTCCAGCCCCTCGCCGTCCATCCGCGGCGCGTCGACCCCCAGCGCTCCGGCGAGGTCGCGCACGAAGCGCTCCTCGCGGCGCGACGCGTCGCGCAAGGCGTCGAGTGTCGCGCGATCGTGCGCCATCTCCGCCAGGACGCGCACGATCGTGGCCAGTTCGGACGCGTTCGGCGGGTCGAGCACGTATCCGGCCTCCGTCTCGTACCCCGGGTAGTCGCGGTGGACGAAGCTCCGGTTCGAGAGCGCCAGGGCCCGAGCGTCCGCCTCGCGCAGCGGAGGCACGACCCCCTCGGCGACTTCCGTCATCGCGTCCACGAAAAACGCGGTCTTCGCGAGCGGCTCCGGAGCGAGGCTCGTGCTCGCGTAGAGCGTGGCGGCATCCCAGGCCTTGACGAACAGAGCGTTCTCTCGCCGGTCCGGGCGAGTGTCCGCGGCATGGTAGGTCTCGTCGTTCGAGGCCGTCGCGAAGCCCGGGTTCTCCTCACGCGCGGGGTGGTACTCGTCCGCGACCGGATCGTGCAGGAGATAGGAGAGGTAGCCGGGCTCGCCCGCCCCACCGTCGCCCTCGGGAACGAGGAACTCGAGCAGGTCGCCGTCGAACTGCCAGTCCCATGCCCGGTCCGCGTACCAGCGGGCGGGGACGGGCTCCTTCAACCTGTCGAGCTTGTCGTAGACGTAGAGCTTCGCCGCCGGATCGATCCCCAGCTCCGCGATCGCGGCGTCGTCCCCGCGGCGCGGAACCGCGGCGAGCCGCGAGACGAAGATCCGTCCCTCGCGATCGGCGGCGCATGCGTTCACCGTGTAGGTCGCATCGAGCCGCAGGGCTTCGCGCTGCAGGTCGCGCGCGCTCTTCGCGCGCAGGAGCCTGTACTCGCCCGCCGCAAAGCGATCGTTGAAGGGCTGCCTCGGCCGTTCCTCGTACGGAACCGTCGAATCCCAACCGATGTCGTCGACTCCGGGCAGCCCCGGGATGCGGTAGGCCACGACGCAGGGGATCGTCCCGGCTCGATCTCCGGCCGCACGCACGTGCTCCGCACCGGCCTTTCCGATCCCGTTGCCTTCGCGATCCACGTTCCACGAGCGCTCCGCGCGAACGGGGAAGGGCTGCGGGAACGGCACGATTCCGAAGCGTCCTGCGTCGAGGAAGTCGAAGTCGTGCGCGACGCCGTTCCCGTCCCGGATCCAGACCGTGCGGACCTCGAGCGGGATCCAGTCCTCCTCGTCCGCTCCGTCGTCGCCGTCGGTGTCCGCGTGATACGAGTAGTAGCTGTAGGTCCCGCGCTCGGGGTCGACGATGGGCTCGCCGGTCCCGGTCGACTCGTCCTCCGTACGCAGCCGCAGGAGGAAGCTGTCCGCGAGGTTCGCCTTGCTCGCGCTGCCCCCGACGGCGAAGTCGCGGTTGTGGAACGAGAAGAACAACCCGGCCCCGGAGAACATGTAGCCGAAGACGTCGAGCGCGTCCTTCGAGCGAACGACCATGTGCGCGAAGAACTTCGGCTCGAGACGGACGTCGTCTGGAACCGCCGTCTCGGGCTTTGCGAACAGCGCGAGCAGCGGACCCTGCGGATCGGCCAGGTGTCCGGTGTGGTGCTCCGTGGGATCGGTCAGGCGGAAGCTCCACGCGAACGAGTTGGACCCCGAGCCGGGCTGGCCGGCGAGCCCCGCCTTGACGAGCTCGATCCCCCGCAGATCGGCGTGGCTCGCGGCCGTCCCGTCGACACCGACCGGCTCGTCGAACAGCGTGCGCACGGAGGCGCCCGGCGTGGGATCGTCGGCCTGTGTCTGGAAGAAGGCCGCGAAGCCGCGGATGTAGGGGCCCCAGGCCGCGACGTGCTCGACCCGGATCGGCTCCGTGTAGATCCACGCGTCTTCGTTCGCGTCGAGCCACGCCCGCATGCGCCGCTCGCGATCCGTGAGGTTCCGGTTCGCCTCGATCCGGCTGCGGTAGGCGTCGAGCCCCCGGGCGTAGGCGCGGAGGTTCCGGAAGAGCTGCTCGTCACCGAGCATCTCGATCAGGTGCGCGTCGAGGTCCTCGGTCCCGTAGCGCCGCGCGAGGTCCGTCTGGAACACCGCACAGATGAAGTCGTTCCGGAAGTACGCGTTCGCGTGCGACGGCTTGTCGTCCCCGTTGCTCAGGAACTCGGCGGCGTGCCCGCTCCAGAGCCGCAGGTTCTTCTGCGCGACGAAGAGCGCGTCCCGCGCGTTCTCGTGCCCGAGCGCGTACCAGACATCCTCCTCCGTGTCGCCGACGATGTGCGGGACGCCGTTCCGGTCGCGATAGACCGTGGCGCCGCGCGGTTCCCCTCCGGGAAAGAGCGCGCAACCCGCGAGCGGCACGAGAAAGAGCACGAGTCGCAGCCTCACGGCGGCGATTCTGGTGCACGGCCGCTCTCCTCTCAAGCTCGAGCGGCGGTGTCCCTCGCGATTCAGAGGACCTCGCGCCCGTCTCCCGCCCGAGAAGACCCGGACCGCGGCGAGGGATCGGGCACGTACCCGCGGTAGTCGGAGACGAACCCGGCGCGCTCGAGGGACCCGCGATGCGGCGACGATCCGACCTCGACGCCGTCGACGGTCTCGATCAGGAGCGAGCGACGGCCGCGGCGCGGGAGCTCTCTCAGGGCCTCGAGGGCCAGCACGAGATCGGCCTCGCGGGTCGACGGGAAGGTCACGACACGGCGTCGGCTCGGCGTCACGTACAGAACGACGCGGCCGTCGACCTGAACGACGTGCGCTCCGGCGATACGCTTCGGGCGCTCGTCGGCGGTTGTCTTCGGCCAGGGCACGAGCGCGCCCCAGACGCTCGCCGGATCGTTCGCCGAGAGGACACGCACGCGACCCGCACCGGCGCGAGCCGCACGCAGGCGCTCGACGGCGCCCGGGAGGGCGAACTGGACCCCGGAGAGTCCCTCCGCGAAGTAGCCGCGCTGGACGCGACCGGAGTCCTCCATCGCACGCAGCACCCGGTACACGGCGCCGAAGCCGCCGGGCAGGTCGCGGGCCGCCTCGCGCGAGACGACCCCGTAGCGCTCCAGCAAGGCGGTCGCGCGCGCCAGCGCCCGCTCGGTCTCGTTGACGTCACGATCGACGAGGTCGCGCACGAGCGACCAGCGGCCGCCGGAGAGCACGCGCTCGATCCGGTGCGATCGACCGCGCGACGCCGTTCGGCGCTTCCCGCGCAGCGTGCGCAGCGGCTGGAACGTGTCGTTGGTCACCCGGCCCGACCAGACGAGGTCCCACAACGCCTCCTCGAGCTCGCGGCGCTCGACGTCCCGGCCGCGCGCGGCGCGCTCGAGCTCGGTCAGGAACGACGCCCCGCGCGTCTCGAGGTGATCGAGGAGCGCGGCGTGGACGGGGGTCGGCGGCTCGAAGGGTTCCTCCTCGCTGTCCGCGGGGAGCAGCGCGGCGGCGTCTTCACGCAGGTAGAGCGCGACCAGCCCGTCACCTGCGCCTCGCGCACCGCGGCCGACCCACAAGACGCGGCCGCTCGCGCTGGCCAGGTCGAGCATCTCGGGCGCGAAACCGGGCACGCGCCGCGGGAGCACCTCCTCGTTCCACGTGCTCCACGGGAGTGCGACGCCCTGCAGCTGGTCGACGACCTCCTCGAAGCGACCCTGGCGGCGAACGTCGCCGTCGACGCCCTGCCACTCCGGGAGGAAGCGGGCGAAGGCCGAGGTCTCGACCGGCGCGACCTCGTCGCGCAGACGCGCCAGCGTCCTGCGCTTGATGCGACGGAGATTCTCCGAGTCGCACAGATCGAGCTCGGAACCGCCCGGACGGATCTCTCCGCGGACGAGGGCGCCCCGCTCTTCGAGCGCGCCGACGACGGCGTCGAGCACGCCGGGCGCGAGCCCGTAGCGTCGAGCGAGATCGCCGGCGACGAAAGGCCCGCGCGAGCGCCCGTAGCGCCGCACGAGCGCTTCGAGCGCCTGCGGAACGCCCGCGAGGAAGTCGCTCGGCAGCTCGTCCGGTGGGCGGCAGCTCAGCGCGTCGCGGTAGAGACCGGCGTCCTCGGACGCGATCCAGCGCGGCTCGCCTGCGATCGTGATGCGCGAGGCACGACGCTCCTTTTCCAGGGTCGTGAGCCACGGCCCGGGGTCTTCCTCGGCCCGCGCGCGAAGCTCGTCGTCGGTCAGGTCGCCGACGCGCCGCAGGAGATCGGTGAGCTCGTCGGCGTCCCGCGCGCGGCGGCCGTCGGCGAGCCCCGTGAGCTCGAGCTCGACCTCCTCGATCACGTCGGCGTCGAGGAGCTCGCGCAGCTCGGCCTGCCCCAGGAGCTCGGCCAGGAGCTCGCGGTCGAGCGTCAGCGCCTGTGCCTTGCGCTCGGCGACCGGAGTGTCGCCGTCGTAGAGATAGGCCGCGACGTACGCGAAGACGAGCGAGCGCGCGAACGGCGAGGGCGACCCGGTCTCGACGACGTCGACCCCCACCTCGCGGCTCCGGATCGCGCCCAGCACCTCCTTCAAGGCCGTGAGGTCGAACACGTCGCTCATCGCCTGGCGGTAGGTCTCGAGCACGATCGGGAAGCTCGGAAAGTGCCGGACGGTCTCGAGCAGCGCCTTCGACTTCCTGCGCTGGAGCCAGAGCGGGCTCCGCTGTTCGGGTCGCCGCCGCGTGACGAGCAGCGAGCGGACGGCGTTCTCGCGGAAGAGCGTCGCAAAGAGCGAGGTCCCCGACAGCTGGCGCGAGACGAGATCGTCGACGTCGTCGGGGTCGGGGAGGAGCGCCTCGAGCTCCGGGAGCTCATCGGTGTCGGCGAACCGGATCACGATCCCGTCGTCGGTGTACATGAGCTGTACCTCGACGTCGTTCCGCTCGGCGAGCCGGCACTCGATCGCCATCGCCCAGGGAGCGTGCACGCGTGAGCCGAACGGCGAGAGGATGCAGACGCGCCAGTCGCCGAGCTCGTCCCGGAAGCGCTCGATGGTGATCGCTCGGTCGGTCGGCAGCGTGCCGGTCGCCTCGCGCTGGTCGTGGACGTAGCCGACGAGGTTCCGGGCAGCGTGCTCGGAGAGCGGGACGCGCTCGCGCACCTCGGCCACGGCGCGCTCGGTCGCGAGGGCACCGATCTCGCGCGTGAACGCGCCGAGCGCGCGCCCGAGCTCCAGCGGCCGCCCCGGGCCCTCGCCCTTCCAGAACGGCAACCGTCCGCCTTCTCCCGGCGCGGGCGTGACGACGACTCGGTCCTTGGTGATCTCAGCCACGCGCCACGACGTCGCGCCGAGCAAGACGACGTCTCCGTCGCGCGTCTCGTACACCATCTCCTCGTCGAGCTCGCCGACGCGGGGCCCGTCCTCGGCGCCCAGGTGCACGGAGAACGCACCGCGGTCGGGGATCGTGCCGGCATTCATGCGCGACACGAGCTCGGTGCCGCGTCGCGCCCGCAGCACGTTCGCCGCGCGATCCCACGCGAGCCGCGGCCGCAGGTCGGCGAAGTCGCTCGACGGGAAGCGTCCCGAGAGCATGTCGAGGACGGCAGTGACAGCGCCCGACGACAGCTCGCGGTAGGGATAGGAACGGCGTGCCGTGCGCTCGATCCACTCGACGGTGCGCGGCTCGTCGCAGCACATGGCGACGACCTGCTGAGCGAGTACGTCGAGCGCGTTCTTCGGGATGGCGAGCGATTCGATGGCGCCTTCGAGCATGCGCTCGGCGAGAACCGCGCACTCGAGCAGGTCGCCCTTGAACTTGGGGAAGATGCGGCCGGTGCTGGTCTCGCCGACGTGGTGTCCCGCTCGGCCGACGCGTTGCAGCCCGCGGGAGACGGCGCCGGGTGACTCGACCAGGATCACGAGATCCACGGCGCCCATGTCGATCCCGAGCTCGAGCGAGCTCGTGGCGACGAGCGCGGAGAGCTCGCCCTGTTTCAGCGCCTCCTCGATCCGGGCGCGTTTCTCGTGACTGACGCTCCCGTGGTGGGCGAGCGCGATCTCCTCGCCGGCGAGGTCGTTCAGCCGCTGCGCGAGCCGCTCGCAGAGCCCGCGATTGTTCACGAACAGGATCGTCGAGCGGTGCGCGCGGATCGCGGCGAGCAGCTCGGGGTAGATGGCGGGCCACATGCCGCGCTCGCCCGTCGCCCCCGGCTGGAAACGGTAGACGTCGCCGACGCTCTCGGGATCGGCGTTCAGCGGAGCCGGGATGTTCTCCATGTCCGGCACCGGAACGACGACCTCCAGGTCGAGCGACGGCTTCTGGGACGCGTCGACGACCTCGACGTGCCGATCCCCGCCCAGGAACCTCGCGACCTCGTCGAGCGGACGGACGGTCGCGGAGAGGCCGATGCGCTGCGGGTCACGCTCGGCGAGCTCGGCCAGCCGCTCGAGGGAGAGCGCGAGGTGCGCACCGCGCTTCGAGGGCGCGAGCGCGTGGATCTCGTCGACGATGACGACCTCGACCGTCCGCAGTGTCTCGCGGGCGCGCGAGCCGAGCATCAGGAAGAGGGACTCCGGTGTGGTGACGAGGATCTCGGCGGGGTCCACGACCTGGCGCCGCCGATCGCGCTGCGGGGTGTCGCCGGTCCGGATGTCGACCCGGACCGACCGCGCGGCCTCGCCCGATCTCTCCGCGGTGCCCAGGATGCCCGCCAGGGGGGCGCGCAGGTTGCGCTCGACGTCGTAGACGAGCGCCTTCAGGGGCGAGACGTAGAGCACGCGCACGCCGGGCGCGGGGGGGGCGGGGTCCTCGGCGTCGCGCCCGACCAGCCGATCGATGGCCCAGAGGAAGGCGGCCAGGGTCTTCCCGGACCCCGTCGGCGCCACGAGCAGCGCCGAGGCTCCGCCACCGATCACCGCCCACCCGCGGCGCTGAACATCGGTCGCAGCCTCGAAGTTTTCTTCGAACCAGGCGAGTGTGGCGGGTCGGAAGGTCATGGCGGACCCGTCAATGGTAGACGGTCCCGGCTCGGCCCCCTGACAAGGCGTGTCAGGAGACACTTCACGGTCCCCCGCTGGTAGGATCCCCGCGTGGAGGAGAGGACCAAGAGCCCCGTCATCGGCGGCGTGTTCGGTTTGGCCGAGGCGGGAGCGGGCGCGACGCCTCCGCCCTTCGGCGCCGGCGCGCTCTTTCTGGCCAACGCCCGCTCGGGAATCCTGAGCGTCGCGCGCGCGCTCGATCCGCCGACGATCTGGATGCCGTCGTATCTGTGTCCGGTGATGGTCGGGTGCCTCGGTGAGCTGCGCGAGCGGGTGCGCTTCTTCCAGATCGCCGGCGACCTCTCCGTCCCCGACTGGAGCTTCCTCGGCAAGGTCCGGGAGGGCGACCTCGCCTGCGTCATCGACTATTTCGGCTGGCCGTGTTCGCGCACCCTGATGACCGAGCTCTCCGCGGCCGGAGCGCTTGTCCTCGAGGACGCCTGCCAGGCGCTACTCACGGACGGCATCGGGCTCGATGCCGACTACCTGCTCTTCAGCCCGCGTAAGTTCCTGGGCGTGCCCGACGGCGGCGTACTCGTCCCGCGCGGCGCTGCGAAGCTCGAGCTCGAGCTCGGTGACGCTCCCGAGGAGTGGTCGCACACCGCGCACGAGGCCGCCCGTCAGCGTGCGGAGTTCGACGGTCGCGGGGCTGCCGACGACGACCGGGGATGGTACGAGCTCTACCAGCGCTCCGAAGCGGGCCCCGCGGGCCCCTACGCAATGAGCGGTGTCGCGCGGGCGCTCCTGGACACGGCCTTCGACTACGAGGCGATCGCGACGAAGCGCCGGACGAACCACGCCCGGCTTCGCGCGCGTCTCGCGGAGCTCGCCCTCTTCCCCGAACCGTCGCCGAGCGTCGTGCCGGTCGGCTTCGTCGTGCGCTTCGCGAGCCCCGAAGATCGCGACCGCGTCCGCGAGGGCCTCATCGCCGAGGGAATCTACCCCCCGGTGCACTGGCCGCTCGCGGGACTCGTACCGCCCAACTTCGCAGAGAGCCACCTCCTCTCCCGGAGGATCCTCACGCTCCCCTGCGATCAGCGCTACGGACCGGAAGACCTCGACCGGATCGCGGATCGCGTCGAGAACCTGCTCGGGAGGTAGTCGGGGATGTCGGGGGGGTGTGCACAACGCGTGGACAGCCGCTTCCTGCGCGTACCGAAGCTTGCCAGCGGCTGTAAGCGCGCGCGCTTCGGACGCGCAGGCGGCTGACCACCGGTTGCACACACCGACCTGTCAGCGCGCGGGGGACTCGGTGAGCGCGATGCGGCCCCGACGGCGCCAGGCGACGTTCAGGAGCCAGGTTCGAGCCCTCGCGATCGGGGACGCTCGCGAAGCGAGCGTATCGGGGACTCCACGGCTTGCTTTCCAGCCCTGGAACCACAGCCCAGAGGACCACGCATCCACTCCGAGCAGCCGAATGCCGTGGCGCGCGTGGTTCTTCAGCACGTAGACGAGCGCGTTCCGCACCTCCCGAGGCGTGCGCAGAATCCGATCGTGGTAGCGATCCGCGAAGACCTTCCCCTTTCGCTCCCAGAGCTTGTTGAGCGCCTTCGCCACGCGGATCGAGAGGCCCTGCATCCCGCGCGTCAGCGCGTTCCTGTCCTTCGCCTCGACGAGCAGGTGGAGATGATTGCTCTGGATGGAGTACTCGGTCAGCCGGAAACTAAAACGATCGGAACCCGCGCCGAAGGCGCGTTCCAAGACCCTGCGTTCCCGTACGCGCCGAAGGCTAGGCAAACCCGCGCGCAACCGCGTTGTCACATGCACCGGAAAGCGCGAAGCGAGCTTCTCGCGCGTGCGGTGCGAAACGCGCGCACGTTCTCCCTTCCGTTTGCGCCCCGCTCCCTTCCGCGCACCGCCCCACTGCTTGAACTCGAAGAGCTCCTGTCGCGAACACTTCTTCTTTCGTGCCACTCGTCCTCCTCGGCGCGCTTGAATGCGCACCTATTCACAGGACGGACGAGGCAGTGATTGGTATCAGCAACTCACGAGAAGAACACGCGCAACTCGCATCGTGTTGGAGCGTCTGTTGGTGTGCAGACGTTGGTGCGAAGTACTCGGATGGATTGTCGTGGTATGCGTGTGGTGGGTTCGTGGACAGGCAGCTGCGCGGCGAAGCGAGCGCGCTCTCAACGCAGGCAAGGCTTCGCCGAGCGGAGTGGCTGTCCACGTACCCTCCATGCGCATTCCACGACCTCCGTAGGTCCGTGCCCCCGAGCTACGCGAACTCCCCCGCGCGATACGCGGGGAAGTAGTCGGAGGCTTGCGTGCCGTGGCTTTCGGCCAGAGCCGAATAGCGCTCGCGATCGAGAATCCGCCCGCAGAAGTGAACCGTGCGCGTTCCGGTCGACCAGCCGCGCTTGAAGCGCGTCAGACCGTCGTCCGCGTCGGCCGAGACGCCCGCCCCCGCTCCCATGTTCATCCAGCGCACGCCGGGAGTCGCCGCGAAGTGGTCGATCGCTCCCCGGTACAGACCGTAGGAGGCCATGAGCTCGTAGCCCCGCTCCGACGAGGCCGCGAGGTGGCTCGTTGCGACGCCGTTCTGCACGTACCAGAGGTGTGCGCCCACGACGCGGCCCTCGTGACGGGCGACGACCGCGACCAATCCCGGGATGGCGAGCTGGATCGCGAAGGCCTCGCGGGAGAAGGCGCGGATGCCGCGGATGTCGTGGCGTTGCACGAGCTCCGCGTACAGAGCCGTCCAATCGTCGAGTAGCGCGGGAGGGTCGTCGGCGATCTCGATCTCGAGCTCGCGCAGCGCGCGCTTCGTGTAGTAGCGGTGGTGCTTCGAGCCGATCGAGTCCGCGCCTCCCTCGAGGTCGACGACGAAGTGCTCCTTGTAGGGCCGGACGAGGTCGGGGAAGGCCGCGTGAAGCTCCGCCGGATCCTCCGCGCCGAAGGGGTCCGCGACGGCCGACGCGCTGACGACCCGGCCCTCGAGAGCGGCCCGATCGGAGGCGAGCTCTCCCCAGGTCTCGCAGGCGAGGACGGGATAGCACCCCATGAGGTCGCGCGCTCCGCCATCGGCGATCTCACGCGACAGGAACCACGCGCCGCTCGCGGGCATGGCGCACGGCTCTCCGAACTCCGCCAGGGACCGGGCGTAGTGGGGAGAGAGGTATCCGGTCGGCTCGGGCGTGCCCACGGGGGCGGCGGATCGTAGCAACGCCCTTCACCGGCGCGAATCGGGGAATCGACTAGTTTCCTGGCAGGAGTGGCGGCGAGCCGACGCCACGGGGACCGGAGCCGGCAGGAGCCCGCTCCCATCCCCCTTCCCCCGCGAGGTCGACATGAAGCTCCTCGGATTCCTCTACGGCTCGCTCGTGTACGTGTACTTCCTCGGCACGTTCCTCTACGCCATCGGCTTCGTCACCGGCTGGTTCGTCCCGCGCTCGCTCTACACGCCGGGCGATGGCACCGGAAGCGCATGGATCTTCAACGTCTGCCTGCTCGGCGTCTTCGGCGTCCAGCACACGATCATGGCGCGCAAGGAGTTCAAGCGCTGGTGGACGAGAATCATCCCGGCGGCCGTCGAGCGCAGCACGTTCGTCCTGATCACGAACGTGATCCTGACCGTGATGTTCTTCCAGTGGCGCCCCATGACGGACGTCGTCTGGGAAGTCGATTCGGCGTTCGGCCGCGGCGCCCTGACTGCCCTCGCTGCGTTCGGCTTCGTGATCGTGCTCGTGAGCACGTTCCTGATCGACCACTTCGACCTGTTCGGCCTGAGGCAGGTCGTCAACCTGCTCCGCGGGAAAGAGCACCGAGATCCGTCCTTCTACACGCCGGCTCTCTACAAGTTCACGCGCCACCCGCTGTACGTCGGCTTCATCCTGGCCTTCTGGGCCGCACCGACGATGACCACGGGACGCCTGCTCTTCGCCGCGGCGACGACGGCCCACATCCTGTTCGCCATCCAGCTCGAAGAGCGCGACCTGATCCACGCCTTCGGAGACAAGTACCGCGAGTACAAGAAGCGTGTCCCGATGCTCGTCCCGACGTGGCGGATGATGGACTGAGCAGGCGGCGCGGATAGCGAGGGATTCTCCCTTCGAGTCCAGGCCGGCGCCCCCTGCTCGTGGGAGCGATTCCCGCCCCACTCCGTCCCCGTTACACTCGGCAGTGCTCACCGTGAAGATCAGAACCACAGCCTTCGCCCTGCTCGCGTCACTGATGCTCGTCGGGGCCACGCCGCCCGACGGCTGCGGGAAGTGCAAGGACGAGGGGGTCCTGCTCTGCTCCAAGCACAAGAAGGCCCAGGGCGAGGCGGAGCGCGGTTCGGTGTACTGCTCGGAGATCGCCGACTGCGAGAAGTGCTCGGGTGTCGGGTGGATCGACTGCGCGAAGTGCGTCCACGCCGACGCCGAGCGCCGGCTCTCCGAGCAGAGAGATGCGGTCGGGAAGGCGCGCCGACGGCTCGCGTGGATCGAGAAGGAGGCCGGCCGTCCCGTGCGTGTCGCCGAGAGCGAGCACTTCGTCCTCGCCTGGGACGTGGAGAGCTATCGCGCGGGCGGAAAGAAGCGCAAGGGGCACGAGCTCGTGCACTTCTACCTCGACCGCCTGGAGGCGATGTTCGCGGAGTACCTGGGTGTGCTCGAGGCCAGCCCTGAAGACTTCGTGGGGAAGCCCGCCATCCTCGTCTGGGGCGACCTGGAGGACCACAAGCGCGTGTCGGAGGCGCTCTTCGAAATCGAGGACGACGGCGCCGTCAAGCAGATGGGCGCCAAGGGCCGCGTGTCACTGCTCGGAGGGAAGCCCTCCTACGAGGACGACGAGTGGCTCCACCACGGCATCGTCCACGAGGTGACGCACGTCCTGGCCTCGATGCAGAAACCCGTCGCGTGGGTCGGCGAGACACAGTCGGGTTGGCTCGATGCCGGCTGGGCGCACTGGTTCGAGGACCACATGTTCGGCGTCTGCGAGAACGTCTGCTACCAGGCCCACTACTTCCGCGAGCAGATCGACCGGGAAGACTGGCGCGGCTACGTCAAGAAGCTCGTGACCAAGGACGACGTGCCCGACGTGCCGACCGTCCTCGCGCAGAACACCGAGACCATGCCGATCGAGTTCCACGCGGTCGCCTTCTCGTTCGTCGACTTCCTGCTCTCGAAGGGCGGAGACCGCTTCAACACGTTCTTCAAGCTGGTCCGCAGACGCACCCCGACCCGCGACGCGCTCTTCGATCTCTATCAACTCTCGATCGACGAGTTCGAGCAGGAGTGGCGGGCCTGGGTCAAGAAGACCTACTGAGCCCTGGCGAGCGGCGGGGAGAGCTCGCAATCCCCTTCCCCGAGCGGAGTTGGCGCGAGTCGAGATCCCCCGGAAGCAGGCCCGGAGACCGATCGAGAATCCGTAGTCTGTTAGGGAATCCACCCCGGGTCGGCAGCCGCCGATCCAATCCCATTCAGAGGTAGGAGACGATGAAGCGAATCATCGCTTGCGCTCTCGTCGCAGCCGGAGGCGTCGCGGTCAGCGATGTCGCCGTTGCCCAGGGCTGCTGAGGCTTCCCGAGACCCGGTGGAGCCGTGGCTTCGCCCCTTCCTCCCGCGCCTGTCCCCCTCCCGCCGCCGGCCATGCCGATGGCTCCGCCGGTGATGCCGGCTGCGCCGACGCCATGGTTGCCGTCGATGCCCGTCGGACCCGACGCGGTCCAGCCCGTGACGGGCGACGCGCGTCCGGGCTACTCGACGGCCTGGCAGCAGTGGTGGCGCTACAACGGGGATCCCTACCTCAACCTGCGGACGCTCGTCGCGGGCATGAGCACGACCACGGGCGGCGCCGGCTCCGGCGTCGGCAGCGGCTATCGCCCGAGCGAGTCGCAGATCCTGGAGACGGTCGTTCCGGCGCTGCAAGCGAGCCTCGAGGAATCGAGCAGCACCGAGATCGTGCGCGGCGCCATGATTGCGCTCGCACGGATCGGACGCGGCCGCGACATCAAGGGGCTCACGCTCGATCACGCGGCGCGGTTCTACCTGGGCGAAGAGCACCAAGCCTCGATCGAGGCCTCGCTGGTCGCACTCGGTCTGCGCTCCGGTGACGAGGGCGCCGACATCCTGCTGCACCTCGTCCAGAACACGGACGAAGCCCGTGAGCTGCGCAACGGCGAGTGGGTCGATTCACGCACGCGCGTGTTCGCGACCTACGGCGTCGCGCTCGCCGCGAGCCGCTCCGACGACTCCGAGCTCGTGGCGCACATCGGCCAGGAGGTGACTCGCACCTTCGTGACCGACGAGACTGCCGCTTTCGAACACCACGTCGCCCTGATGCTCGCCATGGGTCTCGCACCCATGACGGAGTGCGACGGCTCGATCGCCGTCGACCTCTCGAGCCTCGACGGGGACGATGCGCACTTCTGCCGTGGGACGCAGATCGTCGCGCTCGTCGACTACTTCGAGGACACCGACCGTCCGTTCGAGTTGCGCGCCCACGCCGCCGTGCCGATGGCGCGCCTCTCGGTCGGCGCGGATCCGGAGTACAAGGAACGGGTGGCGGAGATCCTGATCGACGCCATCTCGAGCCGTTCGAAGGAAGCCGCTGCGGTGCGCCACAGTTGCGTGGCGGCGCTCGGCGTCCTCGGGGACGGTGACGACGACAAAATCGACAAGGACATCCGCACCGCGCTCCTGGCGTCCGCATCGCGCGGCGAGGAGCTCCAGCGTCGGCTGTCGATGGTCACGCTGGCGAAGGCCACGGCCCGTCAGGGCGACGGCAAGAACTCCGGGCGCGGTCTGGCCAGGGTCCAGAATCAGCTCGAGAAACAGCTCGCGACCGGGCGCGGAGACATGTCGGCCTGGGCCGCGCTCTCGCTCTCCCTCCTCGGTCACGGTCGCAACGCCGAGCACGCGGCGGTGCCTTCGGGCCTAGCCTCTGCGCTCCGCGATGCCGTCGCGTCGCGCTCCGACGTGCGTGCTGCGGCATCCGCACTCGCCGTGGGCGTCCTGCGCGACTACGAGTCGTACGCGCAAGTGCTCGAGCGCCTCGAGGACGACCAGCCCGACG